>JADGDW010000068.1 GCA_016744725.1 Candidatus Albibeggiatoa sp. nov. BB20 | reverse complement strand
TGACAACAGGGCTTGGTCGCCCTGTATCCCGGCTTTCAGCCGCCAAGCCTCTAACCCACCCGTCTTTAGCGGGTGGTTGTTTAGTTTCCATCAAAAGGTTAAAACCTTCGCCTTTTAGACGAACAGACCTATCTCCCAAAGCTGAAGAATTACTTATAATATAAAGTATGGAATACAGATACATTTATTAGCATCAGTGCCGCCAAACTCTCTAACCCAACAGCGTGTAGCTGGTGGTTGTTTAGTGAATTGGTAATATTGATAGTTGGCGACAACCCTATATATTTTAGCTCTTCTGCTATTTTAAAATATAAGACTGTCAAGCCAAAACAGGTAGATTAAAAACTAAAAGTCATAATTCACAATATCGCAGGCACGACGACAAATTTCTTGACCATAATCAGTCCATTGGCCTTGTCCCCAATAGCGATAGCAACTGGTTTGCGACATCATCAAATGTAATAACACATTGCGATAACGTGGATCATCGGTGGGTATATTGTTTGCCAATATTTTGTCATGAAATAACGAGCTGGCTTTCTCCATAGGGCCTAATACATTCTCATAACCTTGCACCCAAGAAATACTACTGGTCCAACTGCCGCCTTCCATGTGAAAACAATGGTCTTCTTTCTGTAGTTCGTTAATGGTGATATTTAATTTTTCAGCACCATCACCTGCTTCAAATCGATCCCAAATCCGCTGCTGCATAATTGGTTGAACTTGAATTAAATCCTGTTCCGTCATCCCCGTGCTAGCAAAGAAATGCTCAAGATATTCCGTGCCATTCATCGCAGGTGTTTCAGAGCCTGAACTATTATTCATCGCTTCAAAAAACTTGTCTGGAAACTCATTCATCATGACTCCACCATTTTCTCCATCTGCAATTTGAGTAACCAGTGGTGGTACTGGATGGCCTTTATGCTCCCAACGTGGCAAACTGATGGCTTCGTAATAAGGCTGCATTTGCGCGACAAGTTTGGTATCGCTGCCTTGAGTTTTGATTAAAGCAATAATTGAAACCGACTCGCCTTTAGAATTGGTACATGTTAATAAATGAGGCAAGTGTTTTTGCTCTACACCCTGTCCGTTGGCCGCTAACTCAATAGTATGCTCTTGCACCAATACCCATTGATAACCACAGTCTTTCAAAGTCTTAACAAACTCATAGGCCACATCTGGATGATTTGGTAACGCCATTTCTGAAGGTGAAAAACCACGTACTCGGGTCAATGCTTCCGTACCAAAAATTGCGGCAAAATGATGCTGCCATGCTTTGACATGTAAACGATAATCTTGAATTGGAGTGGATGGCGCGACCGCATGACCCCAAGGACAGCCCAGCCATTCAATGCCTTGACGGTATTGTGGATGATTGGTTGCATATTTCAGCGTATCAAACACATCATCTAAACCCGCATGACGTAAACCATGGAATAGTGTCCCAGAATATTCCAACATGACTCGCGGTTGCTTTCCTTGGTCAAATAACTGTGGTACATACTCACCAATGCGTTTATAGCACCAGTGAAATACGGATGCATTATGATTGTCCCCGATGTGTGGATTATCCAGCATATACTTTAAATTACTGATCATTTCTGCCGTTGATAAATCATTACCACCTGCGGGGATCAATGGCTGGTGCATGTGTAAAGCAACTGAGAAAGCACTTTTTATATTGTTAAAATCAATGGTGCTATCTGGCAAAAACACAGGCTTATCTAAGTTGGCTTGAATCGCTGCGTCTAACTCTGCCTCTGAACCACAGATGTTTGGCAATCCATCAATATACTCTGGTAAATCAGACATAAGCCGCTCCTCTCTCTTTGGTTTTTGTCATACAAGCTTAGCATAAGAATATGATAAACAACGTGGGAAATTTTGCTAAATGAGATAAAATAGAGTGTAATATTCCATATAAAAACCTCCAATTGGAAATTGAAAATCCATTATGACCATGAGCACTTTTCAAGATTTACCACAATTCATTTTTCAACATCAAAAAACGGCCTACGCAATTATAGATATAGAATACAATCTGATTCAACATGGTGGTGATACCTATTTATTTGGTGAGATGTTACAAGAAGAGGCCACTTTATTTGACCTAGTACCTGAACTATATGGCTGTGAAGATGTGATTGAAGATGTTGTTAAAGGTATTTTGCCTGAGTTTGATTTAGAAAATTTAAACCGTATGTTACCTGATGGCAGCACGTGTTATGTCAACTTGGCTTTATTACCCTATCAAGCAGAACAGCCCTATTTATTAGTGTTACTCATAGATAAAACAGAATGGACTCAAACTCAGCAAACCTTAACTCAACAGCGTAATGAGCTGGGATTGTTGAAAAGTAAATTGGATGAAGTTAATCAGCGCATGGAATTTATTATTCAACATTATGTCCCACGTGAAGTGGGTAAGGCATTGATGGAGAATCGGATTGCTAATGATTTAGGTGGAGATATGCGAGAAGTCACCGCATTGTTTGCTGATTTGCGCAATTACACCAGTATTAGCGAGGAACATACGCCTTCAGAAATGATTGATTTATTACATGTTTGTTTAGAAATTGCGGCCAGTGCGGTGGAACAGGAAGGTGGCGTGGTAGTAAATTTCATGGGCGATGCAATTATGGCAATTTTCAATGCACCGAATCCACAAGAAGATCATGCTAAACGCGCGGCCAAAGCAGGTCTGGTTATGCAAGGCAATATGAAGAGATATCTTGCAGAAAATAAAGATGATATCCCGCCGTTATATCTTGGTGTTGGGATTAATACGGGACAGGCTTTAGTCGGTAATATTGGCGTACAATGGCATTATCAATACACTTCCGTTGGCGATACGATTAATGTGGCTTCACGGATTTGCAGTAAAGCCCGTCCCGAAGAAGTCTTGATTGGGCCTAATACTTATGAATATATTAAACATCAAGCCAAAACCGAAGAACTGCCACCAATGAAATTTAAGGGTAAAAGTCAAGAAATGGTGGTATACACCGTGGTTGAGGTTGATGACTGATTTAAAAATGGACTGCCTTTAAGATTCATTTACAGCATACACCTTGATATTTTCAATAATAATATCGGTAGGGGAAGGCGATAATTGTTGGAAATCATATTGATACTGTTGAAAATTTTGCACGAAGCCAGCAATGACTTCTGGTTTATATTCACTTAAAATGCAATTATGACCGATACCTTCATTGCGTTCAGTGGCTTTGCGCAGCAATAAAATAGGTTTACCTAAAAAATAACATTCTTCTTGATTACTGCCACCATCGCTGATAATAAAATCTGCATGATAGACTAATTTGATAAATCTAAAATAATCATAGCGTTGACGTAATTCAACTTGTGAGTTTTGTGCTAATGCTTGATACACGCCAAATTGATGTAATTTTTTTTCTGTCGGTTTATGTAAAATAAATAGCAATTTGTGAGTTTTTGCAATATCTGTCACGATTGAAATAATTCGATTTAAGACCGCTTGATTATAAATATTTTCAAAACGATGAATACTAACAACCGCATAATCATAAACAGGTACATTGACCTCAATACTCTCTAGTTGAGGTGTCACTTGAACTAAAGCATCATAAAGCGTATTAAATTGAGTATTGATTTTCTTAGCTTTATAACGCTGCACATTTTGAATTGCCCATTCTCCTGGACAAAATAGATAATTTGCTAGTCTAAATACTAAAAGACGGGTAATTTCTTCAGGAAATGGATGAAACAAGTTAAAAGAACGCAAGCCTGATTCCACATGTCCTACTTTTAAACCTGCCAATTTACCCATAACCGCGCCTAATAAAGTTGAAAACGTATCGCCATGCACCAAAACAATACCTTTTTTATCACCTTTAAATATTTGTTTTTTGTGAAAAATTGTTTGAATAAGACATTTTATAAACCAAACTCCCATTTTTACAATTGATGTAATATCTTTACCTGAATATAAAATATAGTCTGGCTGCTTAAGATTAAAGTTTTTAGCAATATCACTAACAGTATCTTTATGCTGTCCTGTTAAAATATAATTGTATTCAATCTGTTGAATTTGTAGTTGTTTTAAAATAGGTGCCATTTTAATTAATTGGGCTTTTGTACCGATAATCACATGAATCATTGCATGTCCTAAAAAGCATAATTTGTGATATTGTATCAAGATATGAAAATCTATGGATATTTGCTTGTGGGGAAGAAGAAACTCTGCAAACTTTTGTTTTGTAGTTTTTAGTACTAATGTGCGATTTTAAGAATTAAGTTTAAAATTTAGAAACAAAAAACGAATAAATATGCTTTCAGTTGTATTAATATGTTTTTATTTAGAACTATAAGTGAAACAATGAAACGGATTATTCGCCATACGCATACTGGGCAACCTCAATTACCGGGCCATCTTCACCCGATGACTCAACATGTATTAGCCAATCGCAAGATTTATCAAGCGCAAGATTTAGATTATTCTCTTAAGCATTTATTACCCTACCATTCGTTGCACGGTATTCAAGATGCGGTAAATTTATTGTATGAAGCACTTTACCATCAACAGAAAATCCTAATTGTGGCTGATTATGATGCAGATGGGGCAACCAGTTGTGCTTTAGCAATTAAGTCTTTGCAAGCAATGGGTGCAAAAAACGTCAGCTTCTTAGTGCCGAATCGAGAAATACATGGCTATGGTTTGAGTCCTGAAATTGTCGAATTAGCTCAACCGCAACAACCTGATTTATTGATGACGGTGGACAATGGTATTGTCAGTTTTCGCGGCGTTGAAGCAGCCCAGCAATGCGGCATCAAAGTGTTAATTACCGATCATCATGTGCCCGCAGACACTCTGCCAAATGCCAATGCCATCGTGAATCCCAATCAAGCCCAAGATTTGTTTGCCAGTAAAAATTTAGCAGGTGTTGGGGTGATTTTTTATGTCATGTCAGCATTGCGCAGCTTTTTACGTCAACATCATTGGTTTGAATATCATCAAATTCCTGAATTTAATTTGGCCAGCGTTTTAGATTTAGTTGCGTTAGGAACAATTGCTGATGTGGTGGTGTTGGACAATAATAATCGGATTTTAGTTGAACAGGGTTTGCGACGGATTCGAGCTGACCAATGTAGTGCAGGTATTCGTGCCTTAGCTAAAGTCTCGGCTTGTAATCAATCGCGTATGAGCACCAGTGATTTAGGGTTTCGTATTGCACCTCGTCTCAATGCCGCTGGGCGTATGGATGACATGACTTATGGAATCAATTGTTTATTATGTGAAGAGGATGAAACCGCCGAACAATATGCGGAAAATTTAGGCCATTTCAATGAGGAACGACGCTATGTTGAATCTGAAATGGAGCTGGAAGCAGCCGAGAAATTAGCAGAATTATCGCAACAAGATTTACCTTATGGCTTGTGTTTATTAGAGGAACATTGGCATCAAGGCGTGATTGGGTTATTGGCTTCGCGGATTAAAGATAAGTTTAACCGTCCTACGATTGTATTTACCCGTGCGATTAATGATGAGTTACGCGGTTCAGCTCGTTCTGTAAGAGGAGTTCATATCAAAGATGTGTTAGAACGCATTGCCTCTCAACAACCTGATATATTAAGCAAGTTTGGTGGTCATGCAATGGCAGCGGGTTTAAGTATGCCGTCTCAGTATTATGAAAAATTCAGTCACTTGTTTGATATAGAAGTGCATCGACTCTTAACTGAAGATGATTTATTAGGGGAAATTTATAGCGATGGTGAATTGCAAGCCCAAGATTTCAGTTTAACACTTGCAGAGCAATTACGGCATATTGTGCCTTGGGGACAAGGTTGTTTAGAACCGCTATTTGATGGGGAATTTGATGTACAACAATGGTTTTTATTAAAAGATAAACATTTAAAAATGATTGTCACGCCTGTGGCTGATAGTTCGGTCGAGTTAGAAGCCATTGCGTTTAATATTGCAAAAATAGGTATAAATATCAAGGATTGGGAACAGGTAGGCGCAAAGAAAATTCAGTTGGCTTACAAGCTAGATGTAAATCAGTTTCGTGGTAAAAAAAGCGTGCAACTGCTTATCAATGATATGCAGGTTTTAGATTAGAGCCGTTATTTTCAGACAGACTGGAACATCGCGCGTTTGAAGCAATTCAGCACGCCCCATTTTTCATGCGAGGCAATACTTAAATACGCTTTGACTTGTCCTAAAGTTAAACCTCATAACTCATATTCAGAGCTAAAAGGTTTAATCTATTAGAGATTTTTTGACGCATTACATCTTTTATTATAAACGCTGGTATATTTTTGCAGGTGCTGCTTTACGATGAATAATCGTTTTTGCAGTACGCTGTTTTTCCAATAAAGGCTCTAGCTCTTTTAATGCAGCTTCATAGACTTTATATTTAAAATGTACAACCTCTTTAAGAGGTTTCCAGTAATTAACCCACTCCCATTGCTCAAACTCGGGGGAATAACTCTTATCAAAACGAATATCAGTCTCTTTCCCTGTCAAACGTAACAAATACCAAATTTGTTTTTGTCCAATACACAAGGGTTTTTGATGATAGCGAATGAGGTTCTGAGGTAGGCGATAGCTTAACCAACGTTTGGTAGCTCCTAGTACTTGAACTTGTTTTGCAGTTAAGCCGACTTCTTCGTAAAGCTCGCGAAACAATGCTTGTTTAGGGGTCTCATTGGCTTTGATGCCGCCTTGGGGAAATTGCCATGCGTTTTGACCAAGTCTTTTAGCCCATAGCACATTTCCTTCCTGATTGCTCAGGATGATCCCCACATTTAATCTGTAGCCTTTGTTATCAATCATAGGTCTTACCACTATGCCGGAATTTAGTTTATCAGCGAAAAACTCTGATAAGTTTTAGGATAAATAGCTCTGATTTACAGTAACTTATTATTTAAGTGTAATCATAAATCTGTCATATCGCAAGCTTTTAACGTATAAAATTTATATAAAAATAATATAAGCACTTGTTTTATATTGCATATAACAAAGGAAATTAAAGCAACTACCGTGCATCGTTTTTATTATGGTGCAAAAATTGATTTAAAAACAACGGTGCATTATCTGAAATCCCTTTACTCTAAAAATATAAGAGATTCAAATTTTAGTCAAACATCAGGCCATTTTCACCAAGACATCAATGCGCCTCATCCCAATTCATACCGACACCTGCTTCAACCAATAATGGCACGTCTAAATTTGCTACCTGCGTCATTTTTTGCGGAATATCAACTTGTGCTTGCTCAACTAAATGATCTGCAACTTCAAACACCAACTCATCGTGTACTTGCATTAACATCCGAATATCAAGCTGTTGCACATCAATCCAATTTTGCACGTCAATCATTGCCAATTTGATAATATCGGCAGCCGTTCCTTGCATTGGTGCATTAATCGCACTGCGCTCAGCATATTGTTTACGTTGATAATTACGTGAATTAATATCAGGAATATACAAACGTCGTCCAAATACTGTTTCGACAAAGCCCTGCTGTTTTGCCAGATCACGGGTTGTTTCCATATACATTTTGACTTTGGGATATTGCTCAAAATAAGCGTCAATATAAGACTGCGCTTCACCACGTTCAATATCTAATTGTTGAGCTAAACCATAGGCCTGCATTCCATAAATCAAACCAAAATTCACCGCTTTTGCATTACGGCGTTGCTCTTTAGTCACTTCTGCCAATGGCGTATTAAATACTTGTGAAGCGGTTGCTTTATGAATATCTTCACCGTTAGCAAACGCATCCAGTAATTTTTCATCTTGGGATAAATGCGCCATAATCCGCAATTCGATTTGAGAATAATCCGCTGCAATCAACTGATAACCTTGTTGTGGAATAAAAGCTTGTCGAATCCGTCGCCCTTCTGCTGTCCGAATTGGAATATTTTGCAAATTAGGTGAACTGGAAGATAAACGCCCTGTTGCAGTAACCACTTGATTATATGAAGTATGTACGCGCCCCGTATTTGGGTTGATTTGTTGGGGCAAGGCATCAGTATAGGTGGATTTTAATTTGCTCATGCTGCGATAAGCTAAAACGATTTTGGGTAATTCATACTCTTTTGCTAAGACTTCCAATACTTCAACAGAAGTAGACGGGTCTCCTTTAGCAGTTTTTTTCTGTACAGGCAGTTTCAAATCTTCAAATAGTATTTTCTGTAACTGTTTGGGAGAATTCAAATTAAACACTGTTTTGGCTAAATCATGTGCTTGTTGCTCTAATGTCTGTAATTCGCTGGCTAATTCCAAACTATGCAAATGCAATTTATCGCTGTCTAATTTGACTCCATTGCGTTCAATTCGCATCAAAATAGGCAATAAAAGCATTTCAATCTCATGATAGACTTTGAGTAAATCATCTTGTAATTGAGGGTATAATGTTTCGTGTAATTGCCATGTAATATCCGCATCTTCAGCCGCATAGGGCGCAGCTTGTTCTAAGGAAATTTGATTAAAAGTCAGTTGTTTTTTACCTTTCCCCGCAATATCTTCAAAACTGGTGGTATTGATGCTTAAATGCTGTTTCGCCAAACTATCCATGTTATGCTTTTCTGTACTATTGAGCACATAAGATTCCAGCATGGTGTCATGAGCAATTCCATTCAAAGCAATGTCATAATTGGCTAAAATATGTGCATCAAACTTGAGATTTTGGCCTATTTTTTTAAAATTTGGATTTTCAAGCAACGGTTTCAAACTTTGCAAAACCATATTGCGGGATAGTTGAACAGGTGCACCAAGATAATCATGAGCAACAGGCACGTAAGCCGCTTCGCCAGATTGCAAACTAAATGATAAGCCAATTAATTCAGCTGTTAAATAATCCAAGCTGTTAGTTTCAACATCAAATGCAAAACATGCTGCTTGTTGCAAACGCTGTAGCCATGAATCCAATTCGTCTTGCGTGAGAACGGTTTGATAATTTGTTTCTATTTCAACTAGCTGTTCAGGTTCTGAAATATCTAATTCAACAGATTGTAATTCTTGTAACCATTCGCGTTTAAAATTAAGCTCAGTAAATAATTGAATCAGTTGTTCAGTATCCGCTTGGCACATCTGTAATTGCTGAGGTGTTTGCTCTAGTTCCACATCCATTTTTAAGGTGACAACTTGGCGAGTGAGAGGCAAATAATGTAACGCATCACGCAGATTTTCGCCGACTTTACCTTTAATTATGTGTGCTTGTTGGATAATCTGATCTAAGCTTCCATACTGATTTATCCATTTCACGGCAGTTTTAGGGCCTACTTTATCCACGCCTTTCACATTATCTGCGTTATCACCAACTAAAGTTAAATAATCTACGATTTGGCGGGGCGCGACACCAAACTTGTCTTTCACTCCTTGCACATCTAAACGGGTTTTTTTCATGGTATCAATAAGGTGAATTTTATCGGTCACAATTTGAGCTAAATCTTTATCTCCTGTAAATACAATCGTATCCATGCCTAGTTTTTCTGCTTGCTGAGCTAATGTCCCAAGCACGTCATCGGCTTCAACGCCATCTTTTTTAATAATGGGAAAGCCCATTGCTTCAATCACTTGAAACGCATAGTCAATTTGTTGAACTAAATCATCAGGAGCAGACGGACGCGTGGCTTTATATTCGGGGTAGATTTCATCACGAAACGTTTTAGCTTTGGTATCAAATACAATTGCAACGTATTGTGGCTGATAGTCACGAATCAAATTACGCAACATACTGGTCATGCCAAAAACCGCACCCGTGGGTAAGCCATCAGCATTGGCTAAAGGAGGTAACGCATGATAAGCACGAAATAAATACGATGAGCCATCAACGAGAAAAAGTGTATTTGAATTATTCATTATAGTTTCTGGGAAAAAGGAATCTGTTCTTTATAATCGGATTTTTAATCAATATCAATCATTGAACTAATTTGAGCTCTTTTATCAGATTAATTTCAGGTTCAATATGAATTGAGTTACGTATAAATATTGAGGGTAGTTATTTGAATTTGAATGAATATTTAAGAATTATAAATGTGTAAATATCACGAATAAAATATAGGATGGCTATTTTTGAAATATCATGAGTGCTTTGTAAAAATCGACATTCCGCACTTAATCACTGAGTTTTAGCATATATAGTCAATTCTATCTTAGGCATTAGGACTGCCAGTCCTGTATCACTTTAAAGTAAAACGACTATAGCATATACAAAATAAAGCCTTAAATACTGAGTAAATCGCTATTTTTCATTTGCTTATTTAGGCAAAATTTTATAGATTAGTTCTCCCGCCTTAATAGTCGTAAAGTATCCCAATGACCCAAAAAACTGTTATTGAATCGATTTTAAAAGATAAGTAATTCTGAGGTAGCGCATGTCTGGTCTAGCATTCTTTTTCTTAGTTACAACTATTATTTCAATTGGTTTTGCCGCCTATTTTTTGTATAAATCTCAAGCTTATACTCGTGAGCGATTTGCATTTGCAATTTTAGGTTTTATAAGCAATTCAAGTCTGTTAATCATTACTACGGTATTCACACAGCAATTTCCTTTCAATATCCTTCCCAACATTGCCAATCAATTCCTCGGTACATCGTTTGAGTTAGAAACTGCACTACTTGCAATTTTTGCTATTGGCGCAGCCATATTAGGCATATTTTGTTGGACACTGGTTTCAATTCATAAAAACTGGCATGGTCAAATATCACAACATCATTATGAAGTACAGCAATCAGGTGAAAGAATTAACTTATTGAAAGACAGTTATTTATTTTTGACTAAAGATGAAAGTTTAGAACAATATAATCCTGTTCAAGATGATGTTGATGTGATTAGTTCTGAGCCAGAAGCGGTGCAAATTATTTGGAAAGACCATGCACGAGAATTGTTGAGTTTGCGTTATCCACGTAAGTATCAATTTGAGCAATGGCATGAAGATGGGAAGTATTGGCGTGGAAAATTGCAAGATGAGGAAAAAATATTAATTGTCGCTTGTTGGCAGGATTTACCGATAAATAACGAAATTAAGAGCTTTTTACAAACTATTCCTGACGATGCCGACGTGATTATTGTAGTGCGAGCTGGGGATTTTGATAAGCCAAGAAAATTGGATAATCGCCGTTTTAGACAGATTAGTGAATCAAAGTTATTAGACAGTTTGATTGATATTAGTGATTATTTACGCCAAATCGAGCAAGAAGTGACTCAACCGCTCAAATTTACCGATTTAAGTTTGCAGGATATGTATACCGTTTCTGATTATAGCTTGGAAAAGGATGGTGAACGTCAGCAGGACATTGAGGCATATATTAAACAATGGTTAGATGAATCGAGTTTGCGTCAGCTTTCGGTATTGGGGCATTACGGCATGGGGAAAACCAGTTTATCCAATATGTTGACTTATAAATTATTGCTGTGTTATCGACAAGGTGAGCGAGTGCGTATTCCGATTTTAATTCGTTTACGTGGTAAAACTTTGCGTACTTTATCAAAACAGCAGGTTTTAGATTTATTTGCAGGTCAGTACAAGGTGTCGCGTGATGCGTTGCTAAAATTGTTGGTTGCAGGGCGTTTATTATTGATTTTTGAAGGTTTTGATGAATTAGATTTGATTGGTGATAAAGATATGCGACGGCAATATTTTAAACCGTTGTGGGATTTGTCTAATTATGAGCAAGCCAAGACCTTGATTACAGGGCGACCGAATTTCTTTTTTGATGATGATGAATTGAGAGCAGCATTACGTACTTATGGTTCAAATTTCTTTAATATTTATAGTGAGCCTGTTTATTTGCAGCCATTTAGTTTGGATCAAATACAAGTGTGTTTACAGCCTGTGCCAGCGTCTACACGTGAGGGCATGTTATCGTTAGTGCGGCAAGATAGTAAGTTTAGGGAAGTGGTTGAGCGTCCTTCAATGTTGTATGTCACCAGCACCTTGTGGGAAAAGGAAAAGTTGAGCGAGTATGAGGGGTTGATTAATTCGGCGTATGTGATGGATTTGTATATCAAGCACAGTTATCGGCGTGATGGGGTGAAGCAGGAGTTGGATTGTGGGGTAATTTTGACCAATGCGGAACGTGGTTATTTTATGCAGGGAATTGCGGTGTATATGGCGGTGCATGATTTGCCGAATACGATTAATAATTTTCAGTTGAAAAAAGCGGTGACATTATTGGTTGATGCGATGCCCGATGCAGTGAGTCAGTTGGCTGAGGGTGATGAGAATCGAATTGTGCTGAAAAAACGTTTACAACAACGATTACAAGAGTCAAGACAGCAAACTATTTCTTCCATTGTCACCGATGTGCATACCACAGCTTTATTGGAACAAGATGTAACTCAATCTAATGCGTTTCAATTTGGGCATAAGTCTTTTATGGAATTTTTGATAGCGAAAACTTATGCTGATTGGATGATGCAAACAAAAACAATGGAAAAAGAACATCAAATTGCTCAAGCAATAAAAAATAAATTAGGCTTGGTTAAAATGGATATATTGAAATATCAAGATACACGAACTTTTTTTGGGCAAATATTAATTTTTCATTTACAAAAAACCTGTGTTCTCAAACAAGAACAGTTATTAAAAAAGTTACTTATTATTATGAACTTTAACAAGTTATTGTATTGGCTAAATAAACCATATTTATGGGTAGCTATTTTAATATTAGAAGCACAAAAGAAAAGAGTAAGGATGGAAACCAAACCTGAGAACGTATCTATCTATAATTACTGGTTAAAAATAATCAATACACCAATATCTTCTTATCATTTTCTTGTTTTCTTGTTAACTGATATTTTAATTTATTGTATACGCTTAATAAAAGGGAAGAAAAGAAAGTTCATAATATCATCATTTGAAAAAATTAATCCTTTTCTACAAAAGTCATTCATGGGGGATATGTTGATAGAGTATATTGTATGGTACGAAACCTGTACCGCACTGGACATTGACCGCGACACCATGGCAAAAGTCGTCGGCAAACGCGCGATGATCTTATTTGAAGACCCGCCAGAAAAAAGATAGATTTACAAAATTGAGCGACAAAGGAATAACTCAATAAATAGCAGCTTAAGCTTTGTAGATTTTTAATAACTTAAGCCGCTAATATTAAAGAATATTACTATTTTAATACGATAGGAAAACAGAGAGGATCATAGGCTCTGGCAAAATTTTAAGGTGCGACACTGGTTAATGGTGTGGCTGAAATATCCGCACTATTTGGGCTTTTTAAAATACGAAAACGCTCTGGCTTAAACTTGGCTAATTTTTGCATATCGGGGGCTAATGTCGCATTGAAATACTGACAAGCACGATAGTAACGCATATCCTCTAACCACAATTTACTGTAAGCGCGATCAGTCAATAATTTCTTACCTAAGCTCAATGGCTGTTGGAACATATCCAATAATGACCCCGCTAACTCAGAAGGATCACGGAAACATTCCCAATCACACTGTTTACACCAAGCTTTTTTATCAATACTGTTTAAATCCAAATCCCAAAATTTACCCATATTTTCCGTACCACGATAACCACAGGGATAAGTATTCATGTCTTTCGAATCAATAAAAAAGAAATCAATTCCACCTCGACACGGATAACTGGCAGCTTCATTACCTTCATAATGCCTAATTAACGCCATCAATGAACTACGTGGGGTAAAAATCCGTAAACGGTGGCGAAATTCTGGAATCGTGTCAAATAATGCTTTAAATAATGCTAATTTTTCCTGCGGCGTAAAACGGATAAAATCATCTTCCGAAGTAGCGGTATACACTGCATTTTCTGCTGCATCAGCTTCATCCAAACTCATAGGATAACAAGCATTGACAACCGTAAAACCTAATGACTCGACAAAACCATAGAATTGTCTAAATCCTTGACGAAAATGGTCATAAAAGGCTTGGGAATTAAAATCTGCACCTGTTGGTGGTGGATTGTCATAGCCACTTAAATAACGGTTAATGCCTAAATTTGCAGAAGGATATAAACCATATTCATGGAAAATAGGTAAGGCTTTCTCCATGCCTGCAATCGTACCGGGTAAACCGCGATTTTTTTCATGCATTTCGGCATTGGCTGAATCCACGCTGACCCAAAATGTATATAAGCCAGACTCTGCTAAATTTCGCGCGATTTTATGAATTTTAGCTTCAAAATCAGCTTTGTGCGAACCTTTAAACATAAAACCATTAGTACCCGTGCGGATATATTTAATCCCAATATCACGGGCGTGACGAATACATTCAGAAATTTCACTGAGGCACAATAACGGCTCACCACCTGTAAAAGAAACGGCCTGTACTCCTCGTTCAACCATCGCATCTAAAATACGCTTAGTATCATCAACATTAAGTGTGGTTCGTGGATATTTGTTACTTTGACGCATACCACACTGAACACAAGAAGCATTGCATTTATCTGTATATTGAATAACAACTTGCCCCGGTAAACGTCCCTTAGCAAGTGATTTTATATTATCCAATGAAAACAGGGCGGGCTTACGGCTGGCGGTTTGATCCGTTTGCATCACTAGTTCACCATTGATTATGTGGTTTTTAATAAGGAAATTTAACTGATTCTAGCCTAGGTATATGACATTTCAGTGAACGACAAGATTGAGGAGCATACAAACCAGTGAAACAGGTGTACGAGGCTGGGCTGACACCTGAACAATAGAAATAACTTATTTCACTACTTTTAATGATGGTTTACCACGTGGGCGATTATCATTTGCTTCAACAGGTTCTTCTTCTGGCTCAGCTTGGGTTTCATTATCTACCACACTAAACTGTCTTTCGGTTCTTGCTGCGGGTGAACTATCCACAGGCTCAACTTCGTCATCCATTTCTGGTGGGAAAGGTAAACCTTGACCATTTTCTTTTGCATAGATAACTTGCACCGCTTTAATCGGAATATGTATCATCATCGAGCGGCCTGAAAATCGTGCACTAAAACTAATCCATTCATTACCTAACTCTAAGCTACGTACGGCATCCATGGCAATATTTAAGACGATTTTTCCATCACGGATATAAGCGTCTGGTACTTCGACACCTTCTTCTTCGGCATCGACAACAAGGTGTGGCGTTAAATAATTATCGGCCATCCATTCGTACATTGCTCGGATGAGATAAGGTTTCATTGAGGTCATAGCGTTTTCCTTTTCATTTTACCCCTATTGAGACGGCTCAACATCCTATCACAAATTGATATTTTTTTGATTTAAGAACGACTAAGTACCAATAGTGACTAAATAAAATAATTATGTAAATGGTTGTTTATATTAAATAATTCAGACTAATATAAACACTTTCTATATTGCTCAATAAACTTAGAAAGATTTCCTAAGCATTTTATAGAACAGATTTGATATCTAAAAATAGCTTGCTACCAAGCTCAGCTTCGTAGTGCATACCTAAGAAGCTCTACTTCAAGAATGTATACATCAAGCAGAGCTTGTAAAACAGGTATTACAGAATTTAGTAACAAGTTAACAGGAATCATTTACAGGATACAATACTAATAATCCTAGTTAATTTAATGTGAATACTTATTCCTGCCAAGCTTCTTTAGGAGCAAACACCTCTTCGTATAAATGCAACAATGATGGCAATGCAATCAAGACCAAAACCGTTGAAAACATCAAACCAAATGAAATTGATGTTGCCATTGGAATCAGGAATTGTGCTTGTAATGATGTTTCAAATAACAATGGCATCAAACCAAAAATCGTAGTAAGTGAAGTCAATAAAACCGCACGTAAACGTTGACAAGATGCTTCAATCAAAGCCAAACGCACGGGCATACCATCCTCACGCAAATGCCGATAAAATGTGACTAAAACAATTGAATCATTCACCACAATCCCAGATAAACCAAAGAAGCCGAATAAAGACAAAATGGTTAAATCCATCCCCATGAGTAAATGCCCAAAAATTGCCCCGACTAAACCAAATGGAATCACACTCATCACCACAATAGGCCAACCATACGAAGCAAATTGCCACGCTAAAATCACATACATCAACATCACACCTAAAACCAAACCGCTTAACATATCCGCAAAGGTATTGGCTTGGTCAGCCGCACGACCTTCTAATGAATAGCGCAAACTATAACGCGCCATCAAATCAGGTAAAAATTCTGCTTTTAAATCCGCAAGAATCTTATTGGAATTATTCACCGCCTTATCAACTTCGGCAGAAACCTGAACCGCGAGCAAACCATCTGCATGGCGTAACGCCTCAAAACCACGCTGAGTACGCACATTCACCGCGCTGGAAAAAGGTAAACTTCCACCTGTAGGCAATTGAATACTAAAATCTTGTAATTTTGCTAAGTTATAACGCTCGTTGTCGGGCAATACCACTCGCACTTCCACCTCATCATCACCATCTTGAAAAATCTGAGCTAAATAACCATCAAAACCCGCTCGTACCTGCTGGCTGACGGAGGACGCTGTTAAGCCATACGCTTCAGCTTGCGGGGTTAATGAAAAAATCCACTCTTCTTGTCCATAAGGTAAATCATCCTCAATCGCACTCACACCGGGATAAGTTTTCAATTTATTGGCAAAATCTAACGCCGCCAATTTTACTTTTTTCAAATCGTCACCATAAAAACGAATCTGAATATCCGTACCTGGAGGCCCGCCTTTTTGTTCAACAATCGTAAAGGTTTCTAAACCTGGCATTTTTTGGATTTTTTGTTCCCATCGTTTAATAAAATCCTTATTACGCAACTCACGGCTATCTGGAGAGGTCACTTCAACCAATAATGAGCCAAATTGATCGCCTGATTGACCGCCACCACCTTCAGTTGTACTGGTTACGACACCTAATTTTACATAAGCCATTTTGACGACTTTTTGCTGCACTTCTTTTTCAGTTTCGTATAACATTGCCTCAACATGTTTTAAAAAAGTTTCAGCACGTTGTGGCGGACTGCCTGCAACAAAAGTTACATTGCTGATAATGATTTGACCATCGGGTGAAGGGAAAAAAGTAAAATTAACCCGACCACCTGCCAACAGGCCTATGGCTAAAAAGAATGAAGCTAAAATACTGGCGACGACAACCCAACGCAAAGCGATTGAGACTGTCACCAATGGGCGGAAATATGCGTCTCGAAAATGATTAAACCCATGTTCTAATTTTTGCCGAAAAGGACTGTTTTTTTCTTTATGTAATTTATGGAAACTATGGCGTAAATGACCGGGTAACACTAAAAAGCATTCAAATAATGAAGCCAGCAACACGCAAATCATCACCAGTGGAATATCAAATAAAATATTGCCCATGATGTCGCCAATCATCATCAATGGCAAAAAAGCCGCAATCGTGGTTAATGAGGCAGCGGTGACGGGTGCTAACATACGTTGTGCGCCACCTTCTGCGGCTTCAAGTGGATTTTCACCTGTTTGGAAATGAGCAAACCCGTCTTCACCCACCACAATTGCATCATCCACAATTACACCCAATGCCATAATCATTGCAAATAAGCTCACCATATTGATGCTACCACCCGCAAGATATAACACAGCTAACATGCCCATGAGTGAAATTGGAATGCCTGCTGCAACCCAAAATGCGACTCGACCATTTAAAAATATGAATAAAACCGCAACCACTAAAATCAAACCACCAAAACCATTTGTCAGCAATAAATTAATCCGTTGATCGATTAATTCCCAAGCTTGGTCATACACATGCAATTTAATGTTGCTGGGTAAGGTGGGCTCAGTTTTTTTAATCCATTCTTGTAAAATCTTTGCAGAGTCTAAAGCATCGGCGGTTTCAGTACGTTGCAAGGCCAGTTCAATAGCAGGTTTGCCTAAATAATAAATCATCACCTCGCCATCTTTGGGACGGCGTTCAACCGTGGCGATGTCGCTCATTTTAACTAAACGTCCATTTTTATCAGCAATCGCAGGCAATTCAGAAAAACCCATTTCATTATGGCGTTGCTCAATGCTGCGTAACTGGCGTGCAACATCATTCTGCCCTACCGAACCTGCGGGAATATCTTGGCTAAAACTGTTCACTTGGCGGCTGATTTGTTCTAAGGTTAAGCCTAATTCTTCTAGTGTTGCGGAGGGCACTTGTATCGCTATTTCTTCATCAGGCAAGCCACTGATTTCAACTTTTGCAATGCCGTCTGACAATAATTGACGTTCAAAGGCTCGGGCTAAATGCCTTAATTCAGTAGGGTCTTCTGGGCCTGTAATTAGTAGCCGTGCAATGGGGTCGTAGCGGACAATCTTGCTGACTTCGGGGCTTTCTGATTCTTGCGGTAGATTTCTGAGTAGTGACACTTTTTCTTTGACTTGATCCAGTGCCACCCCCATATCTGTGCCTTCAAAATATTCAATCGTGATGCTAGAGACACCTTTGGCAGAGGTTGAGGTCATTTCTTTTACCCCATCCAAACTGCGTAATTCCTGCTCAATCGGTCGAGTAATTGAGTTCTCTACATCTTCTGCACTGGCTCCTGTCCATATCACCCGTACAGAAATAATGTCTAAAGCAAAATTGGGCAGAAATTGGGTATTGAGTTTGGTTAATGCCCCGAAGCCGAGCATGAGCATAATAACCATCAGCAAGTTAGCCGCAACTTTGTGCTGTGCAAACATGCCTATAAGATTATTTTGATGTTTAAATTCTTGCATAAGCGGTAATCAGTCCAACTAAAAATAGTGATAATACTAAACCTTTGTGATAGGGAAATGAAGTCCATTATTTGTTAGCCGTTTGAGATGATAAAAATCAGCGTTAAGCAGTATCTTTTTCTTGTCACACATAAACAATCCATTTTAAGTACAATAAGGCTTTTTTATCGAGAACTAAGCCATGAATGAAACTGAATACCATCAGTTAGCCGATGCAACTTTGTTTGAAATTGAAGAGCTGTTAGACGAGATTGAAACCGATATTGATTGCGAAAATTCTTATGGGGTGCTGACTTTAACCTTTGAAAATAAAACCAAAGTAATTGTCAATAAACAACCTCCAACACAGGAAATTTGGGTTGCAGCTAAATCAGGTGGTTTTCATTTGAAATATAAAGACGCTACATGGCAAAGTTCGAAAGAAGAATTATTTAATTTGTTATCTCGTGTTTGTACGGAACAAGCTGGCGAAACTGTTACATTGAGTAAAAAATAATGGATGCAATTATTGTTGAACCGCCTAAACAGGCGACTGCGAGTGTTATTTGGTTACACGGATTGGGTGCAAATGGCAATGATTTTGAGCCGATTGTGCCAGAATTGCCTAACGAAATAACCCAACATACCCGTTTTATTTTCCCTAACGCGCCAATGCGTCCGATTACGATTAATGGCGGTATGGTGATGCGGGGCTGGTATGATATTGAAGCAATGGATTTAACCCAACGTCAAGATGTTGCAGGGACGAAAGAATCTCAACAATTGGTGGATAATTTTATTGGTCAAGAAATGGATATGGGCATTGCATCGGATAAAATTATTTTAGCAGGCTTTTCCCAAGGTGGAGCAATTGCCTTATATACAGGTTTACGCTCTGAACATAAACTGGCGGGGATCATGGCATTATCCACCTATTTACCATTTTCAGATAGCTTGCCTAAAGAACGTCATACCGCGAATCAAGACACTTCTATTTTTTATGGTCATGGCGAATATGATCCCGTTATTCCATTGGCACATGGCGAACAAAGTTCTCGCTTATTGGGTACTTTAGGCTACCAAGTTGCATGGCATACTTATGCAATGGAGCACAGTGTTTACCCAGAAGAAATTAAAGATATTGGCCAGTGGTTGGTTAAATGTTTGAATTAAAAATAACTTAAGCAAACTCCCCGATTCTATTTCAAGATAAATGCGCAAAAGCTCTGCTTCCCAACTTACAAAACAGAGCTTTACTTGCAAACATTTCAAATAGAATTCAGGGACAATATTCAAACGCTTAACCTCATCACTATTAATTGATAACTGTTGATTGTTAATTGAAAAGCGAGATTTTCATGGAAAAAATACAAAAACCTATTCGCAAGGCGGTCTTTCCTGTAGCAGGATTAGGTACACGATTTTTGCCTGCGACCAAGGCCAGTCCTAAAGAAATGTTGCCGATTGTAGACAAGCCATTAATTCAATATGCCGCAGAAGAAGCGATTGCAGCAGGTATCGAGCAGTTGATTTTCGTGACCAGCAGCAGCAAGCGTTCGTTAGAAGATCATTTTGATAAAAATCAAGAACTAGAAGATGAATTAACCCGTCGTGGCAAATATGACTTATTGTCTATGACAAAAAATATTGTTCCTGCAGGTGTTTCATGTATTTATATTCGCCAACCCGAGGCTTTGGGTTTAGGACATGCAGTTTTGTGCGCCAAGCCTGTAGTCGGTGATGAGCCATTTGCAGTGATTTTGGCAGATGATTTAATTGATGGCAAAGAATATCCTTGTTTAACTCAGATGGTACATATTTTTGAAAAACAAAATGGCAGTGTGATTGCGGTAGAAGAAGTACCAAAACAAGATACAGCACGTTATGGCATTATCGAGCCACATACTTTGTATGAAGGTTTACACGGCGTTCAGAGTATTATTGAAAAGCCTTCGCCAGAAAAAGCACCATCAAATTTAGCCGTTGTAGGACGTTATTTATTAACCCCTGCGATTTTTAAATATTTGGAAACCATTGGGCGCGGTGCTGGCGGTGAAATTCAGTTAACCGATGCGATTGCAGGTTTGTTAGCAGAAGAGCATATTTTTGGTTATGAATTCAAAGGTACGCGCTATGATTGTGGTAGTAAAATTGGTTATTTGAAAGCTACAGTCAGTTATGCTTTGCAACATCCGAATTTACGCGAATCATTTCAAGATTATTTAAAAGAAGTACATAATAATCACTTATCAGATGATTTAGTTAACTTGCCTTGTCGGAAGTAATTCATTATTAAAATTCTTTTTATTGTAGGATGGTTTTGATTTAATCTAAACTATCCTATGATTTGCTTAATTACAGTTGTTCATCATGCCATATCAAGTTAAAGAAATTTTCTACAGTTTACAAGGTGAAGGGGCACAAGCAGGCCGTCCTGCTGTATTTTGTCGCTTTGCAGGGTGTAATTTATGGTCAGGACGTGAACCTGATCGTAACAAGGCCGTCTGTCAATTTTGCGATACTGACTTTTTAGGAACGGATGGCAATAATGGTGGAAAATATGAATCTGTACCTGTTTTAGCTCATTTTATCAGTGAGATGTGGGGCACACGTTCAGGTCATCCTTATGTTATTTTTACAGGTGGCGAACCCGCTTTACAATTGGATGATGAATTATTACAAGCGGTACATGATTTAGGTTTTGAAGTCGGTGTAGAAACCAATGGTACGATTCCCTTACCTGAAGGATTAGATTGGATTTGTGTCAGTCCCAAAGTCGGCTCTAAAATTGCGCAGACTTATGGTGATGAATTAAAACTAGTGTATCCACAGAAAGCATTGATACCTGAAAAATATTTGGATTTAGATTTCCGGCATTTTTTCATCCAACCTGTTGATGTTGAATCCTGTCCTGATGCAAACCAGCAGGCCATTGAGTATTGTCTTGAGCATCCTGAATGGCATTTGAGTATACAAACTCATAAATATTTGCAGATTCAATAATTGAAATATTTACCGCTAATACCGTGTTTATAATAAAAATCAAATAGGGATTTAACCTAAGTTCGATCAGATTATTCTTTAAAAAAACAAACCGTGTAAATCAATAGAATTGAATTTAGGCCATTTATTCAGTTTGAACAGTACATGCTTTTCGAATTCAGGTTAAACAACCCATCAAAACTATAGTCAATTTCGGTTTGTATGCTAGGACTGGCAGTCCTTTTATACTTTAAATATCAATCATTTTTAAAATTGAGGACTGCCAGTCCTGGTATCACTTTAAAATAAAACGACTATAAATCAGAAAC
>JADGDW010000067.1 GCA_016744725.1 Candidatus Albibeggiatoa sp. nov. BB20 | reverse complement strand
GCTTAGAATTAATTGAAATTGCGCCCAATATTGATTTGCAAACCCAAATATTAGATCAAATGGGTTTTTGCCCACTGATGCATAATATCAAACTGATGGACGCTCGGATTTTTACAGATCAGAAAATGAGATTATAGGTATTGTCGGGAATGCGGAAAATAAAATAGGAGATTTATACATCTTCGTAATTATGATCTAAATCATTGATTTCTAAAAAATGAAACCCCTCTTTTTAATGGAATTAGCAGATTGAATTATTTTCTAAAAATGGGCGTAGGTATTGTTCTATTGAATATATTTTCTTATTTAATAATGGCTTATCCTATTTTACATCAACGATCAACAAGGAAGCTGAAGTGGTGCTTTCTGCTCAGTTTTGACTTAAAAAATCCTAATCAAGCCCTAAAACACCACCTCAGATCAATGATAGATAGCTGATCTCTATCTATTTAACAAAAAAACGATGGCTTCTTAAGCCAGATATTTTTTTAATTTCTTCATTGCTGCAGTTTCAATTTGACGAATCCGCTCAGCTGATACTTTATATTTATCAGCTAAATCATGCAAAGTGACTTTTTTTTCATTTAGCCAACGTTGTTGTACAATATCTTGACTACGCTCATCTAATTGGGAAAATGCACTTTGTAATAGTGATTGTTGGTTTTGTTCCCAGTCATCAGCTTCAATCAATTGAGCAGGGTCATAACGACTGTCTTCTAAATAAGTTGCAGGACTATAATTGTCTTCATCATTATCATCAGGCGCATCAAATGCGACATCTTGCCGCGTCAAACGTTGTTCCATTTCCAGAACTTCTTTCTGGGTGACACCTAAGTCTGTTGCAATCTTTTCTACTTCTTCTTGATTCAACCAACCCCAACGTTTTTTCATGCTACGTAGATTAAAGAACAATTTGCGTTGTGCTTTGGTAGTGGCAACTTTTGCAATCCGCCAATTTTTCAAAATGTATTCGTGGATTTCTGCTTTAATCCAATGCACAGCGAACGAGACCAAACGCACACCAAAATGTGGATCGAATCGTTTGACTGCTTTCATCAAACCAATATTACCTTCTTGGATAATATCTGCTTGTGGCAAGCCATAGCCTCGATAACTGTTAGCAATATGCAATACGAAACGCAAATGCGAGACAGTTAACTCACGGGCTGCCTCCAAATCATCATTTTCATAATAACGTTTCGCTAATTCTTGCTCTTGCTCTTTACTTAAAATAGGAATTCCTTTTACAGTTTGAACGTAGCTTTCAAAGCTTTGACTAATACCTGTAAGATTAAGTTTTTGATTTAAAGCAACTGCTGTGGACATATATCCCCCTACTTAAAAATGCTGTGTCATGTAAGCATGATAAAATATATTGGAAATAGAAGTGGCTATTGCCAATAAATTCTATTGTAGAGTTATCGATTTATTAAGAATCAACAACTCTACTCAAAAGCCTATTGTACGGTAATTTTACGCGATTCAACTGTCTCTTGTTTAGGAATACGGACAAAAAGTACCCCATTTTCACCTGTTGCCGTAATATTATCGGCATTGGCATTCTCAGGTAAAGTAAAACGTCGTTGGAACTGACCAAATACCCGTTCAACGCGCTTAAAGCCTGCCTGTTCACCTGTTTTAGCCGCTGGACGTTCACCTTTGATAATTAACATATTTTTGTCCACTGAAATGTCAATTTCTTTGGGGTCAATACCGGGAACATCCGCTGCGACAAGATAGTGATCGGCTTGTTCCTGAATATCAACACTTGGCATCCAGTTAGTCTGTGTTTCTGCTGCTTCCGCTTTTTTCAATTGCGCAACACGATTGAATACCTGTTCAGCGTCACGTTGCATTTGTTCCCATAAGTTAACAGGGTGGTGATAAACTAAATTCATGATAGAATCCTTTAAAATCAAATTATTAAGCTTCACTGCAGTGCTTGATCGTGTATATAAGGTTTTGGAAATTCGATTTCAAGAGTTTCTATCAATATTGAACCAAAAAAATCTAACAAATCGGCTATAAAGCCTATTTTTTATTAATATATCAAAAAGATATGTCATATCTTTTTTTTGGATTATGCGTAAGCTGAAGTTTCTGTCAATGTGAGATGCTAAATTTTATGTCTTAAGGAAGTGACTATAGTAGCATTGTCTGAGAAAAATAGAGCATACAAAAAATATAAATAATCTATGTTTGGTTTTTTAATATTTTGATTTTCAAAGAGTCAACGCAAAATAGGTGTTAACTATAAAATAGATTAATCAATAATGATGATTTAGGTTTAGAGAATTTATTATTTTTAATAAAAACAGTATGATAAATTCCCTTAGATGCTGTGGGTATGCTAATCGTTAAATATTTATTATAAAAAAGCATAACTTAATGTTTACATTATATTTTTCAGACCAAACAATTAATATAACTAAGGAGAAGTTACTATGGTAAATAAACTTGGCGCAGAGTTTATTGGTACTTTTTGGCTGGTATTGGGAGGTTGTGGTAGTGCCGTATTGGCCGCTGGCATTCCTGATGTCGGTATTGGGTTTGTGGGAGTCTCTCTTGCCTTCGGTTTGAGCGTATTGACCATGGCGTATGCAATTGGACATATTTCAGGCTGTCATTTAAATCCTGCTGTTTCTATTGGCCTAATGGTTGGTGGCCGCTTTTCTTTTACAGAACTTCTGCCTTATATTATGGCTCAAGTAATGGGAGGGATTGCAGCAGCAGCGGTGTTATATGTGATTGTCACAGGTAAAGCAGGGGCTGAGATTGGTAGCTTTGCTTCAAATGGGTATGGTGAATATTCTCCACAAGGTTATTCAATGATTGCCGCATTAGTCACTGAAATTGTCATGACTTTTATGTTCTTAATTATTATTTTAGGGGCTACTGATCGCCGTGCACCAGCAGGTTTTGCACCTATCGCAATTGGTTTAGGTCTTACTTTAATTCACTTAATCAGTATCCCTGTTACAAATACCTCGGTAAATCCTGCTCGTAGTACTGCTGTTGCTATTTTTGCAGGTGATGCCGCCTTGAGTCAATTGTGGTTATTCTGGGCAGCTCCAATTGCTGGAGCTATTCTTGCAGGGATTGTATACCGTATTATTTTTGTTGAAGAATGATTGAGGGTTGAGAATTAAACTATTTCATCAGCTCTTGAACGAGCAGGCTTGTTAATCCATATAAAGCAAAGGATTATCAAAAATAAAAACCGTCAATTCTTGAACTTATTAAATGCTCATTCCTCACTGATTAGCAAGAGGCTCGTTACATTAAATATTGAGTCTCTTGCATCTATTTTTTTGCCCAAACTTTTAAAGACAAATTGCTTTTTTATAAGCATCGCTAGGCAACCAATCACCAATTAAATAATTAGGACGACGATACAATGAGGCCTTTAGTGTTAATGGAGCTTCAAATTCAGTGGGTCGTTGCCCTGCAATAGAACCTTTACAAGAATTTTTAAATCCAGCTTGTTCCGCAAAACTTTTGTTTAAACTTAATAAACCGCTACTCACTGTCTCATCTGGCGAACTGATTTCAATATTGCCATCAATCCCTAATTTTGAAGAAGCTGAGACTAAACTGGTCGGATTTTTAAGAAATTGTTCAGCAATAATTCGAATATTACCACCTTGTCCTTCATAAGCTTGGGCAACCAATTGCGCATTGTTCAACACTAAAAAGCGTGGTTCAGTAATTGTTAGACCACCTCCATTACCTGCACCTTCTTGTACACTGGTTGAAATTTGACTATTATCTGCAACAAATAATAAATTGTCTATTTTCAAAGAGATACCGCCGCCGCCACTGCTCACGGCTTCCGTGGTAATCGCACTATTTTCGGTGACACGAATCGTATCTGCATTGATGCTAATCGTACCTGCATCGCCACCGCGTTCTTGTTTAAGCCATTGCTCACTGGCATAAAAGTAATTTTCTGAATGGGTGTTATCTGCATCAATCACTTTGACAAAATCACCTGATGTTGCTGTGAGCTGCTCTAATTCCGCAACAGTTTGCACTGTGCGCCGTTCTGGATTTAAATTGACCCATTGTTGACCTGTATAAATCATTTGTGAAGCTTGAGCCCCATTTGCATTGGCTAGAGCAGCAACATTACCTTGTTTTGCTAAAACCAAATTGCTGATTTCGGAAATATGTTCAATTTGATGCTGATTATTAAAGGTGATCCATTGATTATTTGCATAAATAAATTGGCTGCTTGACCCATTTTGTTTGACTGCTGCAATTGGGTTTTGGTCTTGGAATGAAACCTGTTCAGACAGTGTATGCAGGGTTGATTCATCGGTGAGATTAAACTGATTGACTCTAACAAATCGGACATAGATATTATTATCAGGGCTAAAAATATTGGCGTAAATAAAGTCTGCTGACTTGCCATCACCCATGTCTAGCACTCTAATCCGTTCACCCAGTTGATAATCAGGCAATACTTCTCCTGGTCGATAACCACCATCACTCCGCACTTCAAGTATCTTTTGTGTTGTATCCAATGTTGTTGTAATTTGACTATTCATACGTTGCCAAGTATCTAAACCAACTCGAGGATGTCGTGTATAGATAAATTGCCCTGATGAACCATCACCCACATCTTTAACCTCAACAATTTGACCTTCAAAAACACGATATTGATTAGATAATTCACTTAAAACTTGCATATTTTCAACAGGATCAAGCAAGATGCGGGTTTGAATCAGATAATCACCAATATTGACATAATTGCCTTTTACACCATTGCCCAAATCAGCGACTTCAATCACATCACCTTTGACTACTAATGCACTGTCACGCTGTGCAATATTGTCAAATTGGTAGCGATTAATAAATTGATTTTCCGAAGCAATTCGAGTACTTCTATCCATTTGAAGTTGCTTGACATTCAGGTTTATATTGCCTGCTTTTCCACCACCTGTACCTGAAGTTGAAATAGTTGCCTTATTACTTAAATTCAGGTTTTTGGTGGTTAAATCAATATTACCCGCAGAACCTGCGTTTTTACTTTTATCTTGTGAATTGGCATAAATGCCGCTAGTTGATTGATTAAAATGGCTAAATGCTGCAAACTCTTCTAAATAACTGGCTTGGCTAGTTCCTGATTTTTTAAGTGGTATAACAGAGGAGTCGCCGCTAATAGCAATCGTGTCATGCACATTTATTTCAATCGTACCACCTGAGCCATAATTATCGGTACTGGTTGTAATTGCCGCACCGTCTTTAATGCTGAGTGATTGTGCCTGCAAGCGAATATTGCCACCATTTCCCCCGTTCTCACCGACCCCAATACTATTGGCGTAAATACCTGTTTCAAATCCAGCTATATTTCGACCATAAGGATTAATTCCCGCAATATCAATCGCACCAGCAACTTCTATATCAATATTGCCACCATTGCCTGCTTGATAACCAAGACGAGAACGTGAACTTGTTGTAATGATTCCTCCATCTCGCATAAATAATTCACCTGCTTTGATATTGATATGACCCCCATTATCAATAGCATAGCCATTTTGTATTTGGGTTGGTGAGGTATTTGATTGTATGGTGCTCGCCCACCCCCCATCATCGCTTGCGCTGTTGCCACTGAGAGACAGTTTGTTAGCTGCTTCCACGTAAATATTGCCCGCACGA
Organism: Candidatus Albibeggiatoa sp. nov. BB20; assembly: GCA_016744725.1. GTDB lineage: Bacteria > Pseudomonadota > Gammaproteobacteria > Beggiatoales > Beggiatoaceae > Albibeggiatoa. The sequence continues at coordinate 16,305 of JADGDW010000067.1, read as the reverse complement.
CCTGTACGACGCGCCAATGATGTAATGCTAGCACTGTCATTCAATATAATATCTTGTGCTTTAAGGTAAATATTACCTGCATCACCTGAACTGAGTGATAAATTATAAAGATTTGCTCCTATTCCTTGTAGTCTAAGTTCGTTATCTGCTTCAAATGTGAGAGTACCCGTTTTGCCAGAAACAAAAGTAATCGCCATCGCTAAAGCGTCTTCCAGCAAAATATTAGATGCCTTTACAGTCATATCTCCTGAATTCGCCGCCCCAAATGTTCTTGAATGTAACGATGCTCCATCTCTGATCGTGACTTGATTCGCAGTAATAGACATTTTGCCACTATTACCCGAATTCGCGGCTTGTCCTAAAGTGAAAACACGAAGACTACTGGGATAACCATCTTGCCGACTACCCGTACCTTTAATCATTACAGATTCTTCAGCGTTTAATACAACATCACCACCTTTGCCACTACTGCTGGTTTGATTGAGAATGGATGAGCCATCTTGAAATTGAATATTTTTAGCATCCAGTGAAATTGTACCTGCATCACCTGTTTGATTGTTTGAGCTATCCGCTGGGCTGGCAAAAGCAATAATTCGATTGGGCGTGGTATCAATATTTTCTACCGCCGCATCAATCGATTGTGTCGCGTTGAGTTTAATATCCGCTCCGCGCCCAAGGCCTGACACAGTTGCACTGATTATTACTCCTTGTCGTAACGTAATATTATTGGCTGAAATGTCAATCAATTCCCCATTCTGACTGCCTAACGTATTGGCGGTTATGGTACTGTCATCAATAATAAATTGACCAGAACGAATAAAAATCCCTCCACCATAACGACCACTGCTATCAATCATTGATTGTTGTGAAATCGTAATATTGCTTTGTAATGAAGATGTTGTGAAATCATTGATATTTGGGTTCAGCTCTCCTGCTGTATCGAGAGTTGCCAAATAAATACGGCCTGCGGGTGCGGTCAAGTTTGCATTGGTGATAGAAAGTTTGCCACCTGTTAGTGATAAACTTTTATGTTCGGCTACGATTAATTGGCTGTTTTCAACTGATAATGATGCAGGGGCATGATTTAAAAATCCAAATGATTCCACAGGTGCGGCGGTTAAAATATCCCGTTGTGGAAATCTTGCATGGAATTCACCATCATCAGCCAGTTTTAAATAATCTGCACTGGATGCGTGAAAACTGCCCTGAAGTTCCAAGGTAGCAAACTCGCCAAACAAGATGCCATAAGGATTTAAAAAATAGAAATTAGCATCAGGAATCGTTGAACGAATTGTGCCATTGATAAAACTGGCCTTGCCACCTGTTACTCGAGAAATGATATTTTGAATCTGTTCAGAACCTGAAAACTGAGCGATTTCGCCCTGATTTAAATTAAAGTGCTCAAAGCTATGAAACAAATTATTGCCAACCGTATTGCCTAAGTTTTGAGTGATATTAAACCTGTTATTTTCGATTGCTAATGGTGTATTGTTAATTGAGATTTCGGCTTGTACAGTTGTGGTCAAACAAACCAGTATAAATAATATTATTAAGAGCATAATGACACTCTCCCCGTTATAGCTAGTGTCTGATTTATAAATAATTAAGACAGACAGCACGCAAATGATAGGCCATAAAATAAGACTGGAATAATGTGAGAGATGGAGATATTTAAAACATAGAAAAACAGTAATTCGTTAATTTTAAGGAAACGAATATTGGATAATAAGCATATTTAGGAGGTTTTTAATGACTAATAGGATAAAAGGTGATTTTTATCTACATTTTGTTTTTATATATAAACATTTTAAATCAATGAATTATATGTTTTAAGGTGTAAATTTAATATTTTATAAAAGTATTGTTATATGTATAATGTTGTCGGAATGATTTCTAAAAGTTAAGGCTCATTACAAATCCCAACTTACATTGCTAAATTAAGCTTCTGTTTACGTTTTAGCGTTGACTAATTTTTCTCTTTCTTTCTTTAGCATAATATTGAATCATTTGCTCAAGTGCTTTTGATTTCCCTATGGTCAAATTTTCACATATCGTGCGAGTATAGACAGCTTTAATCTTAGATACATCTTTGTCTTCTATTAACTCTTTCACAAACATGTAACCCGTAATGCTATCTCTTGATTCAAGCTTTATTGGCCAGTCAAAAAATTTTGCTTCATAAGGAGTTTTTAAAAGTCTAAAAGATGGCAGTCTTCGGTTTGTTCCTTTCAATAAAAAACCAACTTCGTCAACTTTGACAGAAAAGTAGCTAAGATTCTTAATCTTGACTACAAGACAATCTGGACTAACGTCTTCAAAAAACTCATTTTTAGAAAAGATTGTATTTTCTCCATCCAGTGATCTTATTGAGCTTGGAACTATAACCAAGTTTACCTTATCTTTTTTCTGTTCGCGCTTCAAATTATAAAGACCTAAAAAAAGTCCTCCAACAGCAACAACAGCAATAACAATATCTTTTACGATAATCAAAATATCAACTTGAGTTAGCTCAGACATATTTTCATCTCTTTTTGTAAGTCGAGGCTCATTATAAACCCCAACTTACATTGCTAAATTAAGCCTCAGCTTCTTTTGTTTCTTTCACACGAGGACGCAATTTAATATGTAAATCACGCAATTGTGCATCACTGGCCGCTGATGGCGCAGAAGTCAATAAACAACTTGCTGTCTGCGTTTTAGGAAATGCAATCACATCACGGATTGAACTTGCACCCGTCATTAACATCATAAGGCGATCCAAACCAAATGCGATACCACCATGTGGCGGACAACCATAAGTCAAGGCATCCAATAAGAAGCCAAACTTCTCACGTGCTTCCTCATCACCAATGCCTAATAATTTGAATACAGCGGCTTGCATTTCTGGTTTATGAATACGGATTGAACCACCGCCAATTTCAGAACCATTCAACACCATGTCATAAGCACGAGATAAACAGGCTTTTGGATCAGCTTCTAAAGCATCAACACTCACATCAGGTGCTGTAAATGGATGATGTAAAGATTCCCAACGTTTATCACTTTCGCTCCATTCAAACATAGGGAAATCCACAACCCATAATGGTTTCCAACCTTGTGCGTTTAATTCTAAATCTTCGCCAAGTTTCAAACGTAACGCGCCTAAAGCTTCATTCACTACTTTAGTTGTATCCGCGCCAAAGAAAATTAAATCACCGTCTGTCGCTTCGGTCAATTTAATAATGCCTTCGACTGCGTCATCAGGTAAAAATTTCAAAATCGGCGATTGTAAGCCTTCACGTCCTTTGCTAACTTCGTTGACTTTGATATAAGCCAAGCCTTTCGCACCGTAAATGCTGACAAATTTAGTATATTCATCAATTTTCTTACGTGATAATTTTTTGCTGCCTTGTGGGACTTTTAACGCGGCAACCCGTCCATTAGGGTCTTTCGCAGGCGCGGCAAATACTTTAAATTCAATATCCTGCAATAAATGAGCAACATCTTGAATTTCCAAAGGATTCCGCAAATCAGGCTTATCAGAACCAAAACGCAACATCGCTTCAGCATAAGGCATGGTTGGGAATGGACTCGGCAAATCAACATCCAAAACTTGTTTGAATAAATGCCGTATCATATCTTCCATAATGCCGCGCAATTCTGCTTCATCAGTGAATGACATCTCAATATCTAACTGAGTAAATTCAGGCTGGCGATCTGCACGTAAATCTTCATCACGAAAACAACGCACGATTTGATAATAACGATCCATACCCGACATCATCAACAATTGTTTAAACAACTGAGGCGATTGCGGTAAAGCGAAAAAATCCCCTTCATGAGTACGACTCGGCACAAGATAATCACGCGCACCTTCAGGCGTTGCCTTGGTCAACATCGGGGTTTCAATTTCTAAAAAGCCCTTGTCATCTAAATAATTACGCAAAATATTATTGGCTTTAGCACGCATTTGGAAACGCTGTTGCATCTGTGGACGACGCAAATCGATATAGCGATAACGCAAGCGATGCTCTTCACTGACTAACTCATCATCTAACTGGAATGGCGGTGTATCAGCAGCATTTAAGATTTCTAATTCTTTGCCTAATACTTCAATCATGCCCGTTGGCATTTCTGGATTTTCTGTGCCTTCAGGACGATTTCGCACTTTCCCTGTGATTTTTAACACATATTCAGTTCTGACTTTTTCAGCTAAAGCAAAGGCTTGCTCTGTATCAGGGTCAATCACCACTTGCACTAAACCCATGCGGTCGCGCAAATCGATAAAAATCACGCCACCATGATCGCGACGACGGTGCACCCAGCCGCATAAAGTGACTTCTTGAGTAATGAAAGACTCATTGACTTGTCCACAGTAGTGGCTACGCATAAAACGGTATTCCTTGTTGTTTTTTCAGGCAAAAGATATTGAATGTTAAGGGCTGTTGGATTTGGATGCAAGGAGAATTTATGCTGTACGTTAAAATATAAGTAGATTCAAAAGGTATCGATTGGAAAATACTAAAATTTAGCGATAGCGATGGCATTTAATTGTTGTTATAGAATAAAAAGTGATTGATTTCCATAAGCCGTATTTGATTGGCTCAAAAAATTAAAATGATAGGAAGTTCAGTCATTTGTTGATATAGAAAAATCGCAATCTGAACAATCAGTGCAAACCCCTATTGATCTTAGAGAGCATTCTCATTTAATCAATAACGATTTGAATATAAAATATTTTTTATAAATTGCTACTAATCAGCACTTCTGGATTCAATTTAAGAATACCCCTAAATTTGCTATTTCTTCAAGAGCTGACAGCCCTAGGGCTTTGTGAGAAAAAACGGAAATCTATTGATTGGGTATTAAAAGATTTTTTCTCCACGCGGAGCATTTAAATGATAAGGCGCAGGATCAAGAATCGGTTCACGTTGTAATACTAAATCTGTCAATAATTGTGCTGAAGCTAATCCTAATACAATCCCATTACGGAAATGTCCTGTATTAATAAACAAGCCTTCAATATCAGGGTGTTGCCCTATATATGGGATCCCGCTTGGTGAGCCGGGGCGTAAGCCTGCCCATTGATGCACCACGGTATAATCAGCCAAACGCGGAATCACACTAAACGCCAAATATTTTAAATCTTCCAATGCCGTTAGCGTGGTCACTTTTTTAAAGCCTGCATCTTCAACTGTACTGCCAACCAAAATATGTCCATCTCGGCGCGGAATAACATAATGATTATTCGTCAATACGATACGTGAAACTAAACCCGGTTGGGCTTCAAACATAATCATCTGACCACGAATAGGACGAATATTGGCATCAACTCCTAAGGACGATAATAATTCACCACTCCACGCACCTGCAGTCACCACCACATAATCCGCGCCAAAATCACCTTGCTCAGTTTCAATCCCGTAAATTTTATTTTGACGTGAGCAAATCTTAGTCACAGAATGATGTTCTTTAACTTCAATTCCTTCTAAATCAAGAGCTTTGCGCAATGACTTCATCAAACGTGGATTGCGTACTTGACCAATATCAGGAAACCATAATGCAGTGTCATATTCACCTAATTCGGGTTCAATTTCACTTAAGGCTTTGCTGTCTAATTGCTCCATGGGCATATTATATTGCGCTGCCCATTCCTTAGCTTGCTCCATTTCAGCCATATCTAAAATCAAAAAACCATTACGGATATATTCAGGATCAATTTTAGTACGCTGACATAAATCATCAAAAAAGGCAGGATAATAGGTCTGACTCCATTGTGCTAACTGCTTTACGCAATCAGGATAACGCCATGGATAAAGTGGAGATAAAATACCGCCGCCTGCCCATGATGACTCTTGACCCAATGTACTTTTTTCAATAAGAGTGACGGTTAAGCCTTCCGCTCGTAAATGTAATGCCGTCAACATTCCACTGACACCGCCACCAATGACAAGGCAATTAGACAATGTAAACTCCTTACCAAAAGGTTTCTTGTTTGGTGAAATTATCCCACTCATTAGCAATGTTAGTGAGATGGGTTTGATATAAATGCGCATACCAGCCTGCTAGAAAATGGCGTGTTGGCTCATTATCTGCCAACTCAAGCTGCGCTATTAACAGTCCTGATGCACTAATATCATTGAGAATACCTAAACTATTTTGTAATGATGATAATGCTTTCATAAAGGGTTTAGTGGTTCGATTAGGATAGAGTTCTGCAAAAAATCGGAGGCCACAACTTAATTTTTTAACCATAATTCGCATTTTATGCTGTGCTTCAGGCTCAAGTTTCTCTAAATTCTTGCCTTTTTTACAAATCCGTTCATATTGTTTTTGTAAAGTTTTACTGGTAAATGCTTGAATCGGCTGCTCTAGTTTAGAACAGATTTTTTTATTTGCATTCTCACGCCATGTTTGCGCTGTCAACCATTGTCCTAAAGTCAGTAATAAACAGGTATAACGTGGAGAACGCATGGCTTCTCGCACATTAATATAGGCATGTTTTTGCAATGCTCGGACTTTTTTTAATATAGGATTAAGTTGCTCGGGCTGATGTGAATTTACCTTTTGAGCGGTTTGTAAAGTTAAAGCAAATACATCCCAATCTCTAGCCACCCCTAACACATTGCTAATCCATTTAATTTCATCTCGTAACCATTTATTTGTATTGGCAGGAAGCAAGGTTTTATATAAGCTAAATGCTGAACGCAATCGCCGCAAAGCTATGCGCATTTGATGTACCCCTTCAACGTCTCGTCCGTACAAGACCATATCTTCATTGGCTTGCAGATGAGCAGTACAGTGCCAGCAAATTTGCTCAAAACTTTGTTCAGCCGTTAAATCAACTTTAAGGCCCAATTTTCCCGCTTTATGATATTGCAATGGTTGTGAATGATGTAAACCATAGCCACGTGCTGCTTTGCTGTGGTTTTCTAAAGTGAGTGGTATCGATTGCTGAAAATCTAATGCCAATTGATACAATTTAACAGGAGAACCCGCTTTGAGTTCTAACTCAACTTCATTCAATGGCAAACGGTGTTCATTTGCTCTGACTTCGCCTTGGTCTAGTACCACTTCAACTAAACTACCATCATCAAAACTCACATCCCATTGGGTACGAGTAAAGTCAGTGGCGAATACAGGCTGAATCGATTGGCGTTGCTCTTTATCGCGACACCATTTAGGTAATATTTTTTGAGGCAAGACACTGTAGTTAGGTGTATCACTATCAATGGTTGTTTCCCATTCTTGACGTTGATGTAAACCCCCACAACTCGTACCCGCTGTTTTTAGGGTTTGGATGCGTTTATCCCCAATATGACGCACTCTTAAACCAATTCTGGCTTGTAAAAAATCATGCTCAGGCGTATCAAAATAGGTGTTATATAAACTTTTGGGCTCATATTGCGTTGCGGCTTGCAGTGACGGCAATTGAGCAAAATCGCTAGCATGTTCAGGCGCGATGCGTAATTTAAGCTCAGTTTCATTAGGCATTGGCTTAGGATATTCCCTGTAACAACGGTCTGAGCTGCCAAGTATACTACGTGTCGTTTGGATTTTCGATTGAGATTAGCTAACAATTGTAAATTTCTTGATGAAAGTACATTTTAGGTCGCCTATTAGCAATATGCTCAATTCATTATTAAGCCGTTATCCTAATTTTGAATTCTTTTGAAAGATGTCAAACCCGTGCGATACCTTAGGTGAATTGTCATCAACTCACCTTATGTAAATAAAACAACTTTTCATTTTATGTAGGGTGGAATAGCGCAGCGTTTTCCACCACAATATGCAATACGCTTGGGATGGTGGAATACGGTGAAAAAGAGTGTATTCATAATAACTGAGGTCAAAGGCTTACCCATTCCACCCTACTCTTTCAAATTTTTACATTTTGCGTAACATGAGTAGTCATTAAGCTAAGAAAAAATCCTCATGATGGAAAAACGCCCCATTATTAGAGTGCAGGATCAATCTTGCTTCTGCAAAATGACATGCACTCCTATGGACTTAACTTAATGGCAATGAGGCGAATTAGATTACAAAGCTAGAACATTTAGAGAAAACGTGAATAAATCATCACCTTCTTGCACTTCATACGATAGTATATTGCCCTGCAAACTGACTTTCGGATTGTGTTTCTCACCAGCGTCTAAAGTACGCACTGGCACATTAATATCTGGTGTTAGAGCATATAGTTGCTCTTGTCCATCGATTAAAACCGTCACCTCAAATGTGCCATCTGACTTATAAAGCACTTTAGGTATGCTGTCGTATTGTTCCAATAAATTGGCTAAGGTTTCAGGATAAATCACGGTTGGATAAATGGTTTGTACGCTACCATCAGGATAAATCACTTTAGCTTCTTGTCGGGCGCGTAAATTGCCAAAGTTAGAGGGAAATTCCATCCCAAAATCACAAAATTCCGCATCGGCACAAAAGCCATCAGAGGCAGGTTCGACAAAGGCATCAAATACCCCAACCATCATCACATCAGTTTCAAAACGTAGATTGCGGCTGCGCGTATTATTGTTATCCAAACGCATCAACACGTCACCTGTTGGACTGAGTTTGACCGTGCTTTCACCACCTAAAGCCTGTTGCAAACCGACGGGGTTATTTGGCGCATTGATTAACACAAATTCCTGTTTATCAGGGGTGACAATTTTGAAATAGCCGCCCTCAACCGTGGTCAAACCCACAGGCGTATCTAACGGGGCTTGCTCGATATTATTGGCGTTCGGCATAAACGCAAACACAATACCTTCATAATCGCCCGTCCCTACTACATTGAATATGCCGTATTCATTCTGGGTGAAAATAAACTGATCTAAATCAACAGAATCAAGATTTGGCGTTTGCTGCAAACCAATATTAAAGCCGCCGCCGACAGTTGAGTCAGAATTGTTGCCATCTGCAACGACCTCACCACCAATTGAAAAACTAGACTGAAAATCAACTAAATACGGGGTTAAAATGCTACTAGGCAGAGTATTCAACACGCCTTTGAAACCCAATTTTGTGCCAACGGGTGGAATGATTTTGCCTGTTGCAGAAATTTCCCAGCCTGCTGGAATTATTTTATAAATCACCTCTGTTGGTGTATCTGGACTGATATTGGTTAATAATTTAGAAAGTTGTTCCGCCTGTTGAATTGACTCAGGATTAAAGGCTTCCAATTGTTCAACTGTTAAAGTGCCCATGACCAAAGGATTTAAGCCAGCAATATTATCCGCAGTGAATCCTGCCAATGAATCTAAGCTGATTTGCTCAAACTGTTCAACACTGACATTGCTTAAGGTTTCAGGTTTGAATGCCGCAATTTGCTCTGGAGTCATGCCTGCAAAGGCTTCCGTTGGAATTGATGCGACTTCGTAACGGTCAAATAAACCCAGTGCTGCAGGTTCAACTGCAACAATACTTCTTGCATCTAAATCATCCAATTGTTCCATATTTACACCAAAATCATCTAAGCTGGGCTCTGCGGGATTGGATGCTTGTTTGACATTGATTAAGGTGACATCACGCGGTAATTTTACCGTTGGGCTTAAATACACATTTTGCAGCACCGCACCAGGTAAGATTTCAGCCGCACCGATATAGGCAGGTGATTTGGCAGGTGCAATAATCGTCCCTGAGATTTTGCCACCAATCACAGCCGTATTCACACCCAGTTTAAGTACACCTTGAATCGTGCCTTTATTTTGAGTGATGCCTGTAATTGAACCCAGTCCTGTACTGCTATAAATCGTACTGCCTGCTTCAATATAAGGGTCAATCATCGTCCCATTATTATCCACTGAACCCGCGTAAAAACCGCCTGCCACTTCGGTGTATTGAGTAATGGTCAAATCTTGCAATGTACCAAGGTTAGTATTGAATCCACTGAGTCGGCCACCTGTAATTGTCGCATTTTGATTAAGCGTAAAGTTTGAAACCAAACCTGCATTAACATTGTCCCCAATCAAATTACCACCAGAAACACTACCCGTTTCACAAATATTTAAATTACCTGTCATTGAATTATGATTGGTAAATGATGTGCCGCATAAATCTGCACCAATGTTTGGTACAGGTGCAGCACCTGTCGGTGTGGTTGGGTCAAGCGGATTGACTGGCTGAGGTTGTTCTGGGATTAGTTCAGGTTCAATCTCAATCTCTGGAATTTGACTGAAATACGCTAAGCAATTTTTTTCCGCATCAACCAATACTTGTGACTCTGTACAATCACCAGTCCAGTGACTGAATTGCCAGCCTTCATTCGGTGTAACTGATAGATTAACCGTTTGATTAGCTGTAACATTTAAACTGCACAGTGTGTCATTACAATTATTAATAATGCCAGAACCAATCGTATTGAGATGCAGATAAAATTTACCATCTAAAGGACATGCAGGCGTAGTGATAATTTCTTCTAAGCCGCCTAAATTAATCACATTATCCGTTACATAAAGGTGATAGATGTACTCCGTGCCACAATTGAGAGTCGTGTCTAAATAGTATTCATCATTAATCGGCGCAATACTAACAAATACCCCATCTCGCGCAATCGGGAATCCTGTTTCATTGAGACTGTTATCAGACCAAGTGAGTTGAATTTGATTACTGGCTTGAGTGGTGGCCACAAAATGTGAAGGCGCAACTAAATTAACCAATGGGCAAGTGTCTGTGGTTGCTGTAATGGTTTCGCTGCTGGCTTGACCTTCGGCATTAAATGCAGTGACTTGGAATGAATAAGTGGTTTCACATTCTAAATCTCGAATCGTCGCACTCTCACTATTTTCTGTGACTTCTTTCGCTAAGCTACCATTACGGGAAATGTTAAATTTTGTTTCATCGTCACTATTATCAGACCACGTGAGTGAAATCGTAGCATAAGTTATAGCTGAAGCATTTAACTGACTTGGTGCAATCGGTGCGCTGGCACATGCCTCAGCTTCTACGGTAATTGTGGCGGCTTCGGATACGCCTGTATCAGTCACCGCAGCAACCGCATAATCATACGATTGGCTACATTCAAAACCTGAGTCGCTAAATGTGGTTGAATCAGCGGATAAATCAAATTCAGTAATGGCTCTGATTCTACGAGTGGTTAATGATTCTCGTGTGACTAAATAGCCTGTTTCACCTTCCACATCTTCCCAAACCAAAGTAATACTATCAGCGGTAACAATCACACTGAGATTCCCCGGTACTAATGATGGGCAAACCTGTGTCGTAACAGAAACCGTTTGTACTGTTGAATCACCTGTACTGTTATAAGCATAAATTTCATAATTATAAGTGGTGTTACAATTTAGGTTTTCATCAGTATAGGTTTCAGTGTCACTGTCTAATGTATCAATGAGATTGCCATCACGCAGGATTTTATAGCCTGATTCCAAGCTGCTGCTATCTGTCCAAGTCAGTTGAATTTGATTATAACTAAGCGCGGTTGCTGCAAAATTAAGCGGTTCATTCGGTGCATATAATGGACATGCTGGCATTACGGCGGTGACAGAAACATTACCTGATTCACCAAATCCATTGCTGGCTTTAAGGCTGTAATTATACGTTGAATCACAATTGACTGAGTTATCCGTATAGCTGCTACTATTTGGGTTTAAGGTCGCAATAACACTTCCGCCACGGGATAAAATATAACTGTCTTCATAGTCATTATTATCTGTCCATGACAAACCGATTTCAGGGTCTAAATCTCCAAAACTAGGAATGCTTGCAATAAAATCTGTCGGGGTTACAGGTTCGGGACATGCAGGCATCGCTGTTGAAGTTGTGGATACGGTATTAGATTCTCCACTGCTATTTTTGGCTTTAAGACTGTAAATGTAACTCGAACCACATGTGATGGCGGTATCGGTATAGCTGATAGTGTCTTGAGCCAAAGTTGTGATTTCACTACCATCACGCGATAAAATATATTCATCTTCGTACAAACTATCAGTCCAAGATAATACGACACCAGAAGCTAAGTTATCAAAAGTGGGGACGGTTGGGATGAGGTTGCTGGGTTCAGTTGGAATTAATATCAGTTCATACGCACCAATATCACAAGTACCGTAAGCAGTTCGAGATACACCACGTTGGTCAAGGGCTTCACATGTTGCCTGATCGCCTGTATTAACTGCGGGACTGTCAGATGATAGGGCTAATGATTGGGTTGTACCTTCATTATCCGCGAGTGTTGTGTTGAGTTTAGGATCACCTGTTATGCTGGCTGTACACGTTCCATCTTGAATCAATGTATTGGTTTGAATTGATAGGCCGCCACTACAATCAACACCACCTACCGTGCCTGAAATAATGCTGTTATACAGTTTAAATATTGAAGTGCCTGTATAATTCTGTAGTGTGTGACTGCCTGTATTGCCATGTAAGGTACTGTTATAAATCTCAAATAAATTACAATTATCGGTGTTAATTGCTGCACCTTTAGTTGAATTATTGTTAAAGAAAGTACTGTTATAAACTTTAGCTGTTGCGCCTATTGTGCATCGTAACCCGCCTGCTGATGTGGATGCAGAGTTATTAGCAAATGTCGACCGTTTCACAATAACAGTGTTTCCAGCACCTACGACTCTAACTGCTCCCCCGCGATTTGTTGCATGATTACTGTCAAAAATAATATCTTGGGCAGTTACATGAGTATTGCTACCAGAGATTTCAATAGCGCCGCCTGCTGATGCGTATCCGTTTTTTAAGGTTAAATTAGATAAAATCACTGTTCCTGCACTGATATTAAATATTTGTACCGTGTCTTGACCACTGATGCTTATCAGATTCACATCGCCATCGATGCTAAGATTCTTATCAATTGCCAAAACCGCATCAAGAAGAATGGTTTGTCCTGCAATACTCGGATCAAACGTAATCGTATCGCCTGCATTGGCATTTGTAATGGCTTCTCGTAGGGTATTTTGACCTGTGGCGTAATCCCCATCATCAACATCAGTGATATTATCAACAATTAAACTGCTGACGGTGACATTGACAATTTCAATATTAGAATCGTCAAACCCATCATTGGCTTTGTAGCTGAATGTGTGAGTGCCTGCAGAAACGGGTGTGTAAGTGACAGCACCTGTTGAAGCATTGGTTATGACAGCTGCCCCCGCATCGTTATCAACGAGACTATAAGTGAGTGTGCCACCATCAGTATCATGAGCTGGCAGCGTATCAGTAATAGGTAAATTTAGACTGGTTTCCCAAGCTAATACTGCCGAATCTGTCCATATTGGCGCACTGATAAATGTGCCATCTGTCGCATTACCTGTTAAATCAGTGATTGTCGTACCTGTATTCTTATCCAATGGCCAGTATCCAATTAAACCCGTTTCATTACCTTGTAAAGCTTGGTACATGTTGGCTTGAATTTCGGCTTGAGTACGGGCTGTATCCCAAATTCTTACGTCATCCATATACCCAGTAAAAAAGTTACCAATATCTGAAGAGGTCGTTTTTCTTCTCGCACCAATCAATAGTGAAATGACGTGTTCAGTATTGGCACTGAGTGTAAAAGTGCTATCCAATTCACCATCAATATAATATGTTCCTGATAAACCATTTAAAACCACAGCAACATGGTGTAATTGTCCATCATTTATATTGGCGGTGGAATATTCCCCATTAAAGCGTAGTTGTCCACCGTTCATTATGGCAAGTGCAAATTCTGTAGTGCTAGCACTAATCCAGTCAGGACTTTTACTTAGTAAAAAACTATCGATTGTCGTTGTGGTTTTTAACCATAATTCAAAAGTTGCATTTGTACCTGAACTGATTTGCACATAAGGGACATTAGATACTTCTACATAATCATCAACGCCATCAAAATTTAAAGCTGAGCCAAAACCCGCAACAGGAGCAATATTAGGCTCAACTTCTACCGTGACTGTGGCAACATTGGAGTCATCAAACTCATCATTGGCTTTATAGGTAAATGTATGTGTGCCTGATGTGGCTGGTGTATACGTGAAAGCACCTGTGCTAGCATCAGTCAGAACCGCTGCACCACCATCATCGTTAACAAAACTATAAGTTAATGTTCCGCCATCACTATCATAAGCAGATAATATGTCACTGATGGGGGTGTTGAGACTGGTGGAAAATGTGGGTTCGCCAATAATTCCATCAATCCAAGCCGTGTCATCCATATTGGTTAATGTACCGTGATTGGCATTGCTCGAATTCAGATCATTTGCCGTTGTGCCTGTTGCTTCCTCAAAATTCCAATAGCTAACAAGCCCCGTTTCTGAACCTGTTAAAGGGGTATACATATTAGCCTGAATTTCAGCCTGAGTTCGTGCAATATCCCAAACCCGAACATCATCTATTTTGCCTTCAAAATGTTGTAAACCTGAGTGGTTGGCAGCAATGCTTAACCCACCATCACTAATGCCATTCGGCGAACAACTGCCTGTAAATGTATAAATCTCACCGTCAATATAAAGTGACCACACTCCTGTATTTCTCACCAAAGCAATATGATGCCATTCATTAGTTGGGTAGATATAGTTAGATGTGGCAAACCCAATGCCACCACATAAAAGCTTTAACTCACTGCTTGATGAATTAATTAATAAACCATATCCACTTGAAGATGAGTTACCATTATAAAAAATGAGGGGATCGCCTGTATTACCAGACCAATAAGCCCAAGTCTCTAGAGTTATATTATCTATAGCGGTTGTCGCTACACTGGCTACAACATAATCATCAACACCATCAAAATTTAACGCTGTCCCCAAACCTGCAATTGGCGGTTCATTTGGCTCAACTTCGACCGTAACCGTGGCAATATTTGAATCCACAGTCCCATCATTGACTTTATAAGTAAAGGTGTGTGTACCTGATGTGGTTGGTGTATACGTGAAAGCACCTGTACTGGCATTACTTAAAACTGCTGCACCGCCATCATCACTCACAAGACTGTAAGTTAATGTGCTGCCATCACTGTCATAAGCAGGTAATGTATCGCTAATTACTGTGCTGAGACTGGTGGAAAATGTGGGTTTGCCGATAATCCCATCAACCCAAGCCGTGTCATCCATATTGGTTAATGTACCGTGATTGGCATTGCTCGTATTCAGATCATTTGCCGTTGTGCCTGTGGCTTCTTCAAAATTCCAATAGCTAACAAGTCCTGTTTCTGAACCTGTTAAAGCACTGTACATATTGGCTTGGATTTCAGCTTGGCTGCGAGCTGTATTCCATAACCGAACTTCATCAATTTGACCTTCAAAATCGGCAGAGCTAGTTTCAGTATGAGCACCAATATAAGCAATACCGGATTGTGTATCAGGATAATCATTACTTGCACTGGATAAAATGCTGGTTAGCGCTTCACCATCCACATAAACACTGCTCTCACTTGATTTTGAACCTGCTGTATAAGACCAAGCAATATGATGCCAGTTTCCATCATTAATATTAGGGGCTGACCATTCTGTTATTTTTGCATATAAATCAACTCGGACAATGCCATCTCTGGTACTGAGGCGGACTCTGTTATATGTTGTATCAACTCCATATTTAAATACAGAACTGACATCCGTTGCAGTTGTTTTTATCCACGCTTCGAATGTTCGAGCATTGTCACTTAATACTTCTCCCGTTAATGTGTCTAAACTAATATATTTGCTACCTCCCGCAAAATCTAATGCTGTACCTTGACCTGCAACAGGTGCAATGTTAGGCATGATTTCGACATTAACGGTGACGGTATTTGAATCGCTTGTGCCATCATTGACTTTATAACTAAAAGTACGAGAGCCTGAAATGCTAGAGGTATAAGTAAATGCACCTGAGTTGGCATCAGTAATAACCGTTGCACCGCCGTCATCATCGACAAGTGAGAACGTTAAACCATCGCTATCACCATCATACGCAGGCAAAATATCGTTGAGTACGGAGCTGACACTTGCAACAAAGTTAGGACTGCCAATAACGCCATCAACCCAATCAGCATTGGTGTCCATATTGGTTAATATGCCATTATTATTGCTAACTTTATCCTCAACTTTATTACTATTCGCCTCTTCAAAATCCCAGTAATTAACTAATCCCGTCTCTGAACCTGTTAAAGGGGTATACATATTGGCTTGAATTTCAGCTTGGCTGCGGGCTGTATTCCATAAGCGCACTTCATCAATTTGACCAGTAAAAAGATGGGTGCTTGGATCTGTACTGCCGATGTACGCATTGCCTGTTTGCGTATTTGGTGGAATCGTACCTTCAGTACCTCCTGCTCCTGCATTTGCAATGGTCGTTAACGCAATACCATCTAAATATAAAAGACCTTGATTTAAATTATCCCCTGCACTGTAAGAC
>JADGDW010000066.1 GCA_016744725.1 Candidatus Albibeggiatoa sp. nov. BB20 | reverse complement strand
CATTTAGAGCCACCTAAATCAAAAGCATAAAAATGAGAAAAACAATCGTCTATAGCTTATTTAGCGGTTTACTATCTATTTCTAGCTGTTTTGCTAGTGATGAGGGAGAGCGTAAACTGATTAATGAATTGCGTCAACTTAACTTATCAGAACTATTGGACATCGTGGTATTAGATGACGTGTTTGATATTTTTGATGCACTGGTTGCTATGCAAAAAGTATCGGTTGCTACAGGGAAAGCCCAAAATATTGCACATGTACCTGCCGTCACCAGCATTATTACTGCTCAAGATATAGAAGCCATGGGTGCAACCCATTTAGATCAAGTATTGGAAACCATTCCAGGTTTGCATGTTGCACGTAGCAGTTTAACCTATAGTTCGCAATATTTTATTCGTGGTATTTATTCAATCCAAAACCCTCAAACCTTAGTGCTTATCAATGGTATTCCGTTAAAAAGCTTGTTTGCAGGTGAAAGACAACGGGTTTGGAGTCAAGTTTCACTCAATCAAATTGCCAGAATTGAAGTGATGCGCGGACCTGGTTCGGCACTTTATGGTGCAGATGCGTTCGCAGGAGTGATTAATATTATTACGAAAACAGCTTTAGACATCAATGGCACAGAAGCTGGAGTTAGACTCAGCAGTTTTGATACTTATGAAACATGGGCACAACATGGCAAACGTTATGGTGATTTCGATGTGGGTTTTATGTTGAATTATTATAAAACCCAAGGACACAACGAAATTTTACAAGCTGATGGCCAAACTCATTACGACAAGGTGCATGGTACTCAGGCCTCTTTAGCTCCTTCAGACATGCCATTGCAACGTGAAATGATTGAAGCGCGTTTTGATATAGGCTATGAGCCAAACTATTCAAATCAATGGCGTTTACGTTTAGGTTATCAGGGGCAATTTGACGTGGGCACAGGAGCAGGTGTTAATCAAACACTGGATAAATGGGGTTTTTATGATTCTGAAACATTGAGTATAGATTTAACCCATATATTCACTCCTGAGCAATTAAATAATTGGGAATTTACCAGCCGAGCTAGTTTTAGAGATACTTATTACCATGCCAATGAACAACATGTTGCCCCCGTTGGATTCAAAGGTGTTTATTCTAAAGGGCGCGTAGGCATTCCCTATTTAGCTCAAACCAATACTTATCTAGATTTTGTTGCAGCTTACAGTGGATTGGATTCGCATCAACTTCGTATGGGTGTAGGTTATTTTTATGGCGATGTGGATGAAATTTCTCAATATATGAATTTTGGGCCTGATCGTGATGGGAACTTGATTCCGCCCAATACTCCAACTTATGTGGACTTATCAGACTCACCTTACACCTTTATTTCAGAAACAGCTCGCAGCAGTTGGTATGGGTTTATTCAAGATACATGGGCGATAACCAATAGCTTAGCATTAACTTCTGGTTTGCGTTATGACCATTATAGTGATGTTGGTTCAACCATGAATCCGCGTTTGGCCTTGGTATGGCAAACATCAGAACGTTTGACCACTAAATTATTATATGGTGAAGCGTTCCGTGCACCTGTGTTTTCTGAAATCCATATTTATAGCCCATTGCTAATAGGTAATCCAAATCTAAAACCTGAAAGAATTAGAACTTGGGAGCTTGCCTTTAATTATTATCTAAAAGAAAACCTATATTTAGGGGCAAATATATATACCTACAGAATCAGTGATGCAATTCAAACTTATTACGATCCTGAAGCGCAGGCAAAACAAGAACCGACTATTTTAAATAAAGGCAGTTATAAAGGTCATGGTTTTGAATTGGAAACACGTTGGAAACTGAATCCACGTATGAGTTTGATGGCGAATTACAGCTATCAGCAAAGTATTGATGAAACTGTAAATGATGATGTGGGTATGCTGCCAAGCCAAACCGCCTATTTACGTTTTGACTGGTTACTGGGACATCATTGGTATTTGGATACACAAGTACACTGGATTGCTGGCCGAAAACGGGCGTTTAATGATCCTCGTCCTGTGACAGGTGATTATACTACTTTAGATTTGACTCTCCGTCATAAGAAATTGGAAGATAATCAATGGAATATTGGGTTCGGGGTTAAGAATTTATTTGATGATGAGGTAAAAGAACCCACTGTTGGAACAAATCCTAGTGGTTTTATCAATATTCCATACGATTTACCAATGGCAGGAAGACAATATTTTGTTGAATTCAGTTATCGTTTTTAGTGTTAAAAAAGGGTTTGAATTATATTTTACAACTAGTTGCTACGCTCGGCGTGATAACTCAGCTTTGACGCTCTGCGTCATGTAAAATCATTATTTTTTCAGATGTCAAATGAACTGTATAATGAGGGCTGGCAGCCTCTACACTTTGACTATAGTCGTTTTGCTTTAAAGTGATACAGGACTGGCAGTCCTCGATTTTAAAAGTGATCGATATTTAAATTATAAAAGGACTGCCAGTCCTAACACATAAATCAAAATTGACTATACCAGCCCCAAAAACCTCAAACTCTAAATAACTTGATGGGCTTCTTTCTCAATCTGTTTGTCACCGCGTAATTCAAATACCATAGATAAAATCACAGGCACGAGGAACAAAGTGAAAAAAGTCGAAATCAGTAATCCACCAACCACAACTGCCCCTAAACCTCGATACAATTCACTCCCTGCACCGGGCATTAGCACCAATGGCAACATACCACCGACTGAAGTTAAAGTACTCATCAAAATTGGGCGCACACGAGATTCAACTGATTTGATAATCGCATCTTGAGGGTGTATTTCACCAACTTCTTCACCAATATCGGAGCGACCCGCTAAGAAATTCAAAGCCTGATGCACGATGAGAATCGCATTATTTACCACCACACCCGCGAGAATTACAAAGCCTAAAATCGTCAGTACATCCATATTTTGAATTGGCAAATAGCGTTCAACCACGCTGACATGATGCACCCACGCCAAACCGATAAACCCGCCCAAAGTCGCTAACGGCACAGTGACCATAATCACCAACGGATAAAACCAGTTTTGGAATAACACCACCATCACCAAATAGACCACTACCATTGCCAAGAATAACGAGCTGGACATTGTGCCTAACAGGCTACCATCACCCATCAAGGCTTGTTTGATGTCGTTCAATTTGCCCGCACTACCTGCCAGTTGCACTTCAACCAATGGCGAAATCGCACCTTGTTGGCGTAATTCGGCCACCATGCTGTGAATCGAATTAATTGCATCTTCCATTGCTAAGCCTTCAGGTGGCGTGAATTGTAAAGTCACAGCCCGCTGACGGTTAACGTGTTTGATTTGGTCTGCATCTTGTAAACGCTCTACTGTAGCAACGTTTTCTAAATCAACAACATGACCTGTCGGGGTGGCTAAAGGTATTTGCAATAGCGCGTCAATCGGATTGTCATTGCTTAAAGCAGCTTGAGAAATCACTTTAATATCTTTTAGCTCACCACCGATTTCAAAGCCACGAATCATAATATAACCATCGCCATTCGCAGCCACCGCAATCCCCACATCGCTGCGGGTTAAACCCATATTTTGCAAACGCTCATCATCTGGCGTAATCCGTAATTCAGGCGAAGGTAATAAGAAATTAGCAGGTTCTGGCACAACCGCATAAAAACCAAATTTACCGAATATTTGAAACAATAATGCTTCAGCCCCTTTATTGACAGAGGCTAAATCATCGCCGACTAAATTAATATTAATCGCAGAGCCTGTTGTACCGCCTGTTAAAAACAATGGGAATTGGAACGCAAAATTAACCACATCTGGTGCACTTGCCCCAGCAGCAGCCGTATTGAGTAAATCAATGGCATCAATAGCAGTGCGTGGATCATGCGGCAATGCACCGTGGAACATTCGCCCACCCATTGCAACTAAGAAATAATCATCCAATGCAGGCGCAATTTGTTCCTTGCCATCAATCATAATCATCGGACGGCGATCAGTTGGATCAGGTGCATCTGTGCCACGTATTCGTGCTTCGACTTCAAACTTATCCCCCGTATATTCCCATGTTGGGCGTACGAATTTTTCAATTCTTTCACCGACCATTCGCATTTGCTCAAGGTTATATCCTGGTGGTGGAATCATAATCCCAAACACTGCATTACGGTTGCCTTTGGGTAAATAATCCAGTGGCGGAATCAGCAGTATAATGCCGATAAAGGTGACTATGGCAAAGGTTACAGTCAAAGCAATACGGCGAAACCAAGTATGAATGAAAAAGCTAACGATACTGGCAATCCATTGAGCAATGCCGCGTTTTTGATGGTTTTGTTGTAATTTATCCTGTGCACGTTTGGGCAGATGTAGAAAACCTGCGGCAGTGGCAGGAATCACCATAATCGAAACTAAAAAGCTGATGCCAACCGATGCCATGATTGCCAATGCAATATCGCGGAATAGTTGTCCTGCTGAATCTTGAATGAATAAAATCGGCAAGAACACCATCAATGTGGTTAAAGTCGAAGCCAGTACCGCGCCTGCAACTTCATGCACCCCTTCAATCGCAGCTTGTACGGTATTTTTGCCCATTTCCAAATGTCGAAATACATTCTCAATTACCACAATCGCATTATCAATCACCATCCCGACCGCAAACGCCATCCCTGCTAATGAGATGATGTTAATGGAACGTCCCAAGGCGACTAACACCACCATGGCGGTAATCACTGAAATTGGAATTGCGATGGCAATCACGCCGATGGTGCGTAGTGAACGTAGAAAGAATAATAAGGTTAAGGTTGCTAAAAAACCACCAATCACGATGTTATTTTTAACTAAATCAATCGCTTGATTGACGTAGGTTGAGGAATCCCACACTTGGACTAATTCCAGCGTGCCATCAATGCCAAGGCGTTGTGCTTCTTGTTGTAATAAACCATTTGGTTCATTGAGTGTTTTCAACTCGGCTTTGATGAACTGCATGGTTTCTAATAAGTTTGCTCCATGTTGTAGTTGGAAATTGAAAAACGGCATTAACACGCCACGTCCAAATACCCAATCTTGCAATTCTTTATAGCCTTCTTCAATGATGGCCAAATCGCCTAAATAAATTGAGCCAGCTTCATCACGACGCACCACTAAACGTTCAACTGCTTTAATATCAGAAAAACGCCCCACCGCGCGGACACGAATATCATTTTTACCATCACCTAAACGTCCACCAGAATAATTTTGATTGTTTAAGCGAATCGCATTTGTTAGCTCCGTGTAAGTAATCCCGCGTTGTGCTAATGCCACGGGGTCAATTTTAATTTGTAATTCTTTCTCTCGCGCCCCGACAATGCCGACTTTTGATACACCTTTAATTCGTTCTAAACGCGGACGTAAACGCCGTTCCATAAAATCGTATAAGGTCGATGAATCAAAATTAGGATCGGTTGCGGAGAATCCAACCCAAGCAATGTGATCGACAGAATCGGGGTCAACGGCTTCGACTACAGGTTGTGATACGCCTTCAGGATAGCCAATCACTTCATCTAATTTTTGCAAAACTTGTTGCATGGCTTGATTGATGTCAACGCCGTTTTCAAATTCTAAACGCAGTTGGCCTTGTCCTGCTTGGCTGATACTGGTTAAGGCGACTAAGCCTGTGACATCGCCTAGTACCCGTTCTTGCTCGGTCACGATGTCGGATTCAATTTCTTTCGGAGAGGCATTTTCCCAAAAGGTATTGACTGAAATCACCACTGAGTCGACCGTGGGTGTCATTTGGATTGGCACTTGCGTAAATGCCAGAATACCTGCCATCATCGCCATCAGGACAACGACAATGACAGAGATCGGTTGTTTAACCGCTGAGTCAATAATGTTCATAATTGGTTGTTTTTTCTCGACGTAATATTTAAATATTAAACAGTTGTTTTAAATCAATATTGATGTTTTCTAAGGCAACTAATTCTATTTGCGCATCACAATTTGGTTTTGTATGTAAATTATATTTCCCATCTTGTGGCGCTTGAAATATTTCTAATTGATTGGCAGCAACATCTAATAACCAAAACTCTGGAATATGGTGCTGTGCATACAGTTTAGCTTTGATATTTCGATCATAATGTAAAGTTGAGTCAGCCACTTCAATAATAAGTAAAACATCTTCTGGATTTGGATGTGCTTGGTTATAAGGTTGTTGACGTGGACATAATAGCGCAATATCTGGCTGAGGTTCGCTATTGCCGTTTAAACGCACAGGATTTTGAATTCTTACCCCAATATCATCAGGGACCGTTTTAATAAACAAGCGAGCTAAACGGTCAACCCAATCTGCATGTGCATATCCAATCGGTGGCATATCAATAATCTTCCCTTCAATCAGTTCTATTCGCGCATTAGGTTGTAAAATCCCAACTTCTGCCATACGATAATATTGTTTAACCGTCAATGTATGCAGGGTTGGATAGTCTGGTGGTTGTGAAAAATATTCAGCAGCAACACTCATAAAAACCTCCAAAATAAACGTTTGATATTAGGCTTGATAAATGCTCAGTTCTAGCATAACAACTTCTTTTATATGAAATTATTCAAAAGGTCTACCGTATTGGGTAAATGCCCAGATGACAAGTAGATACAGTCCCATCAGTGATTGTACACCGCTGACAATGCGTATCCAGCCTTTGCGGATTTGCAGTGAGAAGTCTCGGTGTTGGAGTTTTCTGATCCATGTACCCACGTTGTATTGTCGCCAGCCAATGTGAAAGGCATACATGAGGCTGACATAAAATGCGATGGATAGCACTTTGAGTTCGTATTTGATTGCGTGCCACCAGCCTTGTTTAGATTTTTTCATGCAGAAGGGTCTACGCATATCGGGTTCGATGTTGCCTTTGGTGATGCCGTGGCGGGTGCTATGGGTTTTGATTTTGGATTGCCAGATGATTTCAAATTGGTTGTGTTTGGGGTCGATACGCAGGGCAAACCAGTAAATCAGGGTAAAAAATAGCATTGAAACCAGTAGGATATTGATAGCTCTGAATGGCTCAAGTCCGTAAGCGGTTGTCCAGTTGAATAAAATCTTGCTCAGGATGCTGTATATACTTGCCCAGCCGCCTTGTTCCCAGTTTGCTTTTTCATATCCGACTTGAATGATATTAGTGACATTGCGTTCTACTTCGCGCATTCCGTTTTTGCGGTAATAGTCGCGTAGGGAAATGAGCATTGGAGAGATTGATTGTATTTCTTTGTCGTAGTAACTTACATCTTTGAATAGTTGTTTTTGTTTTAAAAATGTTGGAGCAAATTTGTGTGGGTTTGGAGAAGAATCTAACGACGGCAAAAAAGTAGATTGACTAAAATTTGTTAGATTAAAGTTTGCATTAGACAATATGGCATCTGTTAAATTAACCTTTGTTAAACTTGAATTGAAAAACTCTGCACTAGATAAATTTGATTTTGTTAAATTAGCTTTATTTAAATCTACGCTCAAAAATGTAGTATTAGATAAGTTAGCTTCTAAAAACTTTGTTTCAGTTAAATTTAAGATATTATTTCTTGTTTCATTTCTTCTATTGTTATTCTCATCCCATGTTATCCAAGTAAAACCTGCTGCACTTGATTTTATAGTTGCTTGAGTTAAGTTTGTATAAGATAAATTCGCTTTTTTTAAATTAACATTGTCTAGCTGAGAGCTAACTAAGCTTGTGTTTTCCAATAATACTTTAGTTAAATCAGAGTCAACTATTTGAGTATTCTCTAGGCTAGAATAACTTAAATCAGCATTTACAAGTTTTACATTACTCAAATAAGTAGCTAGCATTATTGAGTATGATAAATTTGCACTTGATAGGTCTTTATTTAGTAAAAACAATCCACTTAAATCTGCACCACATAAATTGATTCTCCTTGGGTCTTTAATATATTTTAGTGCTTCTTCTCCATATTCAAAGGTAGTCACCGTGATATCATTAGAAATGCTCATAGTTGGTTTATAATTTAAAGGTATATTTTTAAAACTCATATCAGTTACCCACTCCTGATGCAAAGGTAACCACTGTTCTAACAAAGCATCAATTTCTTCTTGAGTAAATTTATAACCTACATAAGGTGAGTGAAAACCACACTTATCCTCTTGTCTAAGCCCTTTAGCCATATATGTATGACCCTCCTCTAACAGCTCTTCAATCGTATATGTATGCTGACTTTCCTCTGCAAACAAACTCGCAGACACACATAACAAGCCAAGCAAAATAAATATTCTCATGCTGTTTTCTCAACTATTTGATAGAATAAGTTAAATCTATTTTGGGACACTCTCCATGTCCAACCAAGCAATATTATATTTAGACGTTTGTGCTTACTGTCGTCCATTTGATAATCAACAATCATTACGTATTCGCTTAGAAACAGATGCACTATATATACTTAATTCTAAAACACGTTGAACAAGGGCATTATCGTGAACAAGGGCATTATCGTATTGCTGTATCACCTGTACACTTTCAAGAAATCAGTATGATAAGTAAACCCAACGAACGTTTAGAATTAGAATCATTACTTAAACGTTTACAAATGCCCTTTGAGTACCAATTACAACAAGCAAGAATACATGCTGAAAAACTTTACACTCAAGGCTTTGGTGTCGCTGATGCTGCACATGTTGCACTTGCTAAACAAGTAGCAAATAGATTTATCAGTTGTGACGACAAATTACTCAAAAAATGTCGCAAAACAGAACTAAACCTAATAGCCATGAACCTCGTAGAATTTGTTACATCAGAGAATTTACAATGAAAACAGAAACCATTTTATCCGAAGAACAGCTAATCCAGCAGGCAATGGATGCGTTAATTAACAAATTAGGCATACTTGAAACAACCCGTTTCTTGGCCTTAAAACAACAAGATAAACTTGATTCTGTTGAAAGACACCAACAATGGCAAGCAGGCTTAGATAAAGACCCATTCTTTGATCAAGTGTTTGGGAAATTATGCTAAAGCCTTATCTAATACTTCATTTTCTAATTCTTCTATATTTTCATAAGCTTGAGTCTCTACAGCATGTTTACGATATTCATCTTAAAAAAATAAAGCATTTTGGCTATAGGTTGTAAAAAAACAAGCAGTTATAAAAAATATCCAAACTATTGCTCTATTTATGAATCTTTTATAATTTATGGATGATTATCATCCATAAATTTTTGGCAATGTTAACCTTCAATATTAATAGATATTTTATGCTTGCTATTTTAATTGATGTAAATAGTTGCGTACTTGGGATAAATCGACATCACCACTAATGGTATTTAGCTGTTCAATTATTCTAAATGGGTGAATTC
This sequence comes from Candidatus Albibeggiatoa sp. nov. BB20, assembly GCA_016744725.1. Classification (GTDB taxonomy): domain Bacteria; phylum Pseudomonadota; class Gammaproteobacteria; order Beggiatoales; family Beggiatoaceae; genus Albibeggiatoa. The sequence continues at coordinate 12,774 of JADGDW010000066.1, read as the reverse complement.
AAAAATTTCTAGTGGGATTATCGGTAAATATATATCGTTATTTCCAGTTAAATCCAAAGACGACGGTTGCTTTTGTGCATTATTGATGGATTTTATCTAAAATATTGGCTGGGGTTTTAAATCTACGCATGATGTCATCCTTTAAAATTCAATCCTTGTTTGCCTTAATAATGCTTTAAACAGATTCTCACATAGTCATCGTAAAACTAAAAGCAATTCACCTGCAAGCCCTATTGATATCTACTATTGTCAACCAATCAACCAATCAACCAATCATGCCATTACTATATTTTATCTGACCTATCCGCTAGACTGATAAGCAACTTTATATAATCTCAACTAAGGACACATATCATGCAATTGATATTCTATGCCCTATTGCTCTGCCTTACACTCCCTGCTTATGCTGAAGAACCGCCAAGCTTCCTATTTTCATGGGGAGAGCAAGGTGAACAGCCTGAACAATTTGACAATCCCACACGCCTTACCCAAGACTCAGAAGATAATATCTACGTACTGGATAAAGACAATTTTCGTATACAGATATTTGACTCTCAAGGGGAATTGCTACAAATTTTGGGTGAAGAAGGTGAACAACTTGGCCAATTTATCAACCCTATTGATATTGCAGTAGACAATGCGGGGACAATCTATGTACTTGACTCAGAAATTCCTCGGATTCAAATGTTTGATATAGAAGGGACATTGCTACGCCAATGGGAAGCCAAAAATAATGCCTTCATTGCTGAATTAATCAATCCCCAAGCAATTGAAATTGATGATAATGGCTATGTCTACGTGCTAGATACAGGCAATTTTAGAATTATTGTTTTTACACCCGATGGTGATTTTTATTATGAATTTGGGCAAAAATATGACTTTGAAGACCCCGAACTAAGCGAAGAAGAAGGCAGATTTATAAATCCTGTGGATATCGCCTTCAATAAGGAACAACGTTTGATTTATGTGATCGATACTGAAAAAAACTATATTCAATATTTTAGTGTTGACGGTGAATATTTGGGATATTTTGGTAGTGAAAGTGAATTAGAAGAAACGAAATTTGTTCAACCTAGCAGTATTAACGTAGATGAATATAATAATCTCTACTTTACAGATACAGAAACCCACCTTATTCAGAAATTTAATTCAGAAGGTGAATTACTGTCTATTTGGGGCGGTGAAGGTTTTGACGATGGACTATTTGACCAGCCTTCAGGTGTTGCCATATTAGGGCAAAATATTTATGTTTCTGATACATACAACCAACGTATCCAAGTGTTTGGACAAAGCTACATCTTAGAATTAGGCAAGGCCACTGGCACAGGACTTGGCTCAATAATATCATCAGAAGGCCAAGTTTTATGTGATGCAACATGTAAACAAATTAAACTCAGCTTCCCACAAGCCATCACTTTAAGCTTAACTGCAACCCCAGATAAAAACAGTGTATTTGTAGGCTGGGAAGGAGATTGCACAGGTACAGAACCCAGCATCGAGCTTACAGTGGAACAAGCAACCCAATGTCAGGCTAAATTTAAAGACAGTGCTTTGCTACGTGTGGAGAAAATAGGTTTTGGTGTTGTCCTTGCAACCAGCGCAGCAGGCGAAACCCTAGCATGTACACCCAGTTGTCAAGGTGGTTATCAACAAGGTGACACCGTAACATTAAGCGCAATTGCGGGCGATGAAGAAGCATTTGCTTATTGGGTTGGTGATTGTCTCGGTATTGAAAACCCTAAAACCGTGACATTAGATCAGGCCAAATCATGCACCGCGATTTTTAGTCAATACACCTCTACTTTTGCAGGCACAGGCTCACAAGGCTTAACCAAAGACATCACTCATGCCAGTTTAGTACAACTCAATGCACCGTATGCCATTGCATTTATTAATGAAGATGAATTATTAATTGCAGAACGTGGCAACCATCTTATTAGAATTGTGGATGACTTAGGCACAACTGAAATTTTTGCAGGCACAGGAGTGGCGGGCTATAGTGGTGATGGTTACGAAGCCACCAGCGCACAATTTAATTTACCATCAGATATTGTGGTAGATGAATTTGGCAATGTATATATTGCAGACACAGGCAATCATGTGATTCGTATGATTACACCTGATGGCATTATAACCACGATTGCAGGTACACCACGGATCAGTGGTTATAGTGATGGGGTACTCAATGCGTTCGATGCCCGTTTTAATCGCCCTCGAGGTATTGTTTATGCTAATGGCAGTTTATTTATTGCAGATACAGGCAACAGCTTAATCCGTCAACTGATAGATGAAACCGTTTTAACAATTGCAGGCAATGGTGTTGCAGGTTATTTGGATAGCGATGAGGCATTACTAGGTCAACTGAATAAACCGCAAGATATATTAGTCAGTTCAAGCGGCACACTGCTGATTGCAGATACCAATAATCACGTGATACGGGAATTGGTTGATGGTAGATTACAAACGATTGCAGGCAATGGAAACGCAGGCGTTGTGTCTGAAGGTAGTTTAGCACTTGAATCAGCAATGGGTACACCTGTTGGTTTAGCCAATGGAAAAAATGGCATAACCTATATTGCCGATGCAGAAAATAGTGCAATTTGGATGCTTTCTGATAATCAGCATATTTATAAATTGATTGGTTTTGGTGAAAATGCTGATTTTAAATTAGCAGCGGGTGCGGGTCTGACTTCTCCCATGGGATTAGCCGTTGCTAAGGAACAGGTTTATATTGCTGAAGCGGGCAACAATAAAGTGCGTTTAATTGGTGCGCTTCCAGAAGAATCGCGTACCTTTTTCTCCTTACCTTCATTTGAAGATGAACCGATTCAACTCACAGCTAATGTGCCTGTCAATACACCAATTGATACCACGATTGATATTTATAATATTGGCTTAGCCAATTTGAGCATTGATTTGATTAGTTTAGAAGGAGAACACGCCTCTGAATTTTCCATTGTGACTCCGTTTCCGCTGAATTTAGCTCAAGGGACAAATACGCCTTTAACCGTGCGTTGCGCCCCTGCTGATGTGGGTGCAAGAAAAGCCTTATTGAGATTATCTACCACTGATGAAGAAGTACCAGAAGTAGAATATCTATTATATTGTGCTAATACACCTGTCTTTGCATCCAAACCAAAGGTAGGCGGTTTAATTGAATTTGATACAGTGGGTATAGGCCAGCCTTCAGAAAAAAATTTAGTATTGATTGAACGCGGTGCGGGTGATATTCAAATCACAAATGCGGAAATTATTGGGGAATTTGCTGATCAATTTACTTTCTATAGTTTAGAAGATAGTTTTCCAATTATCATTGCTGATGACAGTGAAGTGCAAGAATTATATGTGCAATGTAACCCACAAACCACAGGTAAGTATGAAGCCACGCTAGTATTAACCACCAATGATCCAACTCAAGCACAGTCAGCTTATCACTTGTCTTGTCAGGGTGTTGGCGCGGATGCCGAGCTGGGTTTTTTATATATAGATACCAGTGGTGCTGGTTTTGTTGAGCGTTGCGGTGAAGAATGCACCAAAACTTTTACCTTAGACACCATTGTTTCGTTAACGGCTAAACCAGGATCAGGTTGGGGCTTCTTGGGCTGGTCTGGTGATTGTAATGCTGAAGGTCAAGTGCAGATTGAACAAGAAAATGAGTGTATTGCGCACTTTGCCGCCTTATCTCCACAATCAGGTGATGTTGATGGTTTATATGTTAACTATGGGCAAACCGCTGAAGATTTACACATTGAAGAATATAGCAGTATTTCTGGTGGTACATTAGCAGGTGAAAACATTAGCCAAGGTTGGATTTCTAATGTTGAGTTAGATGACGATGCGCGAATTGAAGGAGGGAATATCAGTGGGTTTAACGTCAATCGAGGCACAATGTGCGATTTGCGCATCACTAATTATTCTGAAGTCACAGGCGGTGAATATTGTGGAGAAATTGAAAATGATGGCACATTATTCGATGTGGAAATTGATGAAACAGGCAAAGTTACAGGTGACGGGCGTTTTGAAGGGGTCATAGTCAATAATGGCAGCATGTGCGGTACACTTGAATTAGGAGAAGAAACCTATATTTTAGGGGGTGAACTGGGTTGTGAAATTGACGGTGATAAAGATGACCCAGCAATTATCGGTAAATCTAAAATCCAAGAAAATACGGTGTTAGACAATGTATGCTTAACCGCAACCGTGGAATTAGCAGATAACGTCTCTTTAGGTGATAACGTCACCTACAATTTAAATACGGGTAATTTATCATTACAAAGCTTTTGTATTGAACCTAAAGACTTAGAGCAATTTGATGAAAGTCGGATGCGAGGTACAGAAGAGCAGGCTTTTGCGACCTTTGATAATGAACATATCCAAGCATTAGCACTGGAAGCGTTTGAAGTGATGACCGAATTGCAAATTGCCGAGTTTGATGAAAGTGCGCTGGAAGGCATGTTAGTTGAGCAGTTTGAAAAATTACCGCCTGAAATATTGAAAGGTTTGGATCTTAACAATATGGGTGGATTGCCACCTGAAGTAATTGGGCTGATGAATCGAGAACATTTGGCCGCGCTAAATCAAGCCTATTTTATCGAATTATCGGGGCAAGAAATTGCGGAATTCATGACCAACTTTAATGCTGAATTATTCACAGTGGATGACATTGATGAATACTTGCCTGAGGATTGGGGTATTGAAATCGAAACAGGTGAATTATTGCCACCCGTCGGTGCTAAATTAGCGTGTAAATCCTTACCATCACCAAAAGATTTGCCAACTAATGTGGTTTTACCTAATAAAAAATTCGACTTGAATACGGATTTAAGTCTCGGTGGTAAAAAAGCGGACAATACGATTTTGCAAGATTTCAATAATGCAGCAGACAGTGGTAGCAACTTTAATCAACAAGATGATGGTGTGGTTTTAGGCCAAATTAGTGGCAAACAATATGCGTTTATCATTGATGTGAACAATGTGCAGCAATTAGATGCGAAAGCAACCGCTGAAGTTAAATCTGATGCTAAAGGCCAATTCACTGTGACCACCACTGAGCAACAGCAATTTCCATTATTACCTGCACCCAAAAGCCCAACCGCATTGGCCAATGTGCTAGGCGATGATAGTAAAGTGGAGCTAAACGAATGGGGTGATGTATTATTAAAAATTGCAGGCGAATATGTGGTGGTAATTTTCAGCTCTGAAATTGAAACCGCAGAAGGTGAACAAGCAGGCTTTTATCCGCCAAATGGTGAAAATACTCGTGCGATTCGTGAAGGACGGGTTGTATATGATGATGGGACTTCACAAACAACCTATCCTGCTGTTTTATATCCAGAAACTTTTATTGGTTTGGTGGAACAGATTGCGGGTGTGGAAAGTGTTATATACAACGTTGATGGCAGCTATTCTCTCATTTATAACAGCCAATCATTAACCTTGTTGCCAAATTATGGTGCAATTACCCAAAGTTTGGATGAATGGGAGCGAATTGATCCTAGTTTGGCTTTAGTCGATGGAAGTTTGCAATATAAAGTCCAAAACACAGGTAACAAGCTGTTAGTAACCTTAACCTTAACCATTAGTTTTGACTAGTTGCTCGCTTTAGCAAATTAGCGTCTAAAGTCTAGGATTGTCAGTCTTCGCAAGATTGGCAATCCTTGATTTATATTAGTTGTTGGATAGGGTTGAATCTAAGTCAGTCATCGGTGTTATGTGCTTATATTCAACCAATCAGCCCTAAAATTTTTATTTTTGATCGAAAAAAATGATTTTTAGCTGAATCTTGAATCAATCACACATTATAAATTTCTAAACCAGATGAACTTCTACTATAGTAGTTTGACTTTAAAGTGTTATATTGAATCTTATATTTCAGGATCAGCAACCCTAATGTGCGAGATAGACATCGCGATCAAACAAGATAAATACATTTTATTGACAGTATAAATTATAACTTATTGATAGTAAAAGCTAAGTGTTTTTCGAAATTTATCAATGAGTTAAAAACCTGGCTGAAACAATGTAATTAGGTTATTTAAAAAATTTATAATTCAGTTACAATAACCCCTGCTAACAAATAAAAAATACAGATAGCATAAAAAAATGAGTCATGACAGTCAGTTAAACTGTTTGGCAAATCATTTGCACATTTAAATAAATACAAAAAGTGTTTTGGGTGGAGATACTTCTATGCTGCAACTAGCGGATTATACTAGTCTTGAGACAGTATATCAGGGACAGGAAACTATTGTTTATCGTGCCTACAGCAAAATAGATAGACAGCCTGTCATTATTAAAACATTAAAAACAGATTACCCTAATCCAAAACGCCTTGCGCAATTTCACCATGAATATGAAATTACCCAAGGTTTAAATCTAAATTGGGTAATCCAGCCGCTTGCATTAAAAAAATATGAAAACCGCTGGGCTTTGATATTTGAAGATATTGGCGGTGACTCATTACAAAATGTACTACAGAATCAAAAATTAGACCTATTAACAACTTTACAAATAGCAATTGCATTAACCGATGGTTTAGGTGAATTACACGCTAATAATATTATTCATAAAGATATAAAACCTGCTAATGTTATTATCAATTTAGATAAGAAAAAAATCAAAATCACTGATTTCAGTATTTCTTCACGTTTATCCCTAGAAAGCCAAGGAATTAACAATCCAAACACAATTGAAGGCACTTTAGTTTATATGTCACCAGAGCAAACTGGGCGCATGAATCGTAATATCGATTATCGAACGGATTTTTATTCTTTAGGTGCTTTGTTTTATGAATTGTTGGTTGGTCACCCGCCGTTTCAATCCCTAGACTCAATGGAATTAGTGCATTGTCATATTGCAAAAAAACCAATAGCAGCCAATGAATTAAATCCAGATGTGCCTTATATGCTATCTAAAATAACCATGAAGTTATTATCAAAAACAGCAGAAGAACGCTATCAAAGTGCCTACGGTTTAAAAGTTGATTTAGAAAATTGTCTGCGCCAATATCAAGATAAAAAAATCATTGAAGAATTTATCTGTGGCGGTCAGGATATTTCAGATAAATTTCAAATTCCTCAAAAATTATATGGACGTGAGCAAGAGATTCAGCTTTTACTCAAATCATTCGACCGCGTCAGTCATGGCCGTAGTGAAATGATGCTGGTTTCTGGCTATTCTGGGATTGGTAAAACCTCACTTGTACAGGAAATTTATAAGCCAATTACGGAGCAACGTGGTTATTTTATTTCTGGGAAATTTGACCAATATAAAAGAAATGTGCCGTATTTAGCTATAATTAATGCTTTTCAAGAACTCATTCGCCAGTTACTTACTGAAAATGAAACCCAATTGTCAAAATGGCGTGAATACATTTCTGATGCTTTAGGGAAAAATGCCCAGCTCATTACTGATGTGATACCCGATGTTGAATTGATTATTGGTACACCCGAGCCTGTTATTGAATTACCGCCTACTGAAGCCCAAAACCGCTTTCACATTACATTTGAGAATTTTATTCGGGTATTCGCCCGTCCTGAAACGCCTTTAGTGGTCTTTTTAGATGATTTACAGTGGGCAGATATTGCTTCTTTGAACTTGCTACAAATATTAATGACAGCTCATGCCAGTTTCCATTTGATGTTAATTGGGACTTATCGTAATAACGAAGTTGCTGAATTTCATCCCTTATTGCTTGCTATAGAAGATATTAAGAAAACAGGCACTTTGGTGCATCAAATTTCACTTGTACCTTTAGAATTACCCAGTGTAAACCAATTACTCAGCGATGCACTCAAACGAGATTTAATTGAAACCGAAGAATTATCAGAACTTATTTTAGGCAAAACCCATGGCAATCCGTTTTTTATTGAAGAATTCTTAAAATCTTTGCATGAGGGAAAATTACTGTCATTTTCTTATCAAACATGGTCTTGGCAATGGAATATGAGCCATATTAAAGACCAGGATTTTACTGAAAATGTTGTAGAATTCATGACAGATAAAATTCGTCAGCTAGAGCCTCAAAGTCAAAAAATTCTCCAATTGGCTGCCTGTATTGGGAATCGGTTTGATTTACGTACCTTAGCCATTGTCTGTCAAGATACGCTCAGTACCACTTTAGAAAACTTAACTGAAGCAAATAATGAAAACTTAATTTCCACCTTGAATCATGATGAGTTGTCATTAGCTATTTATCAATTGTCCAATTTTTCTGAAGATGAATTGGATGAAGACTTTACGATTCAATACAAATTTGGCCATGATCGGATTCAACAAGCTGCGTATTCTTTGATTCCTAAAGGTGAAAAACAAGCGATTCATCACCAAATTGGCCGACTCTTATTAGAAAATACCCCTGCTAACAGAAGAGATGAAAAACTATTTGATATTGTTAATCAGCTTAATTTAGCCACAGACTTGATTGTGACGTTCAACGAAAAAGAACAATTAGCACAATTAAACCTTGTCGTCGGCAAAAAAGCCCAAGCAGCTGTTGCGTATGAAGCTGCATTACGCTATTTGGTTGCAGGAAAAAATCTTTTACCTAGAGACAGTTGGGAACGCCAATATGATATGACGTTGGCTTTGACTGTTGAAAGTGCCGAAGCAGCGTATTTAAATGGTGAATTTGATTTGATGAACGAGTTGATTCATGAAGTCTTAACTCACGCTCAAGCATTATTAGATAAAGTCAAAGTATATGAAATTAAAATTCAGGCTTTGGTTGCACAAAATCAATTAGCCTTAGCAGTTGATACCGCTTTATTTATTTTAAAACAGTTAGGGATTAGTTTTCCTAAAAAGCCCCAAAATTACCATACTTGGATAGATTTGATACGTATTCAGCGTAAATTGTTACGTCGAGAAATTGCCGATCTAAGTGGTTTGCCATTAATGCGTGATCCAAAAAAACTAGCTGCGATGCGAATTATGTCTAGTGCAGTGATGCCTGCTTTATTAACTAAACCCGAGTTATTTCCTTTACTTGTGTTTCGCTTAGTCAATGACTCTATTCATCATGGTAATTCACCTGTATCAGCTTATGGCTACGCCAGTTATGGTATGTTTTTGTGTTCCAGAATAGGAAATATGAAAATGGGCTATGAATTTGGCAAATTAGCCCTGAATTTAGTTGAATGCTCTCATACAAGAGAGATGAAAACCCGTATTTTAGTCATGTTTAATGCATTTATTCGCCATTTTAAAGAGCCACTTGAAGATAGTTTACAGCCATTACTTGATGCTTATCATATTGGCCTAGAAACGGGGGATTTAGAATTTACTGCCCGTTCTATCAATTTATATACTTATTACTCTTATTTTGCTGGTAAAGAGCTATCTCAAGTTGAAGATACCATGAATACTTATACGGGTGCTATTCAACGCTTAAAACAAGAAGAAGTGTTAGTTTATATTAAGTTATATCGACAATCTGTATTGAATTTAATGAGTGATACGGATCAGCCTTGGATGCTAATGGGGGAAAGCTATAATGAAGAAAAAATGCAAAAAATCTTGCAAAACTCTAATAAGACAGCTAAGTGCCACTACCACATTAATAAGCTGATTTTATGTTATTTATTTCATGAATATCAGGAGGCAACTAGCCATTCTTTATTAGCTGAAAATTATATTGATAGTGTTTTAGGGCTATTTGTGATCCCTGTCTTCTATTTTTATGATTCTTTGACCCAGTTAGCCTTATATCATGATGTACATAAATTTCAGCAAGAGGTTATTTTAAAGAAAGTCCGTGCTAATCAATATAAAATGAAACGCTGGGCAAAACATTCTCCAAATAATTTTTTGCATAAATATTATTTAGTAGAAGCGGAACAACAACGAATATTAGGTAATACTGCTAAAGCGATTAATTCGTATGATTATGCGATTGATTTGGCCAAAAAACATGGCTTTCTCAATGATGAGGCTTTATCACATGAATTAGCTACTCAGTTCTATCTTTCGTTAGGCAAATCTCTGATTGCCAAAGCTTATTTTCGTGAAGCGAGTTATTGTTATCTGCGCTGGGGTGCGACTCGCAAAGTTAAGGAATTAGAAGAAAGTCATCCAGAATTATTGCCTCCTGCAGAAAAAGCATTTACAACCATGGGTGGTAGCTACCACACAACAACCCATGGCAAAGCGTATACAACCATGAGCACCACGACAGGCTCAAGTACCTCGTTTGATATTATGACGATCATGAAAGCGTCGCAAACATTATCTGGGGAAATTGTGCTAGATAGATTAGTGCAAAAGCTGATTCATATTGTGATGGAAAATGTTGGAGCAGAAGAAGCATGGTTAATTCGTCATGAACAAAAAGAGTTAAATATCGAGGCATATGGCTATGTGGAAAAAGGTGACGTGTTTGTTTCAATTGAGTCTCAGTCAGTAGATTGCATTGATAAAGAAGGTTCTAAACGTTTACAGCTAGCAAAAAATATTGTCAGTTATGTTGCACGCACCCAAACCCCTGTAGTTTTAGATAATGCGATCGAAGATGAGTTATTTGGCACTGATAGCTATATCAAACAAAAACAGCCAAAATCCATACTTTGTGTGCCAATTATGTACCAAACAAAATTGACGGGCATTATTTATTTAGAAAATAATTTAACCACTGAAGCTTTTACGCCTGAGCGTTTGATTATGCTTAAATTGCTTTCAACTCAAATTGCGATTTCTTTGGAAAATGCCCTATTTTATGAAAAATTGGAAACTGCGCGATTTTCTGCTGAAAGAGCCCACAAATCAGCTGACAGAGCACGCCAACAAGCAGAGGCTGCCAATCAAGCTAAAACAACCTTTTTAGCCAATATGAGTCATGAGTTACGTACACCATTGAATGCGATTTTAGGTTATAGCGAAATCATTCGGGATGATGCTGAAGATATGGGCTATGAAGACATCATGCCTGATTTAGATAAGATTAATGCAGCGGGAAATCATCTCGTTAATATTATCAGTGATATTTTAAATTTATCAAAAATTGAAGCGGATAAGTTGGATTTACAACTGGGAGAGTTTAATGTTGAACACTTGATTGATGAGGTATGCAACACCATTCAACCAATTGTAGATTCAGATCATAACCAACTTGAAATTGAGAAAATGGATGACTTAGGCGAAATGTATTCTGATTATCATAAGCTGTCGCAAATCTTATTGAATATTCTTAATAATGCAGTTAAATTCAGTGAAAAAACCAAAGTCATTTTTACAATTAATATGATTACAGATGGCAAAACTGAATGGCTTGAGTTTAGCGTGACTGATTTTGGGATTGGGATTCCTGTACAACGTTTAGATAAAATTTTTGAGCCTTTCACCCAAGCGGATAATTCTAGCACCCGTTCTTATGATGGCACAGGTTTAGGCTTAACTATTAGTAAACGTTTTTGTGAAGCCTTAAACGGTATAATTGAAGTGGAAAGTGAAGTAGATCAAGGTTCTACCTTTACCGTGCGGATGCCTAGAAAAACATAGAGCTTCTGAAAGCAATGCTTCATTTCGTTCCAATATGGCTTTTTACTGAATTTTGCTTAGTCAAATAAGCGACACCATTTTGGTTTATAATGCTTTAATGCTCAAAACCTGTCATCATTAAAGAGTCATGGATGGACTCAAGACCAAGAGTTCAATCAGATTCATAAAGGTTGCAGGACATAAAAGTGGCACACAATATCCAAGTGTATTTAAGCAATACCATCAGGGGAACAGCATTATGAGCAAGGAACATCCTGAAAGTGGTGGCTATCAAACCTTGAAAGCCCACACCACCATGGAGCAGATTTTAAAAACGACGATGTCATTTGAGCAAGCTGCATATGAGTTTTATGGCCGCTTACAAGATCAGATCAGTCTTAGTCATCGTTTGTACCCTTTGATACAAGAATTGATCGATGAAGAAAAACAGCATTATGCTTTGTTTAAGCAATTGGCTCAACACCCTGATGTGCAAGCGCATATTAAAAATAAGATTAAAATCCCTGCTAGCGATCATCAATTTTCAGATTATATTCATCCGCCTCAATTAGATGAATTACCCGATGACCAATCAATTTTGCAATATGCAATGGGACGGGAAAAAGTGGCAATGGAGCAGTACTCTGCTTTAGCTGAAGAAACCCCCGCAGGGCCTATCCAAGATTTATTTCGCTTTTTAGCTAATGAAGAATTTGAGCATAAACAAGAGTTAGAAAAACGCTACTATGCTTTAATACATAAAAAGTAATGTCAGAAAAGAATACGGTGATTTTAAAAAAGGACAAGAAATAAGCTATTTATTGATAACGATGACTTGCTTCTTGCCCCTTAAAAATTATTGCATCAGCATCGGTTCAACAGGCAGACCATGACGTGCCCAGCTTACGATACCACCGCGTAAATTATAGACATTTTTATAACCATGTTGCTCCATAAACATACATGCTTGGCCAGAACGCGCACCTGTGCGGCAATAGAAAACCACTTTTTCATTATCAGGCACTTCACTAAAACGCAAAGGCAATGCAACCAATGGTAAGGCATCAGCATTTGCAATTGAAGCTTGTGCCATTTCCTGTGGGGTACGCACGTCAATCAACTTAAGAGGCGCATATTCTCTTAACCATTCCTCTAGTTCAGCTGGCTCAATTTCTTTAATAAACATAGGAAAACTCCTTGAATTTTATAATTTATAAGGTATTTTTTTGAATTTCTTGGATTATTGGTATTATTTTTTATTTTTCAAGTCAGAGAAGTCCAGTATATAAAAGGGTCTATTTC
>JADGDW010000065.1 GCA_016744725.1 Candidatus Albibeggiatoa sp. nov. BB20 | reverse complement strand
GTTAAAAGTTTCCCTGAGGATTATGGAACAGAAGCCAAGTGTAAAGAGGCCTTATTTAATTGGAAATTTCTGAGAGGTTATGTATGCTCCAAGTGTGGAGCAACAGAATATTGTTGAAGGATTGTATTTTTAAAGGTGATGGCTTAGAACGAGCGGCTCTTTGAGAACCGCCCATCCTAATACCTTAAATTTTATTCCACACGATACATAACTTGTGCATCACCATTTGGATAAATCAAACGATAATCTAATAAACCATCTTGATTAACATCCTCAATTTCTTGAATGCTAATATTATCGCTGGTCTGTGCAACCGCTTGATAAATGTTATAACCCAGCAAGCCACTATACTCAGTTTGCCCGCTGCTATTCTTCGCAACAACCCGACCATCCATGTAAATCGATACCGTGTTAGCCAAACCTTGTAAGGCTGTATTATCGATTGGAGCAGGATAAATCACTTGCTGGCGTAATACATCTTCGCTATCGGTGTAAGTAAATAGCATATCAGTCACATCGGGCAAATAGCTAGAATTAACATATTTAATCCCCAACTCAGCATCACTAACTTCTGGGGTTAATAAACTTGCTCGTGCGCTTAAATACTCAGTATCAGTCGCTTCAATAGTGATATTACCTGTTGCATTCATCACCGCTTGACCTAAACCTAAGCTGTTCAAAGCAGACAAGAATTGCTCAGGAGCATACACCACAGGTACAGTTACAATATTCCGTCCTGTGTGGGTGACAAATGCCACTTGCGCATTGTTCTCAACATGTAACCCTACATAAGGCTTATTGTCTCGCAACTGGTTTGGTAATACTTGACTTAATTGCACTGGTAACAATGGATAGGCTATTGAGCCAATTTTCAGCACTAAAATACCATAAACCGTATCTTGCTGCATACTGACACCATACTCTACAAACTCCTGTAAACCATTGATACTACCTAAAATACCATTGATAGATGGATTAGTAATCACGTCATTCAATAAATTCACAGCAAACACACCAAAGAATGTCTGTACAGCCTCAGGCGGTGTAATATGTCCTGTAATTTTATCGAGATAAAGTGCTGGAATCACTGTGTTATCGGTGAATCTAACGTTCTCGCCCAATATCACATCATCGGCGACCGTTGAGCCACGTCCAATAATCACATTGTCTAATTTTGTACCTGATTCAATAGTGACATTTTTCAATATTGCAGGACTTTCAGGTGCACCAGCCACGCTACCTTGAATCGTGCCACCTGTAATTGTTGTACCCGCAGTTAAAACCACATCTTCAAGCACCCCTTCACTTTCAATATTACCCGCTAAGGTCGAATTACTGATTGAACCATCGGGGTTAATAAACGTACTCTTGCCATCTCCACCAATCAGCTGATCTTGATTAGACACTTGACCATTGACTAACGTATTGCCCGTATCAGGATTGACCACAGGTTTCGTCCGTCCTTTATCATCATCTTTAATCGTCACGGTTGCAGAACGTGGAGAGGCCATTTGAGTTTTACCATCTGTAACGAATAGACCTACCGTAAATGTCTCGTTGCTTTCAATGGTGGTGTCATTGATGATTGGAATCGTAATGTTTTGGCTGCGGGTATCACCTGCTTGCCAATTAAGTTGGCCACTGGTTTTAGTAAAGTCCAGATTAAATGTAGCTGTACCATCGGTATTCGTCCGATAAGAAATACTGGCTGCATCCAATCCACCCGCCCGAATCACACTGAGCACCACTTCACGTTCATCTTCATCGATACGATAGCTATCTGTTTCAAAACGGACTTGATTAATGTCGTTGTCGAAAATGATGACTTGCGCAATTGATTTTTCTCCAACCATATCCACTTGGCTGGTATTGGTCAGCTCTATAATAAAAGTACGATTTCCATCGCTGGTGGCATTGTCTAGCAAACCAATTTGAATTTCTTGTGATTGAGTATCAGCATTAACCCAAGTCAATCGCTTATTAATAACAGTATAATCACGACCTGATATTGCATTGCCATCTTGAGTGCTGATTTGAACATTGATTGTGCCTGTTGTCTCTGGTGTGCGTACAATTTTGACAGTCACGCGGCCGTCATTTTCATTCACAATATATTCAGTTTGTTCAAACTCAACCACGCCTAATAATGGTTCTGGCGGTAAAACAGGGATTTCAGGATCAATTGGTGGCTGAGTATTATCCGTCGTGGGTGTTGCTGCGACATCAATGATTTGCAAAACTGCATTAGATGTTGCGCCTAATATTGTGCCTACGGGTTTGCTTAAGCGTAAGTTAACCGTTTCAACATCTTCCTGAATCGCATCGGCTTCAATTTTAATATCAAAGGTTTTTACCGAGTTTTCACCTGCTGCCCATATCAACGTATTAGCTATGCCACTGTAGTCCGTGCTAGGAGTTGCTGTGCCATCAAGCAGTTCATAATAAATACTGGCCTCAGTGTCAATTGCGCCCGTGCGCTCGACTTCAATAATCGCAATCTGTCCTTCTGACTGTTGAAACTCAACATTTTTAAAATTTACTTCGCCAGATACTGGGGTTTTAGTCAAACTTAAAACGGTAGAGGTTTTTGCACCTAAAGCGACTAAATTATCAGGCTGTGGATTAGAAATAGTGGTTTCTAGTGTTGTTGAACCAATAGGGACTGCGCCGATTGGAATTTGAATCAACTGATTGGTAATTTCATTGTCAGCCCAACTGACTGTGCCTTGAGTTAGGATATTACCGCCAACAGTCACCACAAAATCGGCCTGTACTATACCCGTGAACGTGACACTGCGCGAAACAGGAATCACTAACACTTCATCTTGATCGCTGGCCGTAATATTGGGATGGACAAGATTGATATTGGCAGGTAAAACCGTATCGGTAATTTGTAATTCAGCTTCATCTAATACCGTATTGGTTTGATTGATTATTTGCATTCTTGCGGTTTCAACCAATTCAGTATAAGGATCAGTTACAATCTCAATCTCAAATGTTTTTGGCTCAAGATCGCCATCAGCCCAAGTCAATGTGCCAGACACTGTACCCTTATAATCTTGAGGATAAGTGGCCGTATTATTTCCCACCAAATAAATCACGCTCATTTCGCCATTAGAACCTTCGACCCGATTTACGGTAATAATTGCAACATTTTCTTTTTCTGTTGTCGCGTAAATATCTTGAGCAAATTGTGGCGAACCTGTATTAGCAAAAGTAGCCGTACATATTTTATCGCTATCCATATTCAGCGTGGTTTGACCATTACTACAATCACCCGTCCAACCAACAAAGCTATGTCCAAACTCAGGTGTTGCAATCAATTGAATGGTTTCACCTTGAATATAAGATGCACTGCACCCGCCTGTTTGACAATCAATCCCACTAGGGTTGCTGGTAATAGCACCGTTGCCAATCACTTGTAAGGCTAAAGTATAAGAAGGCGTAAATGAAACATGACATGTTTGGTCTGAATTGAGGTTGATTTGACCTTCTGGACATTCCGCACTCCAGATTGCAACATAACCAAGATCAGGAGTCGAAGTCAGTTGCATAATACCTTCAGGATAATTTTGTACGCACGGACTATTATCTGCGCTACAAGCTAAACTCTGTTCATAGCTGATCGTTCCGCCTGCACTATCCACATAGGTTGTAAGTGAATACAATGTAGAAAAGCCAGCAGTACATGTGCGATTTTGAGACATCGCTATTTCAATACTAGAGTCTGTTGTGCTAAGCCCATCAACACATGACCAACCTACAAATTGAGTTTTATCACTATCAACGGTTGCGGTAAGTGTAATCACTCTATCGGCAGTATAGCTAGAGCGACACGCTGAACCACAATTAATGATGCCATCATTGCTGCTAATAGTACCGAATCCTTTGCCTGATTTTTGAGTAACCAATTGATATGCAGGTAATTTTTCAAAAGTCAGTTGGCATGTTTGTTTACTATCCATTACAACTATGCCACTTTTAGAGCAATCGCCTGACCATGATTTGAGTCGATAACCTTGGTCTGGTTCTGGTGTCAACGTAACAGTGAGATACTCACGATAAGTCACACAATTATTGCCTATAGAGCATGAAATCCCTACGGTATCACTACTAAAGCTACCTTTACCTGTGATGTTGACCAGTAAATTGTGGTACACGGGTTCTTCAACAATTGTACCTGTGGAGCTATTATCATCAGTAGTTGTGGTTTTAGTAAATTTAGCGGTACACGACACATTACTAGAAGGCATGGTAAATGAGCTATTGCACTCGCTGTCACCAGACCAACCACTGAATTTTGAATTAGAGTCTGCACTCGCAGTTAAGCTGACACTAGCACCAGATTCATACGAGCCATAACCGCTGGTTGTACCGTCGCCTGTGCCTGATTTAGAAACCGAAACGGTATAAGTCAATGTGGCTGTGGTGGCGTTTAGCTGAGTTGCATCACTTAAGTTACTGCTGGAATCTTCCGCGACAAAATAAATATCATAAGCCGTTTGTGAATCTAATCCAGAAATGGTTTCTGTGGTACTGGTATCGGCTGTTGCATCGAAATTGCCACTGGCCACAGGAGAGCCACCGCCACTGGATTCGCCATTTTTAACTTCTGTTGCTGTTGGAGAGCTATCACCATCGGCAACCACAACGTAGTAAATAGTACTGCTTTCATCGACTTCTATCGTGACATCAACTGAGGAACTGCCAATATTACTGGTTGATGAGGATGAGAAACTTGGGGCTGTGGTATCAGGTATGGTGGTTGCTTCTAGCAAATATATATTTGATTCATTGGGGCTAGATTCATCATCTTCCGCATATAAATAAATATCATAGTCAGTGTTATAGCTCAAACTGGAAATAGTCACCGTTTCATCTGAATTTGCGGTATTGGCGTTGATTGTTCCATTATCAACAGCAGTACTACCTGTTGCATCATTGCCTGCTTTGATTTGGGATTTACTCGGTTCGCCTGTGCTGTTAGTGACCACAACATAGTAAACCGTTCCAATTTCATCAAGCTGGATTGTAATATCAAATGAGCTACCTGTTTCAGTATTGGTTTCTTTTTTATTGAAAACAGGAGCAGCAATATCAGAAGTGGTTGTTATTTCATATAATTCGATGCTGGTTGGATTCGAAGTGGATTCATCATCTTCTGCATATAAATAAACATCATAGTCGGTTGCAGGGTCTAAACTTGAAATGCTTTCAGTGACATCGGTATCCGCTGTGCTAATGCTAACCGTACTGCTTGTAATCGCGGAACTACCGCTTGAATTTTGACCAGATGCAATTTGAGTGGTTGATGGTTCTCCACTGCCATTAGTTACTACCACATAATAAACAGTCCCTAATTCATTTAGTTGCATGGTTAAATCAAATGAAGTGTCACCTATATTACTTGTGCTTGCAGTGATAGTCGGGGCAATGGTATCTGTTGTTGTATGGTCTAAATCCATTACGCTACTGACATTGCTTGAACCATCTTTCGCCACTAAATATATGGTATAAGATGTAGATGCGGTTAAACCTGAAGTGATGGATTCAGTGGTGGGAGTATCGGCGGTTGAGATTGCAAAACTACCACTGAGTGAGACAGCACTATCACTACTATCTGTGCCTGCTTCAACTTGGCTGGCATCGGGTGCGGTTTCAGAGCTGCCTAAAATGACATAATAAACTGTTCCTGTTTCATCAATTTGGGCAATAATATCAAATTCTGTATCAGTATCGCTCACACTGGCATTATCAATTTTTGTTTCTGTGCCATCAAATGTTGGAGCTGTAGAATCTGCATTAAGTTCATGTGCACCAATATCACAAGAAGAACTCAAAGGACGAGTCGTACCTAAATAATCTTCATCAAAAGGAGATGTACCACAATCATTTGTACCACTAGCAATGGCATCAAGCGCAGGATTTGAAACATCATTTTTTAAAGTAGGCGCAGTATCAAAAATGTCGGAAGTACTTGTAACCACCTGATCGTTTGTTCCACTACTTGGACAGTGCGTATCATCTCCCACAATATTGTAATCTTCAGATGTAAAAGACCCACCATTCCTATTACAATTTTCTTTATCTGTAATACCTATGTTGCCTGCTATAATAGAATTTTTTATATTGGCACTACCACTGAAAGAAAATATTCCACCACCACTGAAAGCTCCACTTGTGGCCGCTGTATTTCCAGTAATGGTACAACCTTCAATATTTGTATTATTACCTGTACTTGTAATATACAAACCTGCACCATAAGTTGATGAGTTACCGATAAAAACAGAATTATAAACACCGACATCGCCACTCGTGCTTTTTATATATAAAGCCCCACCTCGAACACCTGTATTACTTCTAAAAACTGAGCGGTTTATAACTAGGCTACTACCACTTTCTTTGCATATTGCCCCACCTGATTTCCCTGTACTTCCACAAGTATGAGTCGAAGCACCACCACTAGAATTACCATCAATCAAAGTTAAGTCATTTAGTACAATTTCATCAGAACTTGAGGTTGCATTAATAGTCAATAGCCTAAAAGAATCAGCACCTTGAATTGTATATCCAGCACCATTAATAATAACTGCTCGACCAATTGTTTTTTCTGAAGTTAAAGTAATGTCCGCCGTGATATTAATCTCTGAATCTGAGCCGCTAATACATGTACTTAGTGCAGATTCATCGCCTGCATCACAGCTCCATGCAAATGAATGGAATCCCAAAAGCAATAAACCTAAAATTGGTATGCGTAAAATAGGATGATTTAACATACCTACTCTCCTACGGTGACAAAAAAGTGACTCAGCACCGTTCCCACCTTGAAATAAAGCAGTCACCAGTGATTTCACCTTTTTAGTTAATACATTGAATTACTAGATAGTTTAGCCTATCACGTCATAAAATAAACAAGTATGATGCAAAAAACAGACAAACGTTGTCAAAAAATTGTCATACGTTAATGGTCATTTTAAGTATTTTCAACAATAAAATGGATATATAAATTGGGATGGTATATTCGTATTTTGAAGTCCAAACTGAAGAAAATAGCTGAAGAAATATCCAAACAACCTCAAACCATTTGATGATAGAAGCAGCCGTCACGACATGCGGTATAAATAATTGAATAAGCACTTAAGCGTTTTTTTTCTGCATCATTTCTTAAAAACAACCCAAAGTATTGATATGATATTGACATAACAATGAGTCATGCCGACCACCACTAAGGATTGATTATGACAATACAAATCATTAACACCAGCCCTTTTGATGCTCAGAAACCAGGTACGTCTGGTTTACGTAAAAAAGTCACTGTCTTTCAGCAAGCACATTATTTAGAAAATTTTGTACAGTCTATTTTCGACTCATTACAAGATTTCCAAGCTAAAACGCTGGTGGTCGGTGGTGATGGGCGTTTTTACAATACCACCGCGATTCAAATTATTCTAAAAATGGCAGCAGCCAATGGTTTTGGACAAGTATTAGTCGGACAAAATGGGATTTTATCGACACCTGCTGCATCGACCGTGATTCGAAAATACCAAGCTTTTGGTGGGATTATTTTATCGGCCAGTCATAACCCCGCTGGTATCGATGGAGATTTTGGGATTAAATATAATATGGGTAATGGTGGGCCAGCACCTGAGAAAATCACCGACGCAATTTATCAACACAGCCAAAATATCACCCAATATAAAATCTTAGACACGCAAGACATCGATTTAGCACATCAAGGTGAATATCAGCTTGGAAAAATGCAAGTGAAGGTGATTGATGCCGTTACAGATTATGCGGAGTTGATGCAAACATTATTTGATTTTGATGCGATTAAAGCCATGCTTCATTCTGGTTTTAATATGCGGTTTGATGCCATGCACGCCGTCACAGGCCCTTATGCAACCGAAATTTTAGTGAATCGCTTAGGTGCGACATCCGAGACGATCATGAATGGTGAACCGCTGGAAGATTTTGGCAAAGGCCATCCAGACCCAAATCAAGCTCATGCTCATGAATTAATCGAAGAACTGGAAAAACCGGGTATGAGTTTTGGCGCGGCTTCTGATGGTGATGGTGATCGTAATATGGTGATTGGGCATCGTTTCTTTATCACCCCTTCAGATAGTTTGGCAGTGATTGCCGCTAACGCGCATTTGATACCAGGTTATAAACAAGGTTTAGCGGGTATTGCTCGCTCAATGCCAACCAGCAAAGCCCCTGACCATGTGGCAGCCCGTTTAGGGATTGACTGCTTTGAAACCCCAACAGGCTGGAAATTCTTCGGTAATTTGCTTGATGCAGGGAAAGCCACCTTGTGTGGTGAAGAAAGTTTTGGTACAGGTTCAAACCATGTGCGTGAGAAAGATGGTTTATGGGCGGTATTATTCTGGTTAAATATTTTAGCAGTACGCAAACAACCTGTTGACATGATTATGCGTGAACACTGGCAAACGTATGGGCGCAACTTTTATTCTCGTCATGACTATGAAGGGGTAGATAGTGCTGCTGCAACACAATTGATGGACAATTTACGCCAGCAATTTGATAGCTTGCAAGGGAAAACCTTTGGACATTACACGGTGAATTTAGCTGATGATTTCAGTTATAACGATCCTGTCGATGGTAGTTGTAGTCATAATCAAGGGATTCGGATTGGGTTTATAGAACATGAAGCGCGGATTATTTTTCGCTTATCTGGCACGGGAACGGTTGGAGCTACGTTGAGGGTTTATTTAGAAAAATATGAACCAGACCCCTCAAAACATGAACAAGATACGCAACAGGCATTAGCAGATTTGATTGATTTAGCTGAAGAACTTGCGAAGATTAAGCAATTTACCACGCGTGATAAAGCCACAGTGATTACTTAAAATAGTTAGGACTGCCTGTCTTGGAAGGATTGGCAGTCCTAATCAGTTATTCAAAAAATAATTACAACGCTTGTGGTGCGCTATTCAATTGTAAAATCAAGGCTTCAAGTTTATTTTCTGACAATTCACCTAGATGTCTGGTAACAATCGCGCCATATTGATTAACCACCACCGTAAACGGTAAACCACCTCGTGTATTGCCAAATTCCTTGGATAAAGTCACCCCTTTGCGTTCACTGATTAACACGGGATAATTCATTCTAGTACGTTCGACAAAATCTTCAACAGGGGCTTTTTGATCCAATGCGATACCAACAAATTGCACTTGTTCAGCATATTTTTCTTGTAAACGTACAAACCCTGGAATTTCACGAATACAAGGCGGACACCAACTTGCCCAGAAGTTGATGATTAAAACTTTCCCTGCCCATTCTTTGCTATGCCGTTCTACACCTTGCAAATCAAGTAATGAGAAACTAGGAGCTATTTGCTGTGAATCAGTGTGTACCCTGAGTTCGCGAGATTGCGACGATAGCATCACACTGCTGACCAACACACTCACGGTCAACACAATAAAAATAACAGTAAAATGGGTGAGTTTCATAATGCGTACACCTGTGTCAAATGCTGACGAAAGTCATCAGCAGGTTTGAATCCTACTATGCGAAAAGCATTTAATTCACGTCCATCAGGATGAAAAAAGATAATCGCAGGAGGGCCAAAAATTCCAAATCGTTTATATAATGCTTTGTCTTGTGCATCATTGGGTGTCACATCAGCTTGCAATAAAACCGCATCTTTAAGCAAAGTTTGCACGCCTGCATCAGTAAAAGTTAAATGTTCCATCTCTTTACACGATACGCACCAATCAGCATAAAAATCTAACATCACATATTTTTGCTGGGCTTTGGCAGTGGCTAATGCTTGGTTTAATTGCTCCATACCTTTGATTTGCTGAAATACAAGACCTTGTTCCGCATTCGCAACTGTAGAATTGGACGAACCTGCAAATTTTTCTAATGGTTTTAAAGGATTATACCCACCACTGGCTGCACCAACCATCAAAAATACACCATAGATAAACAGGATAATGGACAAACCTTTTTGCAGTCTGCCGATCCATGACACATCAGGTAACATTTTATCGAAGATACCCATATAAACGGCGGATAAAATAAATAAAGTGGCCCACAATAACATGGTGACTTGGGCTGGGAATACTCGTTCAACCATCCAAATAGCAACCGCTAACAGTAAAACCCCAAATACGGCTTTAACATTATCCATCCATGCCCCTGAACGCGGTAAAATATGACCTGCTGACGTACCGATTAACAATAATGGCACACCCATGCCCATGCTCATGGAAAACAATGCTACGCCACCTAATATCGCATCACCCGTTTGCCCGATGTAAATCAATGCACCTGCCAATGGTGCAGCCACGCAAGGGCCTACAATTAAGGCGGACAACACGCCCATAATGCTGACACCAAACAATGTGCCACCTTTTTGTTTATTGCTGGCTTCGGTAATTTTAGATTGTAAAAAGGAAGGGAGTTGCAATTCATAAAATCCAAACATAGACAATGAGAGTGCAACAAATACTAAGGAAAATGTCACTAAAACATAAGGATTTTGGAACATTAACTGTAAATTTTGTCCGACTAAACCTGTAATTACGCCAAATACGGTATAGGTTAAAGCCATGGATAAAACATAGACTAGCGACATAATAAATGCGCGACCCGTTGTTACTTGTTCACCTTGGCCTACGATGATGCCTGATAAAATAGGAATCATGGGGAATACGCAAGGGGTTAGTGATAGCAACAAGCCAAATCCAAAGAAAGCTAAAATCACGTAAAACATGTTGTTATTGGATAATAAACTGGCAATACGATCTTGTTCTGATTGCATTGTCAAAGGGGCTGGAGCTGTTGAGGTTTCAGATTTGGCGGTTGTAAGCTCTTTTTCATCTTGCTCTATATTTTCAACAAAACTGACCTCACTACCATCAAGTGGAATGTCAATTATTTTTGATTGGGGTGGATAACATAAACCCGCTTCGGCACAACCTTGATAAGTGACTTTTAAACGTACCGTATCTTGATTTTTTGTATCTTCAATCGGTAATTTAGCCACGACATTATAGTAATAAACTTCAGTTTCACCATAAGTTGGATCATCTTTCATTTCACCATCAGCTAATTCAGCCTCACCTAATTGCACACCATTCAAGGTTTCAAAACCAAAACGCTTACGATATAAATAATAACCTTGCTTGATTTGCCAGTAGGCGATAATGCGTTCATCAAGGAATTCGGCCGAAAATTGAAACGCAATCTCAGGGTCTAAAAAGGGATCATCGCTCACACTGGAGGTGCTAAAGGGGTTGTCGTCCTCAAATAAAGCTTGGAGATTCGATACGGGTTTCGCCTCAATTTGATCCATATTAAACATGGGTGCGGGCGGCTCGGGCGGCTCTGAGGTTTCCTGATTTGCAGGCTCTGTAGCCACCGTAGGCAATGCTATAGTCACGGTTTGGCGATAAGGCGGATAACAGTTTTCTGTATTAGGCGGGCAACCTTGAGCAATCACTTCAACCCTGATTTGATCCAGTTGGTCAGGATTTTGAATAATAGGTAATTCAAATTGAACCTGTTGTTGATAAACTTCTAAATTACCAAAAAATTCATCTTGTTTTGTCTCACCTTGTGGCAAATCTAACTCGCCTAATTCTAGATTCTGACTACGACTACGTACCTGAAATTTATCTTTGTATAGAAAGTAATCTGGGGCAATTTTCCATTTAAACCTGATTTTTTGTGCACTTACCGCTTCAGTTTCTAACACAAAAGCTTGATTCACATTTAGAAAATCATTGGCTTGAGCCGTTAAGCTTATGCACATGAGTAAAAATACAATAATTCTCATTCGGTGTCCTTTTCAGTCACGGATTGAATCCAGTTAATATAGCTAGGCAAACCTGTGTCGATTGATAAAGCTATGAGTTCTGGCACTTCATAAGGATGCAGTTGCACCAGTAAATTTTCAATGCTTTTATAGTGCTTCGCTTGAGTTTTGATGATAAGCAGTACTTCAGTATCATTGATGATTTTACCTTTCCATTCGTACATCGACTGGATTTGTGGCACAATATTAATACATGCAGCAAGATGTTTTTCTAACAGGGCTTTAGCAATATCTTGGGCAATATGGAGGTCTGGACAGGTGTTAAATAGCACTTGGTGGTCAGACATTATGGGTTCACTTGTTATTTTTTTATACACAATCGGCATATTCTAATGAACTTATCGCATGGTTTGCTACTGTTATTTATTTTAGTCCCCGTTATTGAGATTTATTTTTTCATTTTAATTGGGGGTATCATTGGCATATTTCCTACACTGTTATTTATTGTCGTGACGGCAATCATTGGAACAAAATTATTGAAAGCCCAAGGTACATTAACGCTGCAACGTGCTCAATTGATGATGCAACAGGGGCAAGTACCTGCTGAGCCATTGCTAGAAGGGATTTTGATTATTGCCAGTGGTTTTTTATTAGTGACTCCCGGATTTTTCACTGATACTATTGGTTTTATGTTTTTGTTTCCGATTCCACGCCGTTTTATTGCCCGACGCTTAGGTCTGCGGATTCAAATGCATACTATGGGAGATATGCCTGAACAGGATAATATGCAGTCTAACCCTTTCAAACGCAAACAAACCAAGCCGCATCAGCCTGTCGTGATTGAAGGTGAGTATAAACGCGAAGATGAGTAATGTTTAAACGTTTTATACCACTTTGAGTTTCAGTTTTGAAAATAAGCCCGTTTGTGCAAAAATAAGATCAATGAATTTTATAGAACGGGTTTGAAATCTCTAAGAAGAGATGGTAAGCCTTTTAAATTAAGAGTCTAATAAAACACAGGTTAAGCTTAAGAAAATATGTTCTCAACATTTTAGTTAGATTCTCAATATTGTCCAACGCCATCATCAAAACGCATAATATTGATTAGGAACAAAACCTATTTTTCCTTCCAGCTCTATCCCGTCGAATGTATCGCTATGTATAGTTTTGCTCTGAAAAATCCCAATTCAACTTTTTACCAAGAAAAAGTTCCATTTTTTGTACATCTTGGCTAATCATTTTCATGACTTGCTGATAAGTTTGTCTATCAAATTTAGGTTTTTCTATGTCCAAATGTTTGCCGCTAGTATGATGTTTGACTGCTAAGCTCTTGCATTGGAATTGAGAATCAATATCTAAAAATTCAAAGACCTGTTTTAGCGTTTGTTCTGGATGCAATTCTAATTCTTCTGTCGTAATAATTAGAAAAGAGTCTAAGGTAAACTGTTTTAGAAAGTGGCTTAGCTGATAAAAATAGAGACTGGTTGCCAACAAAATTTGGCTATTCACCGCTAAATAATGATTGAATTCCGATTTTTTTACGTGCTTAAAATAAATACAATTATGCTGATAATGGGAAATGATTCTGTCTAATGGATTTCTAAGCAGATAAATCAATTTTATAGAAGGTTGAAGCAGTTTAATCCGTAGAGGAGAATCCATCCCTTGAGTTGGGGCTTTGGTATAAAATATCGAAGCTTCACCAATATGGGATTGCCCTTGATAATCTTGCATTAAGTATTCTATAGCGTGTTGACGTGACTCAATATGCACATCATTTGTTGCCATTTTCTTTTTATGTTGAGCAAAACTCAGAAAAATCCCCGGTTCTTTTATTTCAGGGAAGTAAATATCAGGATGTTCATTCATATAATGATACAGGCTTGTTGTACCTGACTTCATTGCGCCAATAATCGCAAATGTAGGCAATAGCTTGAGGTCAGTATTTTGCCATTCTTGTAGAATATCTTGAGGATTGAATTCATTCATGGTGTAGTTGAAAAGCGCGACAACAGTATTTTGACTAACGATTGGGAATCATAATCTAGGTTTTTTCGCACTTTATAGACCATGAAATTCCCAACCTATCGATTCAAACGAGTCTATATGACTATTTAGTTTGTAGTTTTACTTCACCACTATTTCGAGGATGATCTGGGTTAGTGAATACAGAACGATCATTTTTTAGGGCAATCACTTCAAAGAATGGTGCAAAACGCTCTTCAGAAACAGAAAAAGCTTTTAAGAACTGAGCAAATAATTCTTGTTCTTGAGAAGCGGCAGAACCATCAGATAACGATGAATCTAAAATATTAGTTAATATACACATTTTTTGTGCATCACTTAAGATGGGTACAATTTCAGTAAAGAATTGCTCTGGAGCATTGCTTTGTGCATATTTTAATGCTCGTTCTAGCAACTTACGGTTATTTGCACCGACCCCAATCGCACCACCTTGGTTTTCACCACCGAGTACTGAAAGTAGTTGACCTACTTCTTCATTTTCAATATGCCCATCAGCACTCATCATATAAATTAGAGAGGTTGCAAATGCCAAATGAGGTGTCATTTCTGCACTTGAGTCACCCGAAAACATGTCAAATAAGCCCATTTTAAACTCCTTTCGATTAGTTTGTTTCTTATTAAAAATAATTTATTTAGTGCTGCTTATACTACGATCCGTTAGCTGACATTCAGAATTTGGGGGTACATTTTTTTAAATCTAGTGGTATTTTCATCATTCATCGTTTTGTAATGCCATATAGCAGTCTGTATGTTGGAAATATTGTATAACACATCAATCTAAAAGGGGTATTAATTGTCTGATGATTGTGGTTAATAGATGAATAAGACGATTTAAAATGAGTATTGGATCAAAGCTAAATGGATGCTTAATGTTGTTCGTTAAATAATATGGAATTTTTCAACGTACTCAACTTTATCACCTAAATTTTATCTGGTTCAGAGATAAAAAAATATAAGTTGGGCTTGGTAGCAAGCTAATGCAAGATAGTTAAGTCACACCATAATATTCATTGATGCCACTTAACCATTATGAAGTTAAAAATATACCAAAATAGGTGGCTGTTATTTCAGAGCCTTTCTACACTCTTCAATAATTTTGACATTACTATTTGCATTGAGTTCACATTCACGCCAATAGTGTTTAGCTTTATCTAGATCATTGTTTGATGTGCTTAATGCAATCATTCTGGGTAATAATTCAATCGGTTGACCAAAATCATTATAAGCCCCTTCCAAAGCACTTGCCGCAGCCTCAGGTTTATTATTTTTTAGCTCAAGAGAATGCATTCGCTCATACAGTTGAAATGTTTGATATGGATAATCAAGCGTGTATTGCGCGATATTCTGCAAAGCCAATTTAGGTTTATACTGTGCTTCTCGAATTTGAGAAAAAATGAGTCGTGGATAAGGATGGTTTTGTGTCGGGCGTTTTACTGCATTGGCGGCAAAACGTTCAGCTTGTACCAGATTTTTCTCCAAGAAAGCATGACGCGCCTTATCTGCAAACGCATAATTATCAAACAATATTTTGATGCTTGGCTTTTGCTCCATTGCCTTCCAGCTTGCCGTGTTGATAGCAGGTGGAATCGTAGAAATAATGTTGCTTTCTCGTAAATATTGTTGAATTTCTTTAGCTCTTTCAGATTTGGTTGGATGCGTCGTACTCTTGCTTTGTACAAACCCACTGATCTTAGAACCAAACTGATCGAATGCTTGGCCAACTAAGTTGGTTCGACTGGTTTTGTTGCCTAATAAACGCGCACTTTTCTTTTCTAAACTGGATACTAAATGCTCTGAATTTTCCGCACTCGTTGTACTCTGCCAATCAGGTAAATTTTTCAATACATCAACCAATTGCAACCAGTTATATCCTGTTTTTTGCAGTAATTGAATTGCTAATCTATCAGCGGCTTTTTCTTGGTGTCTTGTCCATGTTGGAAACAATACAACTTCAGATAATTTCAAGAAAGTACCCATATCTTCTAATTGGTCTTTTTGATATTCTTGTTGGGTTGCAGGCCGTTCATTGTTAAAAGCATAATAAGCTGTTTTAGCTGAGCTGTATTTATCCTTAAGTGAAATCGCAAGATTCTGGCTTTTCAAAAAAGCATCAGATTGGAAGTGTTTTAATACAACATGTGATAATTCATGGGCTAAAATGGCAGCTATTTGATCTTCATTTTGAATCTGAGTAATCAGACCATGACTTAGAATAATATTACCAGCAGGCATTGCATAAGCATTAAATGAAGAGGAGGCTTCTACATGCACGCTTGCTTTTGCAGGCACAGGTAAATGCTGTTCCAGTTTAGTAATAATGCCATTTAAGTAATCTTCCAAATCAGGCGCATCAATAAATCCATAAGCACTATTTATCAATGATGCTTTCGTCAGCTCATCAGACTTTTCAATGTCTGTTGTCGGTTTATAACTTTTTGGTACATCAACAATAGCTTGATCGATATCTGCTTGCCTGTTTATACCTAAAGAGCCTAATATTATCTTTAACTGTCGTTACTGTCTGACAGCCTGATAGAATAAATAAAAATAAAACCGCTAGAATTTGTTTAGACATTTGTATTGATCCCTATTCGCAATCGTCACCAAAGCCTCTAGTGCTGGCTGTGGGTATGACCGCAGCAAGAGTTGTCACTGATTTTCGGCCTTTCTGTAAAAAACAGCTAATAGATGCTGTGGTTTTTTTGCTATCCGTTTTGACGAAACCAAAGTCAGTCCAGTAATTGTCTTTATCAACATTGATTTGTAATCGGCCGTTTGAGGCAATCGCCATGATTTCCATTGGGAAAGACACCTCATTTTCGGTCACAGTTTTTACATAATCACCTTTAGGATCATCAAATAAATCAACTTCTCCTGTCACAAAGCCAATAATGCTAGCTGATCCGCTCTTACCAATCTCTGAAGGTTTAACAATATTTGTTTCATACGATGAACCAAAGCCACGTCCGATTGGTGTGCCCACAGAACGGTGTGATTCTGCTCTCAGATTATTCTGCGGTATGGTCTGACAGCCGATGGAGCTTAAAGCCAATGTTGTCAGAACAGCTATTTTCAGTAATTTCATCGTATTTACCTTTGGGGTTAGTGTTTAAGATGGATAACTTTTTAATCTGCCCACTCTTGTATGGTTTTTGTTATTGAGACAGCGTGCGTCACAACTTTATCTGATAAGCCTGTTGCGATAAGACTGGTGTGGCCAAGCCAGTTTGCTACAGCTAAATTAAAAAAGTAAAAGCTAACAATTGAAAATGAAATAATAATAAGGAAAGAAACTAGGAAATGTAAGCTATAGTAATAAAGCCATTGATGATTTTGATTTAGTCTTGTTCTTAACTGGTTATAAATACATTCATCATATTGCAATCGAATATAGTAACTAAACGTAGCCAGTGAAAAAAACATCAGAATTAAAAATGTGTTATAAAGATAATACTGTTCAGGTGCTAAACTACGTCTTTTATAGTGCTCGCCTAAAGTGAGTAAGTTATCTAAAGCCATTGCATGGTAATAAATTCCCGGTAGCATCGTATGTAAAGAGGTTGTTGCAATATCCCCAGAACCTAGAATATTGCCGCCATAAAATACAAACTTATCATTTAAAACAGCCTGTATATCATCGTTTGACACCCCAAAAGTGAGCAAATCAAGAGCGGATAAACTACGTGTATAAATACACTTGTAATCTAGTTTTTCTAAGCCAGCATATAAAACCCGTTGAAAATTGTTATACCAAGTATCTTGGCAATCACTGCCCATCCACTTGGAATTAATCGGGTCTTGCCCAACTCCCCAAAATAATTCAATGTTTTGTGTATAAATATCTTGGCTTTGCAACTCAAAGTCCTGATAGATTTGATAGGCAGCACTGTTAATTTCTTGCTCACTTTCTTTAGCAAACATGCCTTTTAATGGATATTGTCGATCAACAAAGTCAGTAGCATCAGTTTTTTTAACCACTGAAACGGGAATCACATAGTCTGCTATATCAACATTTTGTTTGATTTGGAAGGCGCGGGAAATACTTTCTAAGTCGTTTGGTTGGCTAACTGCGAGGTAAACAGGAATTTGATCTCTTTTGTATTTTTTCAGAATCCGAACTAATTCCTTAGCTGTGGAATCTAAACAGTGACCTAAAAATAAGAAATCAATCATCACGGCTTTTGGTTTTCTGGCTCGAATAAAATCGAGAATTCTGGCGTGAAATTTATAGGTTGCAGGCCATTCCTCGCCCATTTCGCTTAATGCATCGTCACCGAGTAAAACTACACTGACTTGTTTTTGTCCCGCATTGTTATACACCCATGAATATGAGCCAAAAGCAACATTAAATATATCTTGAGAATAGCGAGCCGTTAAATTTCCAACACCTATATGGAGCAATACTAGAGGTTGCCCAGATGAATAATACGTACATCGCAATATAAAAGATGGCTCTAAACGAAAAAAACATCTTAATTAATTTGGATGTTTTAGTATTTATTTTCCACATATTTCAATTTTTGTTTCGTGAATTTTAATATGATTTTTATTATAACGGATACGATATATATTGTATTGTTTAATTTTTATCATTTAAAAGCACAACGTATTTTTCGTAAAACAGGTTGAATGTTTATAACTTTCCTTGAATTATATTGTATAAGCCTGACAAGTTTTGAATGCGTGCAAAATTTATATGATAAAAAATAAATAAATTATAGATATTTGGATGGGGTATTTAAGCCGTCGTTTGGAGCGAGAAATATTGTGATTACTATCTCCTATTATCCGTTACTAAAAATCGACACAAACTTGAGTTTATTGAGACTTGATTTCAATTTCTGGTTAGCAGGAAAAACCTCTCCCGTACTCAGGGTGGCAAGGATTTTCAATCCCAAAATCCACGCCAACACTGGGTTGACGGTCGACATCTTTGGGATTGTATTCTTGCGTCTCAACTAAAATAGAAGCAAAGTATTTCCCTGCTTTTTTACTTGATGATGACTTGTTTGGCTATTCCATCAAAACGCAGTTTTTGGCGCATTTTTATTTATGTGCTAACAATATCATTTAAAGCGTCCATTAGCTTCTTGTTTTTATGGCTGCAACTACCATATAGGTGAGCAGAAAATATGCTTATGATTTCCAATACATCTTGGGCTAGCTCTTCTTCAAAATTTGGCTGTTCACCTTGGTGAATGATGACAATTTCTATGTATCTTTGCAGCTTCACCTATTTCCACAAGTTTTTAATATTAGTACATAATAGTAAAGATTAGAATAGATTTTAAGTTGCTGTTATTACCCCAAAGGCCATACAATATTAATAAGCCACTCCCCCTAATCCCATACTCCAATATTTTAATCTACGCATATCCAATGCTCTCATATTAAAAAAGAGGTGAATAGTTTATGCTAAATTCATTAAACGCTTGGGCGCAATACGTCCATCATCTAATATTTGACCAAGGCCGATAAATTCCTGCTCAGCCGTAAGCAGTTTGACCCAGCCTTCTGTTGGTGCTTGTGATACTTGAACCGCTTGACCTTGGCGGATATAAAAAGTGAGTTCCTCAGATAAATATAAAGCAGGCAAATGTGGTAAGGCGGAATCAATTGGAATTAACAATGCGTCCAAAGCTTCAAAACCCTGAGTTGCGGTTTCCTGCAAAGTTTCAAAATCGAGCATGTCTTTATAATGCCCTACTTCACTGCGATGCAAAGCACTGATATGCGCTCCACAGCCCAATGCTTCACCAATATCCTCGGCTAAAGTGCGAATATACGTCCCTTTTGAACAATGCACATGAATGCTGATTTTTGGCAAACTGATGTCGATAATACTGATGTCAAAAATAGTAATCGGGCGGGCTTCACGTTCTACGGTCTGACCTTTACGTGCCAATTTATATAGCGGTTGTCCTTGATGCTTCAATGCGGAATACATCGGCGGCATTTGCATTTGCTCACCGATAAATTGTTGTATCACTTGTTCGATTTGTGCAGCGTCAATCCCATCAATGGGCCGCTCTTGCAATATATCGCCTTCACTATCAGCGGTCGTCGTGGTCGCGCCTAAATGACATTCAGCAATGTAATGTTTATCCGCATCGAGCAAGAAATGAGAGATTTTTGTGGCTTCACCCAAGCACAATGGCAATAAACCTGTTGCCAAAGGATCTAAGCTGCCTGTATGTCCTGCTTTATTGGCATTGTATAAACCCTTTACTTTCTGCAAGATTTCATTAGAAGTCAGGCCTGTTGGTTTATTAAGCAATAAAATACCATGGACGTTGCGACCTTTACGCCTTTTCGCCATTGTCCTCATCCTCTTTTGGCACGACTGAATCAATTAGAGCACTTAAGCGGCTGCCTTCCACAACACTGGCATCGTATTTAAATTGCAGACGTGGCACAGTGCGAATATTATTAATGCGTTGGGATAAATGGTGACGCAACATACTGGCTTTCTGGGTAAGATATTTTAGTGTATTTTGCTCATCTAATTCACCACCAAAACAGGTGAAATAAACCATGGCATTTTTTAAGTCTGGAGAAGTGTTAACCTCTGAAATGGTCAGCATACCAAGTTGCTTGGTTTCAAGTTCGCGTTGAATAATGTCAGAGAGTTCTTTTTGAACTAGGCCATTGATGCGAGTATTACGTTTAAATTCTTTAGGCATGTTTGGGGATATTTCTTATATGAGGGTGTTCAATCAACATGCATTATAAAGAAAAAACGAGTCTTGGGAAATATTGTATTGCTAAAGTAGTAATAGTTAATTTTAGAGTTGGGAAAAATTTTGTAAAATAAGACCTTGATGACTTCTTCAGTCTTTCATTCTGATAGGTGGTTGCATTCCCACAAGAATGCGGGAACACAAGGAGGCAATGCGATAATTTAGCGTGGTACGATGCTATCTAAATCAACACCAAATAAGAATGCTGGATCATCTTGAATCAAATCAATTGAATAAATATTAACCTCAGTTTCTCCTGTATTATTAACAACTGGGAATGAAATACAAGGAATGGTTAACACACCTGCATTGTAAGAAGTGAGACAGGTATTTTGACGAAGATCATCTTCTGTTGTTGTGTCAAAGCTGTTTGGCTCATCTGTTGCGATAACGGTAATGCCTTCCATATCAGCAAATTTGGCTCTTACGCCCCAGCCAGCTAAGGTATCAGACACGGCAAACCATAATTCGTTATTACCTGCTTTCAATGGTAAATATAAATTATCAAAGAAACCCACTGTACCTATAAAACGGTAATCTCGGCTTCTAAACGCATCATCACCTGAAAAAAGTAACTGGCCATTTAAATAGACTTTTGCACTATCACTAAAGCCAAACATCAATTTCTTTGTTTGAGCACTATTTGATTGAATCGTGACCCGTGCAAACGCAGTATCATTGATACGATTCGCTCTGTCTAATAAACGAATTTTAGAAAAGAAGGCTACACCAATATTATCAGTAGATAATTTATCCCAAGTGCGAGCTTGTTGATCGTTGGCAGTCAATGCCAATCTATCATCCAACTCTTTGGCTGAGAATACATCAGAAACCATCCATTCTGTTACCATATTAGGATCATTAACATAAGCAACTTCTTGGACAGCATCACCTCTGACTAACGTGGGTGGCGTATCCATGCTTTCATAGCTAAAGTTTGCTGCATAAGTTGGGATACGTACCGCTTCAGGAATGTTATAACCACCAAATATCCCGACAGTACCTGTATTGACACCTTGTTTCATGTCATTAATAAACAAAGCAGGGTTTTCCATATCACCTACAAAAATTTCCCCTTCTGTGCCTGATACCACAGCTTTAACATGTATCCATTCACCCAGTGGTTTTTCTATTGAGGTTGGGTTATGACCTGGACCATAGTAAAATTGTAAAGGATGTGCTGAGTCATTGACTGGCATATAGTGCAGACCATAAGGTGTCCCAAATTCATAATCTCTAAAGTGCATTAATTCATAATTCTGTTGATCTTGTGCCCGCCAAACTAAGCCCTGCTCATCCCGTTTAGAACTTGATGCCTCCAAGCTAAATAAGACATCAAATTCAATTGTCCCATGGGTAAAGTCAGCGTCTTTAACAAACCCCAATGCTTTTACCATTTTAATTGCAGGGTAAGTTACGCCTTTGGTATCAGTGAAATCTTCTAAGCTATATTCTGAGTCAGCAGTAAATTCCCAACTATCAGAATCAAAAGGCACGGATATAGGTGCAGCAAAAGCACTTGTTATCATGCAACACGTACCAACCAAAGCCAGGCAACCTTGTCGAAAGTATGTGCTTTTTTTCATAGTAATTCCTCTTTATAATTAAACAACACAACATTAAAACATCAGCAACTTATTTATCTAGCTAATGAACGGAAAGGAGTATAACAAAAATAAGTGATTGTTAATATAAGAAACAGCGGGTGAAATTATATATCATTATCAATATTGCAAAATTATTTTTTTTTCGAGATCAACTCCAGCGTATTTTGTATGGTTTTATGT
>JADGDW010000064.1 GCA_016744725.1 Candidatus Albibeggiatoa sp. nov. BB20 | reverse complement strand
ACTCATGCCAATCAAAAACTCAAACTTTGTTTTATCCGACTTTTACTTAAAAGATTAGCTGCTACATTATCTTAGATTTCAAATGGGTTCTATATATTGCATGACTACTTAATTAATGTTGCAATGTAATTATCGTACACATAATTCAAAGCATAACTACTAGATATTATTGTAAAAATAGATATAGCTAATACAGCCACTCCTATTCCATGATGTTTAGCTTTTTCTGATGGGGTATTTTCCAAAATAGAAACAACAGCACCACCATAAAAGTTTTGTTATTGGGCTATTAACTGAGTTATGAGGATTATATGGTTGATCCGACATCTATTTCCCCCTTATTACTCAATACTTCTACTTTTTAAACAATCACACTCGTCCCCACAATTTGGAAATGGGAACGAGCCACAAAACTAAATATACGTCACTGCCAACACTTCATAGATGATTTCACCACCAGGGGCTTTGACCACCACTTCATCATCTTTGTATTTGCCAATCAAAGCACGGGCAATCGGTGACGTGATTGAAACCATATTTTGCTTAATATCCGCTTCATCTTCACCGACAATACGATAATTCACTTTTTCCTCGGTATCTACATTGACCAAATTCACCGTCGTACCAAACACCACTTTACCGCCTGCGTTTAACTTGGTGACATCAATGATTTCCGCGCTGCCTAGCTTGCCTTCCAGCTCCATAACGCGACCTTCATTAAAACTTTGTTGCTCGCGTGCTGCATGATATTCCGCGTTTTCTTTCAAATCGCCCAACTCTCTCGCATCAGAAATCGCTTGGGCAATTTTGGGACGTTCCACATTTTTTAAACGCTCTAATTCCGCTTTTAATAATTCTGCACCACGTACCGTCATGGGTGATTTTTGCATCATACTTTATCCCCTAATAATTCTTTATGTAAATCCTGCAAACGGTTAACTTCTCTGGAATCAACCGTTTTTAATGCCAAAATAGTCGCTCTTGCGCCTGAAATCGTCGTTGTATAGGTAATGCTATGTTGTAACGCAGAACGGCGAATCGTAAATGAATCCGAAATCGCTTGTTTACCTTCAGTCGTATTGATGATGTAACTGATTTCATCATTCTTAATTGCATCAACAATATGAGGACGACCTTCTAACACTTTATTAATTTGCTTGCATTCAATACCCGCTTCTTGCAATGAACGTGCTGTACCACGAGTCCCAACTAGTTTAAATCCTAAATCAATCAAGTCTCTAGCTACATCAACTGCAGGCACTTTATCTACATCACGCACACTTAAGAATGCAATACCCGAAGTTGGCAAATTCGTGCCACCACCTAATTGGGCTTTAGCAAACGCCTCACCAAAACTACGCCCTACGCCCATTACTTCACCTGTAGATTTCATTTCAGGAGTCAATAACGGGTCAACACCAATGAATTTAGCAAATGGAAATACCGCCTCTTTTACCGAGTAATAGCTTGGGATACATTCTTGAGTCACACCTTGCTCTGGTAAGGTTTGACCAACCATACAACGTGCTGCAATCCGCGCCAATGATAAACCTGTGGCCTTAGATACAAAAGGTACAGTACGAGAGGCTCGAGGATTAACTTCAAGGATGTAGATAGTTTGGTTTTGAATGGCAAATTGAGCATTAACTAAACCGACCACGTTTAAAGCCTTCGCCAAGCGTGTCATCTGAACCCGCAATTGGTCTTGAATCATCGGCGATAAGCCATAAGGTGGCAGAGAACAAGCAGAATCTCCAGAGTGAACACCCGCTTGCTCAATGTGTTCCATGATACCACCGATCAATACATTTTCGCCATCACAAATCGCATCAATATCAACCTCAATCGCCTCGTCTAAGAAACGATCTAATAACACAGGTGATTCATTAGAAACCGAAACTGCTTCAGTCATATACGATGTTAATTCATCTGCATTGTAAACAATATCCATCGCTCGACCACCCAATACATAGGAAGGACGAACAACTAATGGATAACCCACTTGTTCAGCTAAATGAATCGCTTCTTCTTGATTTCGTGCAGTGCGATTGGGTGGCTGACGTAAACCTAATTCATCAACTAATTGTTGAAAACGCTCGCGATCTTCAGCTAAATCGATAGAATCAGGATTTGTGCCAATAATAGGTGCATTTTCAGCCTCCAACTCACGCGCAAGTTTCAATGGGGTTTGACCACCATATTGCACAATCACACCTTTCGGATTTTCAACATGAATAATTTCTAACACATCTTCTAAAGTTAACGGCTCAAAATATAAGCGGTCAGAAGTATCATAATCAGTCGAAACCGTTTCAGGATTACAATTCACCATAATGGTCTCATAACCTGATTCACTGAGTGAAAATGCTGCTTGTACGCAACAATAATCAAATTCAATCCCTTGACCAATACGGTTAGGCCCACCACCTAAAACCACGATCTTTTCATTATCAGTCGGCTGTGCTTCACACTCTTCTTCATAAGTGGAATACATATAGGCGGTTGAAACGGAAAACTCTGCCGCACATGAATCCACTCGTTTATACACAGGACGAATATTGAGTTTATGCCGATGGCGGCGTACCTCAGCTTCAGAAACTTCTAATAATTCTGCAATCCGCGCATCAGCAAAGCCTTTACGTTTCAAACAATATAAACGGTCATAATCTAAAGATTCAAAACCACCTGCAGCAATACTGGTTTCTTCATCAATAAGATTTTCGATTTGCACCAAGAACCAAGGATCAATTTTAGTAAACTGATTGACCTCTTCTAATGTCCAACCCGCACGGAACGCATCTCCGACATACCACAAACGATCAGGACCGGGGGTATTCAATTGAATCCGTAATTCACCTTTGACTGTATCGGTGCTTAAATCATTGTATTTTAATTGTGGGTTAAAACCTGTCATGCCGGTTTCTAAACCGCGTAAGGCTTTTTGTAATGACTCTTGGAATGTACGTCCAATTGCCATCACTTCGCCGACCGATTTCATTTGGGTGGTTAACACGGGGTCAGCTTGAGGGAATTTTTCAAACGTGAAACGAGGAATTTTAGTCACCACATAATCAATCGTCGGTTCGAATGAAGCTGGCGTTGCACCGCCTGTGATTTCGTTGGCTAATTCGTCTAAAGTGTAACCAATGGCTAATTTTGCAGCAACCTTGGCAATTGGAAAACCTGTGGCTTTCGATGCCAATGCCGATGAACGAGACACACGTGGATTCATTTCAATAATAATCATCCGACCATTTTCAGGATTAATCGCAAATTGAACATTTGAGCCACCCGTATCAACCCCAATTTCACGCAGCACTTCGAGTGAAGCATTACGCATGATTTGGTATTCTTTATCGGTCAACGTTTGTGCTGGCGCAACAGTGATTGAGTCGCCTGTGTGTACACCCATTGGGTCTAGGTTTTCAATTGAACACACAATGATGCAGTTATCATTTTTATCTCGCACCACTTCCATTTCATACTCTTTCCAGCCTAAAATCGATTCTTCAATCAATAGCTCGTTAATCGGGGACAATTCTAAACCACGATTACAAATGGCTTCGAACTCTTCACGGTTGTACGCGATACCACCACCGCTACCGCCTAATGTAAAAGATGGACGAATCACTGCGGGATAGCCTAATTGTGCCTGTGCATCAAAAGATTCTTGCATGGTATGGGCAATAAAAGAGGTTGGCATATCTAAACCAATTTTTTGCATCGCAGTGCGGAATTTTTCTCGATTCTCGGCTTTTTCAATCGCGTCTTCAGTCGCGCCAATCATTTCTACATTGTATTTGTCTAGCACGCCTTTTTGGTGTAGTTCCAATGAACAATTTAATGCGGTCTGTCCGCCCATGGTGGGTAATAAGGCATCGGGTTGTTCTTTTTCAATAATTCGTGCAACGGTTTCCCATTCAATGGGCTCGATATAGGTTGCATCGGCCATTTCAGGATCTGTCATGATGGTTGCTGGGTTAGAATTAACCAAAATGACGCGATAACCTTCTTCTTTCAATGCTTTGCAGGCTTGTGCGCCAGAATAATCGAATTCACAGGCTTGCCCGATGACGATAGGTCCAGCCCCAATAATTAAAATACTTTTGATGTCGGTACGTTTTGGCATGTCTTCTTCTAAACAGTGAACAGTTATCAATGGACAATTATCAATTATCGACGAACAATTATCAATTATCAGTGAGCAGTTATCCGTAAATAGTTAGGTTTTTTTTACAATATACAAATATTTTCAGGATTAAACCTAAGCTGCTTCAATTAGATCGCATTCCCAAATCATTCAAGAAATTATGAATAAACGAGAGCATTCTGAAACTAAAATATGAACAAGCTCAAACTGCCAAGCCATTGAAGACAGACAGTTGAATGATAACAATTTATGTTATAGTCATTTTACTTTAAAGTGATACAGGACTGGCAGTCCTAAGTTTTAAAACTGATTGATATTTAAACAATAATTAGGACTGCCAGTCCTAACACCCAAGATAGAATTGACTATAAATTCAGTTGCAACAGCTTCATCGCTCTGGATTTACAGCGTTATCAACTCATAACTAAACCCCGTTTATCAAAAGACAAATCCTATAAAATCAGGTAATCTGTCCAAAAATACTACTTGATGATAAAAATGCGTGTACTAGGAATTGAAACTTCTTGTGATGAAACGGGTGTAGCGATTTACGACACTGAACAGGGATTGCTCGCTCATACAGTCTATACTCAAATTGCACTCCATGCTGAATATGGTGGTGTTGTACCTGAATTGGCTTCGCGAGACCATGTGCGTAAGTTGATACCTTTGGTCAGACAAATGATGCAAACCGCTGAAGTTGATTCAGTTGATGGAGTCGCTTATACCGCTGGGCCGGGTTTGATAGGAGCACTCTTAGTCGGGGCATCGGTTGGGCGCTCATTGGCGTGGGCTTGGCAAGTACCCGCGATTGGTATACATCACATGGAAGGGCATTTACTTGCACCGATGTTAGAACAAAACCCGCCTCCTTTTCCCTTTTTAGCCTTATTAGTCTCAGGTGGTCATACCCAATTGATTGCGGTAGAAGGGGTTGGACATTATGAAATTTTAGGCGAATCGCTTGATGATGCCGCAGGAGAAGCTTTTGATAAAACAGCTAAATTACTTGGCTTGGCTTATCCCGGCGGGCCTGCTATTGCAAAATTAGCAACACAAGGCAGACCCAACCAGTTTAAATTTTCACGCCCGATGACTCAAAAACCCGGATTAGACTTTAGCTTTAGCGGTTTAAAAACCAATGTGTTAGTGAACTGGCAACAATCCAAGCAAGATGAACAAACCAAAGCCGATATTGCCTTAGAATTTGAACAAGCGGTGGTTGATACTTTAACCATAAAATGCCGTCGTGCATTAAAGCAAACAGGTTTAAAACGTTTAGTCATCGCGGGTGGGGTTGGTGCAAATCAGCATTTACGCATGGGTTTAGCCCAATTGATGCAAGATATTCGCGGCGAAATATTTTACCCACGTCCTGAATTTTGTACTGATAATGGAGCAATGATTGCCTATGTTGGTGCGATTCGTCTGCAAGCAGGACAATCTAGTGACTTCAGTTTTCAAGTTCAACCACGTTGCTCAATTGAAGCCCTCAGTGCATTAAGGTGATTCATTATGCTACATTTGGGTAGTCATTATACTATTGGTGCAACACATACAGAATGTCAGGACTTCACTCTGCATAGTGATATTCCGATTCCACACCTCATCGTATGTGATGGTTGTTCCGCTTCAATAGGCAGTCATGTTGGCGCAAGAATATTAGCAAAAACGGCTCAATATCTATTACAACAAGCTGAAATTCCTAATTATCATGATTTTGGTCAATATGTGATTAAAAAAGGCCATCGGATTGTTAGCAATATGAGTTTGCCTGATTCTGTCCTCGATTCGACGTTGCTGGTTGCGTTTGTACAAAATGAGCTGGTGACAGTTTACATGTATGGAGATGGTTGCATTCTGTACCAGACAATGGATGATGCAATAGGTACAGTCAATGTCGAATTTGCAGATAATGCGCCTTATTATTTGACTTATTGGTTAGCTAAAGAACATCAAGCCGTTTATGCGGCACGTGGTGAACATTTGATGTATGTTGATGATTCGTTGAATCCACAAACCAATCCACAATTATTTAAAAAGCCGCTGATTTATCAATTTCCACTAGCTGATTATAAAACCATTGCGCTGGTTTCTGACGGGGCTGTGAGCTGTGTTGATATGCAAAATGGCCAAAAACGCCTACTTTCTGAAGTGGCATCACAACTATTGCGCTTGGATACGCCATTAGAAACTGATTTTGTTGAACAAGGCATTCAAACTTTACAAAAAAACTATCTTGAACAGCAAATCCATATTTTGGATGATTTGGCTGTCGCCATGTTAACCCAAGTTGAATAGGCCGTGAAAATAAGTCGTAGGCAGTTTTTATTAGGTGGTTTGTTGTTCACTGTGAGTACAGCAGCTAAGCAATATCGTGATGCACGTCAGCATCGAATCCAAAAAACCATTATTGCGGTATTTCATAAACGCTTGAGCCAATTAGCATGGATTCACGATGATATAATTCAATTCACTGCCGATTTTATGCAACATCCACGGAATCAAGCTTATTTACATAAAATCAATTCACTCAGTTATTTATACCCTGTTTATGCCTACAGCTCACTATTAGAAATAACCCCATTAGCTAAAAAAATCCGTAATTTTGAAGAAACAATTGTAACTCGATTTTTACTCTCAACAGACTTTTTCTATCATAATAACCCAAAGAAAGTTAATTACTTACATTATTATGACCCTCACAACAGGCCTTGCTCAAATCCTTTGACATAGATTTAAAGCGTAGATTTAATATTTAAACCGCAAATCGAAAAGGTTAAGATTCTTCTTCTGCATCAGTTTCATCATATTGCTTAGGCTTTTTCTCATAA
The DNA here is from genome assembly GCA_016744725.1 of Candidatus Albibeggiatoa sp. nov. BB20. Classification (GTDB taxonomy): domain Bacteria; phylum Pseudomonadota; class Gammaproteobacteria; order Beggiatoales; family Beggiatoaceae; genus Albibeggiatoa. The sequence continues at coordinate 15,407 of JADGDW010000064.1, read as the reverse complement.
ACTTGTACTGCAGGCTGAAATAATTCAAAACCATCTTTAATAGGATTGCCCATTTTACCTGTAATTGCAGCCACCCATGATTCCCATTGTTCATTCGCTTGGGTTATTTTATTCCATGCTTTAGGACGTATCCGCATCCGAATAATTTGATCGTCGGCTTGCACGTCAAATTGTCGCCATTGGTTTTTAACAATTTGCACATTATTTGGCAATTCATTGAGTTTAATCGTTAATTCCATTCTACCATGGACACCTGCGGGACGTTCTTGGCGCGGCTTTTTATTAAACGGCTTTTTATCATAGCCGGTGCTAGTGCCTGTATGAACATTGTCATGTTGTTGTTCATTAGAATATCGGCTTGTTGACTTGTTATGATAGCCATATTGAGAACGGGTAGACCTTGCTTCATAACGATTGCCATCACTTGTTGGTAGTCGTGCAGATTCATCAATCTGTTGTGGCGCAGCAGCAGTACTATCTGCAGTCCGTCTCACCACACCAATATTCACATTGGGATTTCGAGTAATAGTGACTTTGGGTGCATTAGGGTCACGTTTTTTCTTACTTAATGTCAGCGTTGGGCGTTTTTCACTTGTCATGTCATATTCCTCTTCTACTCAGCATCAGCCTGTGGTGCACTATTTGACTCTGCCACATTTTTAGGGAAGCGTTGAAAAATCTGAATCACGGGCTCTTGCAATTCAAAACCGCCATATTTGATTTTCTGTCCCATTCTGCCTGTGATTGATGCAATCCAATAGGGATAATCAGTTGATGCTTTGAGTAATTTGTTCCATGTTTTAGGTCGGATAGACACTTTTACTGGGTATTTATCTGCATTGATAAAAAATTCTTGCCAACCATTTTTTGAGGTTTTTACATCATGTGGCAATTCAGTAATCTTAAGATTGATTTCTAAACGTACACTGATAAGTGGCGTTCCTTCTGGGACAGGGTTTTCTACTGGTATATTATCAACATCATGTTGTGCTTTGTGTTTTTTCTCTTGGTCTTGATGTGCAAATTCAATATGTTCTTTAGTGACTTCACCACATTCATTGCCATCTAAATCAATACGTTTTGAATTGGCAGTCAAGCAAGCATGATAGTTCTTATTTTTGGCATATAATTTTAAAGCGCGAGCAATCACACGGTTGGAAAACTCTTCGGCACATCGTTCACGGATGTCCAAATGAATATTAATCTTCAATGGCCTCGCTGGCTCTGGAGGTGATACAAATGCCTTTGGAAACCGTTGTTTCAGCACTCTAAGCACATCTTCAGGTGACAATTGATTTTCTTCTTGAGAGGGGGTAATTTGTTCTGACATTTTTCGTTGTTAGTCCGTTGTTAGATGTAATCTCCTACTCCTAAGCCCTAAAGCTAGATGGGTATTTATGGTGTCTCTAACAATTTTATCAATACGAGGAGTAGCCCTTTTCTATATTTGATGTATTAACGTTAAATATTTATCGCATATTGTGTCTATTTCTATGAAGGAATGCCTACCCATCATTGTGTTAGCATTGCTAAACAGCATTCTTAAACATGTTATTAAACTGGTCAGAAATAAGCCCAATTCACGAATGATCTATTTTACGTTTTAAATCATTAAACATAAGGCTGTTGCGCTAATCATTAAGCAGTCGCAGTATGCACACCTAAAAGGCAGACAATAAAACATATTTTATGTTGGAATACAATACCTTGACGCTTATTTTTTTCTATCGCAACGTTAAAAACAGTAGACTCAATTTCTATGCCAAAATAATAACAGTTTGATTTTAAACAAATAAACAATTAAAGTTGGTTTTTAAGCACAAAGATAATATAAAACTCAACGCAACTAAAGCAACAGAATATATCAATTATCTGTATTACACCTAGGCAATCCATTGCCTAATTTAAAGTTCTATTCCTTGATAATACAACTATTTTTTTGCTTTAGGCATTTTTTTTCTTACTGTCTTTGTTACGGATTTACCTGTCAAATCTGTCACGCTTTCTGACGTTTCTACAACCGTACTCCCAACTGTACCAATCGGTTTAAACACCACAGCAGCCAATGGTGGAATTGTAATCAACATTGAATAAGGTTTATCCATCCATGCCATTTCTTCCGCAATCAAGTCACGTTCACCATTACCTAAGTTTGAGCCACCATAACATTCTGCATCTGAATTTAATAACTCCTGATACTGCCCTGCTTCAGGTACACCAATTCGATAATCATGACGTGGTACGGGCGTGTAATTAATCGCCACAATTAACACATCATCTTCGCTTTTACGTAGATAAACTAAGATCGAATTTTCGGCATCGTGACAATCAACCCAATCAAAGCCTTTCCAATCAAAATCATAGTGATGCAATGCTGGGGTATTATGATATAAATGGTTTAAATCTTTGACCAGACGCTGAATGCCCTGATGGCCGGGATAATCCAACACATACCAATCCAAACTGGTGGCACTATTCCATTCATTGCCTTGACCAAACTCCGTGCCCATGAATAACAATTTTTTACCCGGATGAGTGAACATATAAGCATACAATACGCGCAAATTCGCAAACTTCTGCCAATCATCGCCCGGCATTTTGTTCAACATACCAAATTTACCATGCACTACTTCGTCATGAGAAAATGGCAATAGAAAATTTTCAGTAAATGCGTACAACATGCTGAAAGTCAACATATTTTGATGGTATTTTCGATAAATACTTTCTTTGGAAATATAGGATAAAGTGTCATTCATCCAACCCATATTCCATTTCATACTAAATCCAAGCCCGCCAATTTCAATTGGGCGTGTCACTTGTGGCCATGAAGTAGATTCTTCCGCCATCACCAATACACCGGGAAAATCACCATGTACTACAGTATTCAATTCACGCAAAAAATAAATCGCGTCTAAATTTTCCCGTCCACCAAATTCATTAGGTATCCAATCGGTGCGCGAGTAATCCAAATATAGCATCGATGCAACCGCATCTACTCTTAAACCATCAATATGACATTCTTCAATCCAATATACTGCGCTGGAAACCAATAAATTGCGTACTTCATGCCGGCCATAGTTATAAATCAACGTCGCCCAGTCTAAATGTTCACCCATGCGTGGGTCTTCATGTTCATATAATGGTGTGCCATCGAAACGGGCTAAACCGTGGGCATCTTTGGGAAAATGCGCAGGTACCCAATCTAAAAATACCCCAATTCCATGCTCATGACAGTAATTGACAAAATAGCGGAAATCATCAGGTGTGCCATAACGGCTGGTCGGCGCGTAATAACCTGTGGTTTGATAGCCCCAAGATGCATCATAAGGATGTTCTGTAATTGGCAATAATTCAATATGACTAAAGCCCATTTCTATCACGTAATCAACCAATTTATGGGCTAATTCACGATAATTGAGTAATTCACCTTCAGCACCACGCCACCACGAACCTAAATGTACTTCATAAATAGACATCGGGGTATGTAACCAATCGGCTTTTTCACGCGCGGCAATCCATTTATCATCATTCCATTTATAGGGTTCTGCTTTGGGTACAATCGTCGCGGTGTTTGGGCGTAATTCAAATTGTTGTCCATAAGGATCAGATTTGAGTAAAATTTCACCAGAATGCCGATTGCGGATTTCATATTTATATAAAGTGCCGATTTCAACATTAGGGATAAACAATTCCCAAATACCACTACTGCCATGTACCCGCATCAGGTGCATACGGCCATCCCAGCGATTAAAATCACCCACAACGCTAATACGCTCTGCATTTGGGGCCCATACCGAAAATAAAACCCCGCCCACACCATCAACTTCATGGATATGTGATCCTAAGATTCGGTACGCATGACGATGTTTACCCTCATTGAATAGGTGGCGATCAAATTCAGCGACTTGTGGCGGAAAACAGTAAGGATCATAAGTAATATGCTGGTGTAATGAAGCTTTATCTTTCCAAATGAAACGGTAGCGATCAGGTAGTTCTGCTTTGCCTTCCCAGATAAACACGTCGGTTTCTGGAATCCGTTGCATTACAAGATTGCCTTCTGCAATGGTCACTTCTTCAGCATGAGGAATATAGGCGCGAACAATAGTTTTACCTTTTTCAGTATGCTTACCCAGTACCGAAAATGGATCGTGATGACGAGCGTCAATGATACGCTGTAAATCATCGCTTATTTGTAATGTTTTTGCTGCGGTCATAAGGTCTCTCTGGTGGCTAAGTTGTGAGGTCTTTATTATGCGTAGAATAGACTACTTTTTTTAAATTTGGGAGACGGACTTAGTGTAGGCTGTATATGTTTAGTTATCTGTTTTATGCACGGTAACATTGCCTAAAGATTGCATAAGTATAGCCCAGCTTGCTTACGTTTTTATGTAGATTTTGTCATTATATTGTTTTATTGTGAATTACTAATTTATAAAGGAGCTAATTTATGTTGCCATTTCAACGAATTCGACAAGGCTTATTAATCGGTTTTGTATCATGTACTTTATTTACAGCAGGCTGCCAAGGGCCTAGCAAAGGTGCAACAGGTGCAGTGCTTGGCGGTGTTGCAGGTGGGGCTTTGGGTTCTCAAGTCGGTAGCGGTCGTGGTAAAACCATTGCAACCATTGGTGGTGTATTAGCAGGTGCTGCACTAGGGGGTGTCGTTGGTAATTCGATGGATAAAACCGATGAGCTATACGCACAAAATGCTTTGGAAAGCACCCCAACAGGTCAAGTTGTTCAATGGCGCAACCCTGATAGTGGCCGTGAATATAAAGTGACCCCGACTAAAACTTATAATGATGCAACAACGGGTCAGCCATGCCGAGATTATACGACGACTGCCGTTATTGATGGTCAGGATCAAGTCATCAATGGTACTGCTTGCCGCCAAGGTGATGGTACGTGGCAAACCACAGGTTCAACCGATTCTGTATTTAGATAATGGTTTTTTGAGGAATTATTTCTGGCCGATAATTTGGAAATGAAATTGAGCCAGTTTAGGAGTGTGAATTTTATTCTGCTTAGGCAAAATAGGTTTTATACTCCTTTTTTATGAAGTTATTTAATGTGCATTCCTTGAATTTTCTTTTTATTCATCAGCCCAGATTTTACTTAATCATTTAGAATGAATATTTGATTTGTTATGATTATATTGTCCGTCATTACTATCTATGATTGTAGGAGCAAGATGCTGTCATGCCGTCTTTTACGCAGTATGAACATGATATTTTTGTCAGTTGTAATCCCATTGATAATCAAGTTTGGATCATGGATTTGATGCGAGGATTAACATCTTCTATTGCGCAAAAATTGGGTGGTTCTGAACAATATTCTATTCGATTTGATGAACAGCCTTGTAATACACATGTTAATACTGATATTGCCCAGACTCTAATTGAGCAAGCTGCTACTTTTATCTTAATTCTGACAGCAAATTATTTAAACTCGCCACGTTGTCAACAAGAATTTTCTTTAATAATGAATCAAATAGGGCAAGATACAAAACGATTATTTTTAGTTGAGTTACAGTCGCTTTCTACTCAACAACGCCCAGCACAAATCATTGATGTTTTGAATTATCGGTTTTGGGAATATGGCGCATCTGGGGCGATTGAAATATTGCAGGCCATCCCTGAGCAACAAGAATATTATAAACGGCTGGAAGATATCGCAGTTGATGTGGTGGAAAAATTAAGAACAATGTCTGTGTCTAGTAAATCAGAAAATAAGGCTGGTTTTGATATTGGGCAAGTGGGGCGGGATGTTGATATTAGTGCAGGTCAAGACATCGTTGGCGGTGACAAAATGACGGGCGATAAAGTAGGCGGTGATAAAAAAGTGGAAATTCACAATCATTATTATGCACATTCAGCGGGTAAGCGGATTTTTTTAGCTGAAGTTTCCCCAGATTTAGAGCCTCAGCGTTCTCAAGTGAAGCGTTATTTAGAGCAACATGGACTTGTCGTATTACCCGAACATAAAACTTATTTATATACTGATGCCGCAGAAGTTTTATTGCAGCATGATTTAGCCCAGAGTGATTTGTTCGTGCAATTATTGGATGATAAAAGTAATAAATATAGCAAAATACAGTTAGAAGCAGCTAAAACCCTGCAATTACTAATATTACAGTGGTGTGGCTCAGATTTGACTCAGCTTGATGCCTGTTTACAAGTCAATCCGATTACAGATGATTTAGTCAATTTTCAGCAACATATTTTAACCGCTTTACAGCCTAAACCTGAACCCCAACCCAATATTGTGAATCAAGAGTGTGATTTTGATTTGATTGTGTTTGTACATGTTGCACCTGAGGATAAAGTTTTTTTTGAACAACATTTACAAACTAAGTTAGATGATGAAGGGGTTTGCTATTCACAGCCAATAGATGTTTCAGATGGTGTGCCGCCTGCTGAAATAAGAAAAGATTTAGAAGATAATTTATTGATTTGTCATGCGGTGATTGTGCCTTATTCTAAAACGCCATTGGCTAAAATCCGCCAGAATTTAATTTATTGCCAAAAAGTCCAAGCGAAACGTAAATCACAAGGTGATGCACCGATTAAGGTCATTGCAATTTGCGATCATCCCATACCAAATAAACCGCCTCTGAAAATGAAATTCCCTGCAATGGAAGTCTTTGCTTGTCATAGTGAATCTAGTTTTCAGCAATTATTACGGAGCTTAAGCGCATGAGTATTGCCCCTTATCCTGGATTGCGCCCATTTGAGCGTGATGAGACTGATATTTTTTTCGGACGTGAAGAGCATGTCGATCAGTTAATTGCGCGTTTAGGTGAGACTCATTTTTTAGCGGTTGTGGGAACTTCGGGTTGCGGTAAATCGTCATTGGTGCGTACAGGTTTGTTACCAAATTTGGAAGCAGGTTTTTTAGCAAGCGCGAATGGTCAATGGCATATTGCGGAATTGCGCCCCAGTAATCAGCCGATGGCGCGTTTAGCTCAGGCATTACACCAGAGTGTGTTTGAGCAGGATGAGGCAGTTTTGCAGGCGCAGTTATGGCGTGGTGAGTACAGTTTACATGAGTTGTTACAGCAATCGCCGTTAGAGGAAGGTGCAAACATTTTGTTGGTGGTGGATCAGTTTGAGGAGATTTTTCGCTATTACCAACAAGGAGACAAGAATGAAGCAGCCAGTTTTGTAAAGTTGTTATTGGGCAGTAGTCAGCATCCGCAGGTGTATGTGGTGATGACGATGCGTTCGGATTTTTTAGGGGATTGTGCGACGTTTTATGGTTTGCCAGAAGCAGTGAATCATGGTTTGTATTTGACTCCGCGTTTGACTCGTGAGCAGTTGAGTGAGGCGATTGCGTTTCCTGCCAGTGTATTTGGAGGTGAGATTGAACCAACGTTATTGAATCAGTTGTTAAATGATGCGACTTATCAGCAAGATCAATTACCTGTAATACAACATGCGTTGATGCAAATGTGGTGGTTAGCGTGTGAGGAGAATACGGAACATACTGTAATTACGACAGTGCATTATGAACAGATTGGCGGTTTGCAGAATGCCTTATCAGAGCATATTGATTCGGTGTATTTTGGTTTGAATGCTAAACAGCAGCGTATTGCTAAGGTGTTATTTATCCAATTGACGGAGCGGTTTGATATTCAGCGCGATACACGTCGACCTATGCGATTGTCTGCGATTGCCGCACAAGCTGATGTAGATTGGCAAGCAGTTGCTGAGGTGGTGGATATTTTTCGTGGGCAAGGACGACATTTTGTGATGCCACCTTTAGGTCGAGATTTAACCCCTGATAGTGTGATTGACATCAGTCATGAGAGTTTGATTCGGCAATGGCAGCAATTGAAAGAATGGATTGAGGAAGAAACTGAATCTGCAAAATTGTATTCACGTTTAGAGGATGCTGCACAGCGTTGGAAAAAAGGTAATGCTGCGTTATGGCGTAATCCCGATTTAAAACAAGCTGTTGATTGGAAAAAAGATAAGCAACCTACAAAACAATGGGCAAGTCGGTATGGGGATGATTTTGATTTTGTAATGGATTTCTTAACTGCTAGTGAAATTGAAGAAAAAAATGAAATAAAAATAAAAAAGAGACGTAAGCAGTCTACTCTATTTATTGGAGTAATATTCGTCATATTATGCTTAGCTTTTTTATGGCAGGTAAACCAAGAAAAATTAAATCAAAAAAATAACACCGAATCTTTTATTTCTCAAATTACAGCAATTGGAAGGTTAATGGGGGAAAATTCGTCTGGAGCATTATTATTTTATGATGCTTCTAGTGCTGAAGAAAATCTTAAAGCTTTAATAGCACAGAAATATTTTTATAGAGCTAATCTATTTACGAGAGATAGAAATATTTTTGCTACTAAAAAACATGATGAAATTCATGAAGAATCAGATAGTCTGCTAGTTAGCCAATATAGTAACCTTTTATATTTTATCATCGGTGAATACCCTCCTATAATAATGCCTCTTGATTCTATAACTCCTAGAGTTCCTTTTTTCGAAATTAACTTGCTATCAGATTCTAATAATACCAAAGCTATCTATATGATCCATATTCAAAAAATTATTTTTGATAAAGAATTTATTGGCATTCTCACATTAGAATATTTAATTAATGATACAGAGCCTTTATTTGAAGCTTTTAAAAACTATTATCATTTGAATGAAGACAAACCTGCTTATGTACACAAACAGCATAAAAAATTAGCACCCTATATACGAGGAGTCAATCATATACTTCTGGGAAATATAGATAAAGCTACTAAATGGTTGAAAGGAATAGATCGTGAAAAACCTAGAGAGTTAGCTAATGCTATATATGCACGACAAGTATTGTTAGGAAATGGAAATGGTTTAGCCTTCGAAGGCAAAATTAAATTAGCTATAGATAAATACAAACAGGCATTACATATTGATAGTACTCTGAGCTTCAATCCTGAAACTAGAGCTAAAGAAGTATATGCACAAACTTTAACAAGCGAAGGACATAAACTAGCTAGAAATGGTGAACTAAAAGAAGCAATAAATACATACCAGTCCGCTTTAAAATTAGACACAAAACTTAGCTTTAATGCAACACTCAAAGCAAACCAGATATATGCTGATGTATTGCTAGATGAAAGTGGTGATTTAGCTTCAGATGGTTATATTGCTGAGGCAATTGATACTTATCATGAAGCTCTGTTTCTTAACCCAAAGCTTAAAACAAATATGTCTATATTTAATACCTTTTGTTGGTATGGAAATTTATACAATCAGTCCAATAAAACTATAGAATTTTGTAATCAAATAGTTGTGTCCAACCCAAAAGATGTTGGGTATCGTTTAAATAGAGGAATTTCAAGAGCTTTACTAGGAGATACAAAAGAAGCAATAGAGGATATAAGTTTTTATCAAACACAACGATTAGACTTTCAATGGTTAAATATTTTAAAACAGGGACAAAACCCTTTCACCTCTGAAGTTATTAAAACTTTAGCAAGTGATAGGCAAAATGATAGATGTTATTGGCGTTGAATTTTTATACCTCATTCCTACATGCCATGAATTTATCCAGCAACAGAACTAACTCAAGCCAATTTTATAAAGAAACCTCATTTACACTCGTAGATGGGGCTTTTTTTATTCCTATAGAAAATGAGATATTGATTTTATAGATTTAAAAACACATCATATTGAGCAAAAATAAGTAAAAGGATTGATATGGATTATTTTGCGGAATTTGAGTTTGCACAACCTGTCTGGTTTTGGGGATTGGGCATTGTATTATTGCTTATTCTCGCTGGTTTATGGATAAAGCCGCAGCATAAAAAAATTCAACAATTTGCAGACCCTCATTTATTGCCACATTTATTAGTACAGCAAGATGGCCAGCAAAGATTTGATTATAAACAATGGCTGTGGATTAGCATTTTTTTGCTTGGAATTATTGCCTTGGCTGCGCCCCGTTGGGATTATGAAGAGCAAGAAGTGTTAAGACCACAAACCCATCTGATGATTTTATTAGATTTATCAGATTCAATGCTGGTTAAAGATATGCCCTATTCTCGTTTAGAACAGGCGAAACAGGAAATTGAAGCTATTTTAGAAACAAAACCCGATTTGCATGTGGGTTTGATGGTATTTACAGCGATTCCACATTTGGTCACACCGTTGAGTGATGATTACCAGAACTTACAATCGACTTTGCTACATTTAGATACCAGTTTGATGCAAGATGCGGAAAAAGGCAGTCGTTTAAACCTTGCTTTAAAAGAAACCGCCGCTTGGTTAAAAGGCCAACAAAAAGGCACTGAACATTTATTGCTTATCAGTGATGGCGATTTTGAAAAGCAAGATTTAGCCACGAGTCTACAATGGATGAAACAGGCAGAATTTCATTTGCATACCTTAGGTGTAGGAACAGTACAAGGCAAACATATTGAATTAGCGGATGGAACGTGGCAACGTGATAATGATGGAAAAGTAGTGATTTCTAAACTAAATGAAGCCAGTTTGCAACAATTGGCTCAATCAGGAGGCGGTGTTTATCAACGGGCAAGCTACCAAAATCAGGATATAGAAACCATTTTAGCGCAAATAAATCATCAATTGGATAACCCCAGCGAGGAAGATACCGCTAAACAACGTTTGTGGCATGAGCGTTTTTATTTATTGGTATTGGCAATGTTGTTACTATTATTGCCTAGTTTTAGAAGACAATTGACGGGGAATTAATCATATTTTTGGTGAGAATAAGCTATTGGCTCGTTCTCACCAATGAACTGTTTACATATGTGTCCAAACTTCGGTGACTTTGCCATTAACTACTTTCGCCGCCCAGTTTTCGCATAAATAAACATCACCTTCAACTATATTTTTTTGACGAAGTGTATACGGGCAATATTGGCTCAGCGTTTCAAATGTTTCATTAGGCGTTCTATTAATCAATAAAATAGGATAACCATCGAAAAATAGTGCTTCCCACTCAGCATCTGGTGACTGATAAATTGAAACCTGCATTTTATACCAAGTCTCATTCAGTCGTTTTTTCCAATCATTTTTGTGCATTGCACCTATAATTCCACGACCTTGATATTGTGTCCATTCTTCAGGCGCTGGCCATTGTTTAGTATTTTCTGATGTTTTGTTTAATTTAAGACAAGCAGATATACTTTGTTGCTCATTACATACAACTTCCAAAATAGGTCTAGGTAATTGTGAACGGATTTCACTCAACTTATTCCAGTGCTCTTGAGCCTCTGCTGCACGATCTCCAACTTCTAACAAACGGGCTAAATTAAATTGCACTTCTAAGGGTGGATTTTCATAGTCCTGAAGTATTTGTTTCAAGCCACTTGTGATATTTTGCAAAGGAGCAGAACTGATCCATGTGTTTTCATATTGTGCTATAAGCCGTAACATTTTAAACCGAATCTCAATATTACTGTCTCGCTGCTGAGCACCTAATTTCTCATATTGTTTTAAACCCTTATTTAAAGTTAAGCCTGCTGAATCTGGATCGCCTAAATATAAATGGCTCGTAGCTAAATTTAAATAGCTGGGTAAATAATAGGGAGCAGTATCTATCGCTAGCCCAAAATATCGAATAGCTTCTTCAAGATTGCCTTTGACTTTCTCAATCAGACGCGCACTTTTTAAGTTTTTCAAATCAGTCACAGTACTGCCCATGGTAATAATACTCTCAATATCACCATCTAAAATATTAGGTAGCCAATAAAAATAAGCCGCATCCTGCATATCCGCTTTAGCTAATTGTAAATAACAGGCACCGATATTATTTTGTAATTCTTTACCTTGATAAGTGTGACGGAACTCATCAAAAAAGTAAAATATGGCATCGTTACATTGATTAAAAATAGAAAGGCGTACCCCGTATTCATAAAATGGGTATTTTCTATGTAAGGTTTTCCATGTAGCCATGGTTTGAGCTGCACGCTCTTTTGGCGTTGGATATGTTCCATCATTATTTACAGTAGCTCTATTGGTGGTTTCGAAAAAAAGGCTTAAGAACTGCTTAACAATTCTTTCATGTTTAATTAATAAACCCACCTTATAACCTGAAAATGCAGCATAAAGAAAACCTGTTTTATCAGCTCGAAATTCAATGTCTTTCTTATACTTATCTTCATATCTAGGCTCGGATTTCTCAAGTAAAAACTTAAAATCATTATGTACAAAATGGGCTAATTCATGCCCAATAGTAAAGGCCATAAGAGGTTCAAATAAATCAGGATTTGTTGCAGCATATTCTCGGATTTTCGCAGTCACTTTATCACTGATAATAATACTGCCATCAGCAAGTGCTTGAGGAGTAAGTTTTGAAATACTCTCTCTATCATCCGTTTTAATAATAGCTAATTGGGGGTTATAAACTTGAGTATATGCCACCGCATTTATTCTATCAAAAATAGCGGTGATGTCAGCGGGGGTAGACATTATTTTATCGGCAAATTGATCAACTGTATTGGCTTTACCTGGAAAGGTTCTTGACAGTTCATTTTGTTCTGCATTGCCTTCAGGTGTACAAGCCGTGTGTAGCACAAATAATAAAAAAATAGTTAGAAAATATTTCAATTGAATCATTATTATAAACCCTCAAATTATTCAGTCTCTTTATCGTTATAGGTGATTTTGGCTTAGCCCTTTTAGCTTACCTTGCAACATTTCTATGATAAAGGGGTCTTCAACGTTAGTTGGGTCTTCGATAATATCTTGCAAATTAACACCAATAACTTGTAACTCATTAACAATGCTCTGTCTGGATAAGCTGCTAAAATATTGCTCAAAATATTGGTTTCGCTCTAATTGGCGTTGCCAAAATGCTGTCTCTAATGTATTAGCATTATTCAGTGCAACAGTGACTAACGCAACCCATTGTCCAAGCTCACATTCTGTTTTGTATTGTTGGTCAAACTCGGTGACAAGTGATGCTTTATTCTGCAAAGCCTCAAAACCATTATCTAAACATTTTTTATGTGCTGTTGAACCACTACTCAATTGAACTTCACCTAAACCAACTGCTTTAGACGTTGATACAGTGTGGGTTTTTTCAACATTTATTCCTCTATTTATCATTGCAGTATATTCAGCAGCAATAGAATCTGGAAATGCTTTATGCTCTGCAACGGGAGAGTTTGTATCATCATCGCCCGATTTGGGCAAAGCTTGAATCAAAACCACAAAAATAACCAGCGTCGCAAAATAGGTAGAAACCTGCCAAGGATGATTTAAGTGCAAAACCTCCCCGAGTTTATGCCACCAAACATCTTGTGTCGATTGCTGCTCTGACGATTGTTTTGGCTTCGGCTGCATACGCAATTCATCCATCCAGTGTTGATAACAATCACTACACTGATCTAAATGCACTAATATTTGCTCGCGTGCTTGGCCTTTTAATTTTCCTTGCATAAAATCTGCTAGCTCAATATCCATTGGACACGTGCTCGCTTTGGTTGCAGAACCTTGTTGCAAAGCCAATAAAGCAATTGTTCTGTCTGGCAAATGATCAATTTTTTGCTTTGCTGTTATATGATTTTCCATGAGTCTCACCCCATTGCTAAAACCAAGTTTATAGATCAAAAAAGTGCAATCTTTAGGTTGATGTATAAAACTTAGCGGTGTAATACATTCGCCGTATTTACAAATGGCAACTTCACAAATACGACGCTTTAAATACCTATTACTCATCTACTCCAAAACAATCATCGAGTCCGTCCCTAAATATACCCAGAATTCTCTTTAATCTACGATTTATCGTACTTACACTGGTGTTTAAGGCATCTGCAATTTGTTGCTGAGTTAGACCTGTTAAATACTTCATTCTCAGAATTAATCTATCTTCAGTTGTTAAATCAATACGCTGCTCAAAATAAGTAAGCAATTGTTTAGTATCTGATTGTTCAGTGAACTCAAGACAGTGTTGGTTTAATTGTTCTAAGACTTCATCCAACTGTAATTGTTGTAAGGCTTTTTCAATATCAGCATTGTCTTGATATCTATCATCATCATCTAATCCTACTTCAGAGATTGTGGTGTGACTTGGACAGTTTTTTAGTACGTCATCAATCACATCACGAATAAACTGCTTTTCCTTTTCAGGATAATGGATCATCAATATGGACAATGCTTCTTGCTTTGAATGCTGCTTTCTTAACAGAGTTTCATAAGCCGTTTTGTAAATGGTATCTTCTTTTTGTTTGTACACAACCCACATTGGTGGCCGATGCTTACCTTGAATCTCTATCCACATATCGTTGATTTTATTTTGAATGACTTTCTTAATAAAACCACGAAACTGACCATTCCCTTGATAACTGCGGATTTTTCGCCAAGCACAGCGAGTCAAATCTGCTAACACCACATCTTGCGCCTTACCGTGCAACAATGAATTATCAAAATAGTGTCTGTGAATATAGTCTCCGATGACTTTCTCAATATACAAATAGTGTTCTGAATCCCAAACCAAATTTTTGGCTACTTCTACTTTTTGCTGAAAACTTTTCATCAACTCGGGCAGCATATCAACTGACCATTGATGGCGTAACATCTGTTCTACTGCATACAAAGCACCTTCAAAACTGTGGGTTGTTTTAAGATACTCATAATGACCTATATACGCAGATAATGTTGTATGTCGTCGTTGTGACCAATTTTTTGCAAAAGCTTCCCGTTCAGATTTATCTAATGCTGTATGTTGTAACGCCAAATCTAAATACAAGTCGTAATAACGTTTTTCAGGTTTGGGCTGAAACTTATATACATAACGGTAGTGCTGACTTTTATCTGTGCTTACTCGCAATAGTTGATTCAATTTCAAATCAAACTTTAATAACTGCTCAAAAAATGCACTAAAACAGATTAATTCCTGATTTAAAAACTGTTCAAGCTCATCTATTGATGACAACTGCACATTATTTGAAGCCAATATCGTGAATTCGGGAATCGTGCCACGATACATGTAATGCTGGCCTTTATGTTGATATGCAGTATCTTCTGGCAAATCATCTTCTAATAAGGTTTTCCCCGTTACTTCAAATGTATCCTTCCATACAGTGCCACAGGATTGCGGATTGTGAGACTGCATGTAGCTCACAGCAAATGATACGGGCACAAGCTGTGAATAAGGCGCAGCAAAACTACAGTGGTCAATCTGCTGCCCAAATAGAGAGTGTAATAAGTCCCATGGATACATAAGCACTCCTCCTTTTCTTTGTGATAGTTCCTAGGATTTTTATGTGCACAAAGATAGTGCTAAATTCAGTTGCTAATGTCTTATAAAGTAGGACGGACAACACCAACACTTTTTTCACAAAAATATGCACATTAATATAAAAAATTTTCACCATTCTGAATCTAATGATCTATTAACTTTTTAAGTTATAGCCATTAATAACCATCGAAAAC
>JADGDW010000249.1 GCA_016744725.1 Candidatus Albibeggiatoa sp. nov. BB20 | reverse complement strand
GAACAAAGGTAAGGCTTGCTCATACTGACCTTGAGATTCATATAAACCTGCGAGATTATTGAGGCTTAGGGCATAATCAGGATGTTGCTTGCCTAACACTTGTTCAATTATTTCTAAAGCTTGTTGGAACAAAGGTAAGGCTTGCTGATACTGGCCTTGGGCATCATATAAACTTGCGAGATTATTGAGGCTAGTGGCATAATCAGGATGTTGCTTGCCTAACACTTGTTCAATTATTTCTAAAGCTTGTTGGTACAAAGGTAAGGCTTGCTGATACTGGCCTTGGGCATGATACAGTCCTGCGAGATTATTGAGGCTAGTGGCATAATCAGGATGTTGCTTGCCTAACACTTGTTCACGAATCGCTAAAGCTTGTTGGTGCAAAGGTAAGGCTTGCTCATACTGGCCTTGAGATTGATATAAACCTGCAAGATTATTGAGGCTAGCGGCATAAAATGGATGTTGCTTGCCTAACACTTGTTCACGAATCGCTAAAGCTTGTTGGTACAAAGGTAAGGCTTGCTCATACTGACCTTGGGCACGATACAATTCTGCGAGATTATTGAGGCTAGTGGCATAAGATGGATGTTGCTTGCCTAACACTTGTTCACGAATCGCTAAAGCTTGTTGGTACAAAGGTAAGGCTTGCTCATACTGACCTTGGGATTGATATAAACCTGCGAGATTATTGAGGCTCAGAGCATAATCAGGATGTTGCTTGCCTAACACTTGTTCACGAATCGCTAATGCTTGTTGGAACAAAGGTAAAGCTTGCTCATACTGACCTTGGTCATGGTATAGTAAAGCAAGATTATTGAGGCTATTAGCATAAACAGGATGTTGCGTACCTAATATTTGTTCACGAATTGCTAAAGCTTGTTGATACAAAGGTAAAGCTTGGTCATACTTATTAGCATCATAAAAATTGAGTCCTGCTTTATTTAAATATCTAGCTTTATCATAACTTTCTGGTAAGAAATTGGCTGCTTGTAGATAATATTCCGCAGCTTGAAGGTATTTCAATTGGATTTCTGCAATATCTGCACGCTTTCCTAAAATTATTGCAGCAGATATGGTCTTATCTCTTTTTACCTTCTTGATTTTCTCCTCCATTTTCCTCAGTTTTTCAATCCCATCCAATTCATGCTTAAACGCTTTTTGTAACAATTCATCTGCTCTATCAAAATCAACCTTAACATCTTTACCCTCAATAAACTGCCGTGCTTGCTGTAAATATTGCTGTACTTCTGGATCATCTGATACATCAAGCATATTGGCATTGTCTAACAAATTTTTATAATTTTTGGCAATTTCCCGTAACTTCGCATCTAAATTATATCGAGGTACTTGGTTTTTCTCTAAAATCCTAAAGAAATTCTTGACCGCATTATCAGTCACACCCAAATCCGCTGCATATTGAGCAAACGCTTTCTCAGAAACACCATATTGCTTAACAATATTCATATCACCCATACCCGTATGCGACACAATAATACTATTATCACCTTGCTGAGTAACATCACCGCCATCACTCAGCAAAAATGCACCTGCAACAACCCCAATCACCGCCGCAATAATGCCATACATAGTATTGTAATAATGATTTGAAATATGCTGCTGATTACCCGAACCACCCGCAATAATGTTTGACTTATCAACATCACCTTCAACTTTTACAGCCTGTCCACTTTCCATCACACAACCTCATCAAACCGCGCATACAATAATGACATACCAAAACCTCAAATCTTGCAAGCGATTTTTAACTTTCCAAACCGCGACGACAACAACCTAAAAAACGCAAACCCCAATAAAATCACCCTATTTCCTAATGGATTTAGAAACATCGTTGTAGCAATCTTTCAATTGGTTTTTACCCTGCAAACCCTATAATATAAGCCACCACTTCTGAGATAAATTAAGGATGCTTCATGGCTTTGCTGCAAATTGCTGAACCCGGACAATCAACCGCCCCACATCAACACCGTTTTGCGGCGGGTATTGACTTAGGCACAACAAACTCACTGGTTGCCACGGTCAAAAGCGGGATTGCAGAAACGCTTCCCGACCTACAACAACGGCACATTCTCCCCTCAGTGGTACGTTATTCACAACAACAAACCCCTATCGTTGGACACGAAGCCAAACGACATGCGGTGACTGACCCGTTTAATACCATTGCATCAGTAAAGCGATTAATGGGACGCGGCGTGAAAGATGTCAAAACCACGGGTTCAAGCCTGCCTTATGAATTTATCACTAATGATGAACACGGAATGCCGATGATTCGGACTGCGGCGGGTGATGTCAGTCCCGTACAAGTATCAGCGGAAATCCTGAAAAATTTAAAACAACGCGCCCAAGACAGTTTAGGTGATGAACTAACAGGCGTAGTGATTACCGTTCCCGCCTACTTCGATGATGCACAACGCCAAGCCACCAAAGACGCAGCACAATTGGCAGGCTTAAATGTATTGCGTTTACTCAATGAACCGACAGCCGCCGCTGTAGCATACGGACTAGACCAACAAGCCGAAGGCATTTTTGCCATTTATGATTTAGGTGGTGGCACGTTCGATATTTCGATTTTACGTTTGCAGCGTGGCGTATTTGAAGTGATGGCGACAGCGGGTGATTCAGCGTTGGGCGGTGATGATATTGACCGTTTAATTGCCCAATGGATAATGCAACAAGCGGATATTGCTGAAGACGTAGACCAAGGAAAAATCCGTGAATTACTCGACATGGCGCGTGCAGCCAAAGAAGCATTGACCGAACAACAGCATATTAATATTGAAGTGCTAGGCTGGAAAGGCAGCTTAGATAAAAATCAATTACACGAATTAGCAGACAATTTAATCCAAAAAACCTTAGCCCCTTGTCGTCGTGCGTTACGTGATGCGGGCGTGACAACAGAAGAGATTAGTGAAGTGGTAATGGTGGGTGGTTCAACACGGATGCCTAGAGTACGTGAGAAAGTCGGTGATTTCTTTAAATGTACACCTCATACCGATATTGACCCTGACAAAGTGGTTGCGCTTGGTGCAGCAATTCAAGCAGATATTTTAGTCGGCAATAAATCAGGCGATGACATGTTATTGTTAGATGTGATTCCATTATCGCTGGGTTTAGAAACCATGGGCGGCTTGGTTGAAAAAGTGATTCCTCGCAATACCACGATTCCCGTTGCTCGGGCGCAAGATTTCACCACCTTCAAAGATGGTCAAACCGCAATGGCCGTGCATGTGTTACAAGGCGAACGTGAATTAGTGTCTGATTGTCGTTCTTTGGCGCGATTTGAATTACGTGGCATTCCGCCAATGGTGGCAGGTGCAGCGCGAATTCGGGTCAGTTTTCAAGTTGATGCTGATGGTTTATTAAGTGTTTCGGCACAAGAGGAAACCACAGGCACACGCAGTGAAATCACGGTTAAACCGTCGTATGGTCTCACTGATGGTGAAATCGAAACCATGCTCAAAGACTCGATGACTCATGCTGAAGATGATGTTGATGTGCGTAATTTGCGTGAACAACAAGTGGAAGCAGAACGGGTTGTACTCGCTTTAGAAGCCGCATTACAAGCAGACAGTGAGTTGTTATCTGAGCAAGAATTGAGTACGATTCAACACGCTTTACAACAGCTACAACAATCCCGACACGGTTCGGATATAAAATTAATTAAACAAACCATGACCAATGTAGACCAAGTGACCCAAGATTTTGCCGCACGACGCATGGATAGCAGTATCCAAAAAGCGATGCAAGGTCATAAAGTTGAAGAATTTTCAGGAGAATAACCCCCGATGCCAAAGATTACCTTTTTAGCCCATGAATCCGTTTGTCCCGACGGTGCAGAATTAGACGTGGATTCGGGTATTACTATTTTAGATGCTGCGTTATTGAATGGGATTGAGTTGGAACATGCGTGCGAGAAATCGTGCAGTTGTACCACTTGTCATGTGATTATTCGTGATGGCTTTGATTCTTTGGAAGAAGCAACAGAATTAGAAGAAGACATGCTGGATAAGGCGTGGGGTTTGGATGCGGAATCCCGTTTAAGTTGTCAGGCGATTGTGGCAGATGAAGATTTAGTTGTTGAAATTCCTAAATATACTTTGAATATTGTCAGCGAAAACCATTAGTTTTTTTAGGCTGTCCATCTTTGATTATTAGGATGGATAGCCATTAGCACACCTTTAATTATGACCACTTTCAAATTTTTACCAATCCCATCTTAAATCCGCTCATTGCTTTGTAACTCTTTATCTTTTCTGTCATTTATTTTATGCTCTTACTCTTGTCTCTGTTTTGTTCAAATCTGATTCAATGTTGGCTATATAGTCGTTTTATTTCCATGTATAAGGTTAAAACCTTCGCCTTTCAGGCGAACAGATTTATCTCCCTAAACTCAAGAATGGCTTATAATATGAGAGATGGAATACA
>JADGDW010000063.1:17411-22663 GCA_016744725.1 Candidatus Albibeggiatoa sp. nov. BB20 | reverse complement strand
ATTACATGGCCAATCGGATGCCAACAGCAATAAATAAAGAGCAATCACAAGATTGTTAATATCTGACAATATAAGGGAGTGGGCTGCGGTCTACTCCCTTTTTTATTGTGTTAAGGATTCGTAACAAATAAGCTTAAGGGCAAAAAATTTGCTAAGGACAGAAAATAGATTATGTTGTTGCTTGAGCAAAATATAGTCGTTTTCTTCTTGAGAATTTAATAAACCCAGTAAAATCAAAAAGGAAATTTATTCAAAACTATCCAAGTAAGTTTGATAAAAAGCGGCTATCAACAAAGGAAAATGTTATTTCCAACAATAACTAAACCCTAGACTCTCATGGAAACAAGCAGTATTCGTGGAGTAGATAAGCTCGATAGGATGGACAGTATAGATTTTAAGAAACGACAATTCTATAAACATTACCAAGGCATAGGAAAACTATTTACAAACGACATGGGACGTGCCAAGTTACCCAATCCATAACTCATTTTTGCTACATCATGACGCATGTGCTCAGTAGAAATACTCATTGTACGCATTGTTTCTGTCATTTTTTCCATCGAAGTATTCATAGTAGACATAGACGTATCCATGCGATTAATTGCCCCATCCATCCGAGCCATAGATTCATCCATCCGAGTAATAGAACTGTCCATGCCCGTAATAGATTCATCCATTCGCACCATAGCCTGTTCCATATAACTCATATATTTCAACATCGGAGGCAAAGTATCCAATTTCAGTGAAATATCATTCATTGTCACCGTCATCGTACTAATTTGCTTGGATAAATCCCCAATATTTTGTGACATTGCTGCCATGTGTTGAGCCATATCTGGGTCTATGCTTCGCGCAATAGAACGCATATCACCTGTTAAACTATAAATCAAAAAGAAGCCATACGCGGCCAGTACTGCAAACGCAAATAAGGCAGGATAAACAATCCCTTCCCAACGTCTTGCACTTTGCTGGAAGCTATTAACAAACTGTTCCATTTGTCCTCTACCAATCGCAGCACCACATTCCATTGTTTCGACTCCAGTCTGTGCAGCTATTGGTATATAAGGCTTTGAGCTTGATGCAGCTTGGGAGCTGTCAGTACCTGAACGACTTGTCGGCGAATGGTTTTCTGTGGGTGATTGGGTCATACTAAAACTCCTCGTGTCATAACCATTTTTTTTATTGTTATTATTGTCTGCTTAGCTATAAACTAGATTTATTATCATCAATAATATTCTTATAAGTGATTGATAATTTTCAGTTAATAGCCTCCAATATGACATATTTTTTAGCATGATGCTAGCGCATTAAGCCAATAATGTTTAAAATCATGATATTAGGCAGTTTTGTATCCAACAGCAATAAATACCCTAGTTTATACACAAAGATAAAATTACCTCTCCTTCTCAATAGCCAGTGCTTGTTTTAAATCTTCAATTGCCTGTAAAACCGTTGTCATTAAACTTGTAATCGTGGCCATATCTTTCTCACGGGCTTTCGTTTCAAGTAGCTTACAGAGCTGGACAATCTGTTGAGCACCCAGATTTGCACTGCCTCCTTTAAATTTATGAGCAGCGAGATAAATAGACTCTGTGTCTTTTTCCTCAACTGCAGATTCTAGCTCTGCCAAATAATTAGGCAACTCCCCCAAATACAAATCAATTAACCAACCAATACCACGGCCTCTCATTTCTTGGCGTAATACATCAAGACTTTTAGAGTCAACAATGGGTAATGTGGAAATTGCTTGTAACTGACTATAAGGTGGAGAAACCGTTTGCTTAACAGGCTGCTGCATATTGATGGTTTCATGCTCTGTTAGCTTGTCATTCAACCAATGTAAAATAGTTTGGCGTAATGCTTTCGATGTGACAGGCTTACTAATATAATCATCCATGCCACAAGCCAAACAGCGTTCTCTATCTCCTTGCATCGCATTGGCGGTCAAGGCAATAATGATGATATGCGATAGCGATTGTTGCTCAGCTTCCCAAATTCGTATTTTTTGAGTGGCAATAAAACCATCCATTTGAGGCATGTGACAATCCATAAAAATCAGATCAAAATCACCCGTCATACGTCGATTGAGTGCATCCACACCGTTATCAACCACGGTAACGTAACAGCCCAAGCCTTTTAGCATATCAATAGCGACTTCTTGGTTAATTAAATTATCTTCTGCAAGTAAGACTTTCCAATGATGATTAAAAACCTGTTTTTGCGCTGAGGTACTATCTTCATCTAGTAGCATACTGAGGTTAGGTGACATCGCACGCAATAGACATTCTAATAATTTCTTTTGTGAAACTGGCTTATATAAACGACTGGCCAGTAATTTTTTGATTTCTGGGTTATCCATTGGCTGATGTACTGAGGTCAGCATAATCAATGGCAAAGCATTAATCGCGCTATCAAGTTTGATTCGTTGCGCTAAACTGCTTCCATCCATGTGCGGCATCATGAAATCAATAATGGCTAAGTCATAGAATTTTTGTTCTTTTGCTGCGTGATAAATCTTGTTAAGTCCTTCTTGAGCGCTGATTGCAACATCAGGAATCAAACCCCAGTTTAGAGTTTGAGTATACAAAATCTCACAGTTGGTTGTATTATCATCCACGATTAATACGCTTCGACCTTTTAAAACCTCAATATCGGGTAATTCTTTACTCAGTTGACACACTTGATTAGTAGATTTATTTAAAATAATTTCAAACCAAAAATTACTGCCTTGTGAAAGTTGGCTGTCCACCCCAATTTTACCTTGCATCATCTCAATCAGACGTTGGCAAATCATCAAGCCTAAACCCGTGCCGCCATATTGACGAGTCGTCGAACTATCTAATTGACAAAAAGGCTGAAATAAACGTGTTTTATCATCTACACTAATCCCAATACCTGTATCACGTACTTCAAAATGTAAGCGAAGATGATTCTCATTATCCTCAATGATTGCAACAGATAGTACGATCTCACCTTGTTCGGTGAATTTAATCGCATTACCCAATAAATTAGTCATAATTTGGCGCAATCGCCCCGGATCACCAATCAGTAAATGTGGCAGTAATGGTGGAAAACGACAGGCCATTTCTAAGCCTTTTTGATTAGCAGGCGGGCTAAATAATTCAATGACTTCTTCCAATAAGTTAGATAAATCAAACTCAATAAGCTCAAGTTTTAACTTACCCGCTTCAATTTTGGCAAAGTCTAATACATCATTAATAACAATGAGTAAGCCATCACCAGAACTACTAATTAAATTCACATAATGGCGTTGCTGGGCACTTAGCTTGGTATCTAGCAATAACTCAGCAATCCCCATCACTCCATTCATTGGAGTACGTATTTCATGACTCATGGTTGCTAAGAATTCACTTTTAGAACGATTTGCCGCTTCTGCGCTCATTTTAGCTTGTTTCAATGCGGTTTCAGTGTCTTTACGTAAATGGATGTCCCGTAAAAACATAAAAATTAATTCTCGATTTTGGAAACGCATTAAACTTGCACTGATTTCAGTATCAAAACAGCTATGATTGAAATGGCGTAGCTGAGTCTCAAAAGTAATTTGACCTTGCTGTTTCAACGACTCCAACCAAACATGGGCAGGCTTTTGTTTATCAGGCACAATGAGATTAAGCAAAGACATCTGTAATAGGCTATCTTCTTTATAGCCCGTCAGTTGACAGAAGGTTGGATTAATTTTTTGTAACTGTAACTCCATATCCAGCATACAGAATCCATCTAGGGTACTTTGAATAATGGCATGATTGTGTTGTAGTTGTTCTTTTAATGCTTCTTCAACCATTTCTCGTTGCAGTTCTGCCTGTTTGCGCTGTGAAATATTATTGATGATGGTTAATTTATAACGTTGCCCATTAGGAAATTGCACTACGCAAGCATTGACTTCAATATCAATTAAAAATCCCGTTTTGTGCATTACCCGCCATTCAGCCGGCAGCTCTCTCACACCATCTTCAATACATTTTGTATATAGTTTATCTGCATAATCACGTTGTTGGGGTTGTACAACCATGGTGAAATGCTGACTTAACAACTCCTCTTCGGTATATCCATAAATTTGGCAATAAGTCGAATTGACTTGAACAAAACGACCATTTTCATCTGTGACACAAACCCCAACAGGTACTTCATTGAAAAAAACGGATAAAAAATTTTGGCTCGTTTGAAATTGTGCGGAAACCTCGGTAATTTCTTGTGCAGGTTTATAGGCTGAAATATCGCTGGCGACGGCATAGTACAAGCAGGGTTCCATATAATCTTTACACCATTCTTGTGGTGCAACATTAATAGTCCACAATAGCCAACGATAAGTCCCATCAGCTTGCCGACAGCGATTTTCAATTTGAATCGTATTTTTATAACTTAGGGTTGTAAGCTGTTTGGTGGTAATTGCATGGTCTTCTGTATAAATAAAATTAAATAAATCGGTTGCCAACAGTAATTGGCGGGCTAATCCAAGTAGACGAGCCATAGCCATATTTACTTCAACTAATTTTCCTTCATGTGTTAACAAACATTGGGGAGTTGGAGCAAGCTCAAAAAATTCCTTATCCATGCCAGTGTCCAGTCTTGAAGCTATGTGTATTGCAATGGGTGTAATGCAGATATGACTCAAACTGCACTGAGGTCAAGCATAATAAAAAACTATCATGATTTATCTTTATATTGATTTTTATTCATTAACTATTCCAGTATAACTGACTCTTTTCCTATACTGTTCAATACACTACTAAAAATAAAATTTCTGTAGGTTATTAATTATATTCCGCATTTTATTATCACAACTTCCTAATATTATTAAATTATAATAAAAACTTATACTTCACATAAAAATTTATCGCTTTAACATTCCTGAAAATCGTTTAATACTATCATTTCGAACAAAAATAATCGTAAGTTAAATAATAACCTATAAAATATTTTTTTAGTCAAATCATTATAACTTATAAAAAGAAAACACAACCTAAAATTCTGAGGAGGAGTTTATGTCCGCATTACATCCAGTCATAGCGATTACAGGTTCTTCTGGCGCAGGGACAACAACGGTAAAAAAAGCCTTTGAAGATATGTTCCGTCGTGAGCGCATTAAGCCAGCCGTTATCGAAGGCGATAGTTTTCATCGTTACGATCGCAAACAAATGAAAGAAGCGATAGCTGAAGCGGAAAAAGATGGTAAACATCTCAGTCACTTTGGCCCAGAAGCTAATTTATTTGATAAATTAGAAGAGCTATTT
>JADGDW010000063.1:2997-17401 GCA_016744725.1 Candidatus Albibeggiatoa sp. nov. BB20 | reverse complement strand
CAATATAGCCAAACAGGTGCAGGCCAAAAACGTTATTACCTTCACAATGAAGATGAGGCAGACCCTTATGGTCAAGAACCAGGTACTTTCACGCCTTGGGAAGATATTGATGAAGATTCTGACTTATTATTTTATGAAGGTTTACATGGTGCGATCCAAACTGAAACCGCTAATGTACATCAATGGGTCGATTTGTTAATAGGCGTTGTACCAAGCGTCAATCTTGAGTGGATTCAGAAAATCAGTCGTGATACCAATGAGCGTGGTTATTCTGCGGAAGCGGTCACTCATACTATTCTTCGTCGGATGCCAGATTATGTGAATTACATTACGCCACAGTTCTCTAAAACCCATATTAATTTTCAACGTGTGCCATTGGTTGACACGTCGAATCCCTTTATTTCTCGTGATATTCCAACTGCAGATGAAAGTTTAGTGGTGATTCGGTTTAATAAATATCGTAATCAGGATTATTCTTATTTGTTATCGATGATTCATGATTCTTTTGTGGCGCGCCCAAATACCTTAGTTGTACCCGGTGGAAAAATGGGATTTGCAATGCAGCTTATTTTTGCGCCTATCATTCATAAAATGATGGAAAAACGCCGCCAAGCATTACGTGAAAGCTAGGGATTTTTAAGATAAACCTGTTTTAAGGGTACTTTGAGTGCCCTTTTTAATTATGTAAATTTATTGAATGCTCTCTTTTTTCCAACGAGAAAAAACCAAGAAAAACAGATATTCATGCCTATAGAACCCATTTGAAAAGAAAAATATTTTTCATGTTGGCCTAGAATTTAAAAGCAATTAGTTATAAAAAGTATCCGAACCATTGCCCCTAACAAAAAAGATTTTAATACACTGTTCAGCATGATTTTTTATCATTTTATTATCTGAACTTGCTATTTCAGAAATCACATTTTTATAAGGTTCTAAATCTTTACCTCTTATGATTAATTCTCTCAGGATATATTTAAGTTCCATCCAATTATCAATAGAAATAGCGTTTTCTAATTCCATATCTGAATATCTTGATAATTTTATTTTGACGATGAATCCAGGTATATTGATATACGCTACTAACGTAGCCAAAAATACTACAAAAACCAAAAAGAATAGTGACGATAAAAATCTGCCAATATAATATTTCCAAGTGATAAAATTTGAGTTTAGATTTAATATGGCAACAATAGTAAATGCCGTGGGTATACCAAAAAAGCCAATTATATTTAGTACTTTATCATTTTTTATACAGAGTAAAATAGCAGGAATGAATACAAAAATAGAAAGAAATATGAACAGAAATTGATTATCCATTTTAGAATACTTTTAATGAATTTTTTACCAACTATCTACAAATATAGATTGGAAAATTATGATTCTTTAAATCTAAACAAACAAGTAATGATTTAAATCATGCTAACATCTCATTTTTATAAAATATCTTTGTAAATCTTCCCATGCCTGAATTACCCGAAGTCGAAACCACCAAACGTGGTATTCTCCATAATTTACAATCCAAAACCGTATCTAAAGTCATTATCCGACAAACTCGATTGCGTTGGCCTGTACCTGAACATTTGCCCGAAACCCTGTCACAACAAAGCATCAAAACCATTCAACGCCGTGGAAAATATTTATTGTTTGAATTCCCACATGGCCATTTAATCAGCCACTTAGGCATGTCAGGCAGTTTCCGCGTGCTACCCGCCGACACACCAATTAAAAAGCATGAACATATTGATCTTATTTTCCAAGATAATCTATGCTTACGCTATCATGACCCGCGCCGTTTTGGCTGCTTACTGTGGACAGATCAACCCATTGAACAACACAAACTAATTGCCGTGCTGGGTGTTGAACCACTAGAAGCTGATTTAACAGGTGAATATCTATACCAAAAATCACGGGCTAAACGAGTGGCGGTAAAAAACTTTATTATGGACAGTCACATTGTGGTTGGGGTGGGCAATATTTACGCAAACGAAGCCTTATTTTTAGCCAATATTCATCCAACCATACCCGCCCAAAAAGTCAGCTTAGAACAATACGAACAACTGGTAAAACACATAAAACAAGTACTTACAACCGCGATTCAACAAGGCGGTACAACCCTACGTGATTTTACCAATACAGACGGACAAGCTGGCTATTTCCAGCAAATATTACATGTGTATGGCAAAGCGGGTAAACCATGCAGTTGTGGTCAAGCCCAAATCGAGAAAATCGTGATTGGGCAACGTGCCAGCTATTTTTGCCCTGCCTGTCAGCCTATTTAGCAAAAATTTCACCTCACACTATTTACATCAAGGGTTGTTATAGATTATGTTTACGTCTACCGATATTTTGACCAAGATGACTATAATAATTCATGAAAAATAAAGCCATAGCTCAACTCCCAATCAATATAATTGAAACTGTCCAATATGCTTTAGAAGAAGACATTGGCACAGGTGATATTACCGCGCAACTGATACCAGAACATCAACAAGCCACAGCCCAAGTAATTACCCGCGAAGACATGACGATTTGTGGTATTGCATGGTTTGATGAAACATTTAAACAATTAGATCAAAATATAAAAATTAACTGGTTTGTCGAAGATGGTGAAGAAGTCATAGTCAATCAAACATTATGCGAGTTAGAAGGCAACGCAAGAGTGCTGTTAACAGGCGAACGCGCTGCATTGAATTTCCTGCAATTATTGTCGGCAACTGCAACCCAAACTCAGCGTTATGTGCAACAAGTCAAACATACAAAAACCGCTGTGTTAGATACCCGCAAAACCATTCCTCATTTACGCACTGCGCAAAAATATGCTGTTACTTGTGGCGGCGGTAGCAATCACCGTATTGGTTTATTCGATGCGTTTTTAATCAAAGAAAATCATATTATGGCAGCTGGCTCAATTCAGAAAGCGGTGGCCAGAGCAAAACAAGTCGCCAATTTACCTGTACAAATCGAAGTGGAAGACATCGACGAAGTGCAACAAGCACTCAATGCAGGGGCTGACCGTTTGTTATTAGATAATTTTGATTTAGATATGTTGCGAGAAGCCGTGCAACTCGTTGATGGACGTGCAAAACTAGAAGCCTCAGGCGGCATCAATTTAAATACAATTCAAGCGATTGCCGAGACGGGTGTGGACTTTGTATCAGTGGGCGCGATTACCAAGGATATTAAAGCGATTGACTTATCAATGCGGATTTCTCACATCGCTGAAAACGCATAATAATAAAGGCTTTGTGCTCTCTGGAGTTCAAGGCTTTTTCGATGAAAAGTATTAAAATCGCTAGCGTTCTCGCGTCTATGAAAATACCAACGGACAATAATAATGAATCCTAATTTACAGCAATTACAACCTTATCCGTTTCAAAAATTAGCCAAACTTAAAGCTGACAGCCAACCTCCAACCGAATTAGAACATATCAACATCTCGATAGGCGAACCAAAACACCCCACGCCCGACTTTATCGTACAGGCATTACAACAAGCAACCATCAGTCAATTACCCAAATATCCAACCACACAAGGCAGTTTAGAATTACGCCAATCTATCAGCAACTGGCTCATCCAACGCTTTCAACTGACTGCGGACAGTCTTGATCCTAATGCGCAGGTAATCCCTGTCAATGGCACACGCGAGGCTTTATTTGCTTTTGCCCAAACGGTGATCGATCGTGAAAAACCTAATCCTACCGTGGTGATGCCGAATCCGTTTTATCAAATTTATGAAGGAGCTGCATTGTTGGGTGGTGCAAAACCTTATTTTTTAAATAGCTTAGAATCCAGTGACTTTTTACCTGATTTTGATGCCGTTCCCGCACAAGTGTGGTCTGATTGTCAATTGCTGTATGTGTGTTCGCCAAATAATCCCAGTGGCACAGTGTTGGGCTTAGAACGTTTACAAAAGCTGATTCAATTAGCGGATGAATATGATTTTATTATCGCGGCGGATGAATGTTATTCCGAATTGTATGCAGATGAAAATCAACCACCTGTTGGCTTGTTACAAGCCTGTGCCAGCATGGGACGCAATGATTATCAACGTTGTGTGGTATTCCATAGCTTGTCCAAACGTTCCAATGCACCGGGGCTGCGTTCTGGCTTCGTGGCAGGCGATGCGGATATTTTGAAAGCATTTTTGCTTTATCGTACTTATCATGGTTGTGCAATGTCGTTAGTCACTCAAGCTGCCAGTACCGTTGCATGGCAAGACGAAGACCATGTACAGGAAAATCGGTGTTTATATCGAGAAAAATTCAAAGCTGTGAGTGAAATTTTATCCCCTGTGCTTAATGTATCAATACCACCTGCAAGCTTTTATTTATGGCAACGAACACCGATTGATGATGTTGAATTTGCCCAACAATTATTTAATCAACAACATATTACCGTGTTACCCGGTCAATTTTTGTCACGCGAATCACAAGGTATTAACCCCGGTCAAAATCGAATACGTATTGCCTTAGTTCCTAATTTGGCACAATGTATAGAAGCAGCGCAACGAATACGGCATATTGTAGAAGGTTTATAAGATTTTCAAGTTGCTGAAAGAAATGGAAACCATTAGTACATTTAGGGCTAGTTTATTGTTACAATAGCGAAAAATATTGACTGACAGTACAATCAGTAAACGCTACGTATTTCATTTTCTAGGGAGCAACACATCAATGTGGGGAAATCGCCGCAAAAAGAAAGTCACTCAAATTGACTCATTAATAGGTAAAGATACTGTAATTACTGGTGATGTTCAGTTTACAGGTGGCTTGCATATTGATGGTAAAGTCAAAGGTAATATTGTTGCCGCTGAAGATAGTGGGTCAGTTTTAACCTTAAGTGAGCAAGGTGTTATTGAAGGTGAAGTGCGCGTACCGAATGTAATTTTAAATGGCAAAGTGATTGGTAACGTCTATGTTGCTGAAAATGTTGAATTAGCAGTTAGTGCACGAATTTTTGGTAATGTGTACTATAACGTAATTGAGATGGCGATGGGTGCTGAGGTTAACGGCAGCTTAATTCACTCTGGTGATAATACAGGTAAACCGCCGTTACCATTGGAACATGATGCAAAAGAGAATGAGAAAAAACAAGAAACTGAAAGCTGAGCCTTTTGCCCAAATAATATAACAAGTCAATTTTATTGATTTTTTCAATGTTAATGTGTTTTTGAGAATCAAATAGTTGTCAATAATTTTACAAAAGCCTCATTGCACTTAGACGAGGCTTTTGTTTTATTTAGAGACCAATATGAGAATATTACTTTATAGTCTATGTCTGTTGTCATTACTGAATTGTGGCCAAAAAGGTGATTTAGTGCGCCCTAAATCGGCTGCGGAAAAATTAGCAGATGCCATTGCGACACCCACAACGAGTCAAGCAACAACAATGATTGATGCTATTGCTACACCTATAACCAGTATCGTTGAAGAAGATGAATTAGAAGAGCAGGAATTTGAAGTCATTGATTTTGATGATGCTGAGACGATTATTTTAGATGAGCAATCTTTAATAATACAAGATAAATACTTGGTGCTGGCTTCTACTCCAGATCAACCTTGTCCAAATAAAGATTGTCGCTCTGAGTAATAAATAAATTATTGCACATTTTTATGACTCTCCTTTAAAAATAATATTGAATTATTACAATATGTTCTAAGTTATAGCTGTTATTTGAGTTATTAGACTAAATATAGAATATGGCTTAAATATGTCAAAATAATGGAAACAACGGCTATAATCTAAAGAATGGTTGTGTTTGCTAATATTAAAACCATGTTATCTATTGAAAAAGTGCGGGATTATAAGAATTTACTGATACAAACTTTTTGAGAGCTGCTACAATTGTAAATTATGCAGATAACGACTTTACTCTCTTCACTATATTGATTAATATTTATCTATAGAAAATAGGGGTGAAGTAGACTGGAATTAATTTAATAAACTGTATAATTATGAGGAAATAAAAATGTTATCAGAAATGAGGGTAATAAACCTAGCCCAGCATTTTAAATCTAACTACTTAGCTAGCTCTTCAGAAGAAGGAAAGCTTACAAGTCAGTTAAGAGATAAGCAAGAAACCGTCCAATCGATGCTACTTGATGGCATGAGTGTCGCTTTAACTGCAAAAATAGCTCGTTTATCTATCGAGCAAGTTGAAGAGATAAGAAAAAATTTAACTCATTAATTCTATAAATAAAAAAATAAGCTTTTAATTTTCAGGGGAGGGGAAAGTTTAAAGGTCGAACTAAATAGAAACTACCAAAATTATTTGAGGGTATAAAAGTTTTTTTGAGCTGTGAGACAAATTTGTTTTAAATTCTTCAAACAAATTGAGCCAGTCAGGAAAATTTTAATGGACTAAAAAACAGTACCTCATATATAGAGAAAATACATTATGCTTTTAGATTTACCAATAGATAAAAAGCCTAAGCTTCAATCTAATCTTTCAGAAGCAATTAGAAAGCAAATTAGAAATAGCAAAAACAATGCTACTTGATGGCATGAGTATTTCTTTGACTGCAAAAATTACCCAACTTCCTGTTGAACAAGTTGAACAGTTAAAACATTGCTTGGTACACTAAGCGATATTTGAAAATACGCCAAAGCCCTACTTTATGACCAGTTTTTTAACAATTCTTAGACGTGACTTATTACTTTCCTATCGTCACCGTTCTGAACTTGCAAACCCCTTATTATTTTTTATTATTGTGGTGAGCTTATTTCCTCTAGGTATTTCTCCAGAATCCAAAGACTTACAAATTATTGCACCGGGGGTAATTTGGGTTGCAGCCTTGCTGGCCTCAATGTTATCACTAGACGGTTTATTTCGTTCGGATTTTGAAGATGGCTCACTAGAACAAATTGCACTGAGTCCTCAACCTTTGCCCGTTGCCATTTTAGCCAAAGTGCTGGCTCATTGGTTAGTCACAGGTTTACCTCTTATATTACTTTCTCCATTACTTGCAACGCTGATGTTTTTACCCAATCAAGCCATGTGGGCACTCATTTGGACACTAGCATTAGGCACGCCCGTACTCAGTTTGGTTGGTGCAATCGGTGTCGCACTCACCGTGGGTTTAAAACGTGGTGGCGTATTGGTTTCATTATTAGTCTTGCCACTTTATATTCCTGTATTGATTTTTGCGGCTAATGCCGTTAACGTTGCAGTAGAAGGTTTACCTATTGTTGGACAGCTTTACTTTTTAGGAGCTTTGTTAACCTTAGCGTTAACTTTATCCCCTTTTGCGACCTCTGCTGCATTACGGATTAGTCTGAGTTAATCGAGATAATACAATGAATATACTTAAATTTCTGTGGACGTTTTACCATCAAATGGCTTCACCTCGTCATTTTTATGGTTACACTAATTATTTTATTCCGTTCTTTACTACGATCTGTATGGTTCTGATGGTTGCAGGTTTGTATTATGGATTATTCGTTGCACCACCAGATTATCAACAAGGTGATAGCTATCGAATTATGTTTATTCATGTACCCGCCGCTTGGATGTCATTATTTGTATACATGGTCATGGCGACAATGGCTGTGGTTAGTATGGTATGGCGATTAAAATTAGCAGAAATCATTGGCTCAAGTTCTGCACTGATTGGCGCGGCATTTACATTTTTAGCATTAGTCACAGGCTCAATCTGGGGTAAACCAATGTGGGGTACTTGGTGGGCTTGGGATGCACGACTCACTTCTGAATTGATTTTATTTTTCTTATACTTAGGTATTATCGCTTTAAATTCTGCAATCGAAGATAAACGCAAAGCTGCTCAAGCAACCTCAGTATTGACTTTAGTCGGTGTGGTGAATATCCCAATCATTCATTATTCCGTTACATGGTGGAACAGTTTGCATCAAGGTGCGACGATTGACATCATGAAAGGTAAAGTCGCTATTGATATACAAATGCTAATCCCATTGATTTTGATGGCATTTGCCTTTAAATTCTTCTATGCTGCGGTGGTTTTGAAGCGTGCACGTTGCGAAGTCTTAAACCGTGAACGAAATTCAACATGGGTGAAAGAATTAATTAGCCAAAAAGGCTAGTGGATTTCCATGCATTTAGATAAAAGAAGCCTCATTTATGTGCACACGTAGATGGGGCTTTTTATATAAAAATACCCAGTGTTCAGTTTTAAATTATGGGCATTATTTTGTGTATGACGCTGCGCTTATACACCCTACATGGGCTTTTTCAGTCTTTGACTAGAATTAGAGAAATTAAAAAATACTCAGTATTGGCATGTTGGAGCAAGTTATCATGTCTTGTGTTTTGTAGAAATCAGGCGTATTGATGCTTGTCAAAAATACGCCTGTCTATAATCAAAAAAATACTATTCTTCACTTTCCTCATTTTGTTCTGCATCAACTTCAACAATTTCCGCTTCAGCATCAAGCAACCATTGATTAATTTTTTCAAAATCTTCTAATGCAATCAATCCCGCAGCCTGTTTCAAGTTCAAGGTATTCAAAACATAAGCGTAACGTGAACTGGCATAATCACGTTGTGCTTGTAATAAATCACGCCGAGCATTCAATACATCAACGGAAGTCCGTGTGCCTACTTCATAACCAATTTGAACCGCTTCCAGCGCAGTTTCAGTTGAAGTCAACGCTTGTTTTGAAGCACTAATACGACTGATGCTAGACAATACATTCAAATAAGCATTACGGGTTTGACGCTGTACGGTGCGCTGTACTTGAGTCAATTGATCTAATGTTTGAGTATGACGCTGTTGCGCTTCACGAACCCGAGCTCGAATGCCACCGCCTTCAAATAACAAATAACCCACTTGAATCCCAATACTATTATCAGTTCCCGTTGCTGTACCCAATAAATCATTATCACCGCGCAAACGATCACGATAACTATGCTGAGCCACTAAATCAACTGTTGGCAAATGTGCAGCTCGTTGCTTTTTAATTTCTTTCATCGACGTTGTAATTGACTGTTTTGCAGCCAGCACTTGTGGATTATTTTCTAAAGCAATGCTTGTCCATTCATCAATATCCTCAGGGTCCGGGGACACTAAATTCATATCTTCGTCCAAAGTCTGAGTTAAATTATGATAATTTCCTGTAATTTCACGTAAAGCTTCTATTGCATTATCTACTTGATTCAACGCTAGAATTTCATCTGCTACCGCTAAATCATAACCTGCTTGAGACTCTTGCACATCCGTAATCGCGATTAAACCCACTTCAAAACGTTTTTGGGCTTGGTCTAACTGACGATAAAAAGCCTCTTTAGTGCTACGCGCAAAATTCACATTATCCTGTGCAGCCAAAATATTAAAAAAGGCATTGGCCAAGCGCACCATCAGTTCTTGTTTTGAACTTTCGTACGCGGCTTCAGTTTGCGCCACCACACTATCAGTTTGTTCGATCGCAATATTTAAATTACGGCGATATAACGCATAGCTCAATGATAAATTGTAGTTAGCATTAGTCGACTCAGTATTATCACCTGTGAGCCAATCTGACATGCTGATACTTTCCGAAACACTACCACCTAAGCTTAATTGTGGTGCAAGTGCTGCTTGAGCCTGAGGTTTTAATTGACGATTTGCAAGTATTTCAGATTCTGCAATTTTTAATTGAGGGTCATTTTGAATCGCTTGTTCATATAGTTCTAATAAAGTTTCAGCATAAAGTGATGGGCTTATAAATAAGGCACACAATAAGAGTAAACGCGGCATAAAGTTCTCCTTTAGGCAGAGGGGGAGTCAGTCAAGTGTAGGCTTTTAATACTTGTTAGCCAATGTTGGGTTGCTTTTGCAATGACTCAAGGGTTGCCAGTATAGCATTCACAACATAATCACTATATTTCAGTATAATTTGATTGCTATTCAAATGAATTTTTCTATAGTACAGTAATATTGATGATTCTCATATTTAAAAGGATAAGCTTATGCGTTGGCTCACATTTTTTTGTGGTTTATTGTTTTCGATTCATTTAGCAGCTGCGCCAATTTTGGTCGATGAATATGTTCCATTTCCTGATTTTTCTCCTGCAATGAAATGTAATATTTGTCGCACATTTCAAATAAATGCTGATGGCCACTTAGAAATTAAAGGTAAAGGAAAATTATGGACGCAAAATGCCGCCTATGATTTGACTAAGCAAGAGAAAGTGATTGTAGAGGCGGAAGTTAATTTACACACTTGGTATAAAAAGAAAGATGATAAAACCTATGGTTCATTGTTGATGCTTGGTTTTTCTGAAAATCTGCAAGATGACATTTTATATTTCACCATTGGTTGTCGTGCTGATGCCAATATTCGTACAGGGGTAAGTATCGGTAAGAAGCATGCTTTTTTTGCTAAATCGCGCTACATTTTGCCAGCGGACAGTTGGGAACAAGTCAAAGTCGAGTTAAGCAAAACTGAATTAGTGGCTTCAGCCAGCGGTGTGGAGTTGATTAGAGCCAATTTAACCAAGCATGCCTTTGCTCAAAAAGGCTCTATCGGTTTTATATCTTATTTGGGTATTCCTTTGGAAGTGCGAAATTTTAAGGTTACGACAAAATAAATATTCGATGGATTATTCTTTAATACCTTCGCCAATTTTTGGAAAATTAATGAAACCTATTGATTCTCCATAACTTAAAGTAGGAGTGCAAAACTTGTTTTGCCCAAGCAAAATAAATTTTACACTCCCTATTATTTAAACCTTCCCTTTCACCCAATCCAAAACACTTTTCAGTGCCGAGTCTAAATTATGCTAATAAAGCTAAAACTTATTTAGATGGCTTTGAATGAATTTCATT
Organism: Candidatus Albibeggiatoa sp. nov. BB20; assembly: GCA_016744725.1. GTDB lineage: Bacteria > Pseudomonadota > Gammaproteobacteria > Beggiatoales > Beggiatoaceae > Albibeggiatoa. The sequence continues at coordinate 6,620 of JADGDW010000063.1, read as the reverse complement.
TTTGATTTTGCTGGGTTTATTAAATTCTATTTCGTTACCTGCTACGTTTAGTTTAAGATAAAAATCTAGGTTTAAATTCAGGATAGGCTCTATCTAGATCATCTAATATCAAGTTTACAAGTTGTGCTGAATCATATACTGTGTCATAAAGTTGATTATACTTGGGATAACGATGAAATCTATGCAAAGGGTTTCCACATGTCTCATAGCATGATTCTCTTACAGCTCCCCAAGCTCCGTGAGTATAACCTGATGTCCAAGAATAGTAGCTATCATACAGCTCTTTTAAGTCTGATTGTAAACTGAGTTTTCTTAAATCTTTATTGCACCAATGACCAATCTCAATTGATAAGAATTCTTCCCACAAATCTTCATTTGCAATATCTTCAAGAAGTTGAGAATTAATATATTTTGGTGACTCCATATCTATATCAAATCGCAGAGAGTTCAATTTAGCTTGACCAGCAACCATAGACCCGCCATTTTTTCCAAAGTTCTGCATCATCCTTTGAAAGTAAGTAATGAAAATTTATGTAAGTTTCTAAAATTGTTCGTAAGCCCAGCCTACCTAATATACCTGAGCCAATCCCAATACCTAAAAGTTCATCTAAAACACGAAGTACATAGAAAGAAATTCCAAATACAGCATCATGTTTAGCATCTATAGCTGTTGTAGTGTGTGTATTTTCCCAGTGTATTTGCAGATTTTCTATAACCTTTGTCACTTGGCTTCTAGTTATTTGAACTTGAACAGGATCAATGTTTACTTTTGTATCGTCAGTTAAGGACAAACAAGGAGTATGCAACCAGCCTTCAGTCCAAAATGATTTTGACCAATCTGTTTCTTTTTCGTCTATAAATGGGTTCATGCTCAATCCACCTTCCATAGCTCTAATCATTGGTCTAATATCTTCTTCGCTTCCTTCACAAGGGTAGTCAATAAGTTTTTGTCTTAGTTCCTGCTTATTTTTTGGAAAATGAGATTGCTCACAAATTATAGGAGCCATGAGGCGAAACCATTTGCAGTCAGTTGTTTCTTGGGATTGATGGTGATAGCTAGCTCCGACAGCAGCCATTAGGATATTAATATCAGGAATATATGAGGATAAGTATTTTTTCCATGTGTCATGTGCTGGAAGTGAATCAAATAATAATAGAACGGATAAAGCAGAAGCAGTTGATTGATTTTGAACAATATAATTAATTAGCTCGTCTCTAAGCTTTTCATCTAATTTTGCGATTCCTGTTAAAGTTATATCATAAAGTTTATCCTTATTTTTATGAGAACCAATAAACATTAGTATTCTTTTAAACTCTTCAATAGCAGAATCTTGATCATTAGTTACCCGAATAATTGCTGCCCATAACATATCAGGTAAACGCTCATAAGCCCAAGATGAAAGCACTGTTTTTTCGTCATTTATTAAACTAGATAAGGGTGGAGAAAGTGTTTTTCCTTCAAGTTTATGCTTATTCAATGGAGTTCTGTTTCTATTATTATTAGTTTTTTTCTTCTTACGATTATTTTTGCTTATTGGCATAACAATTCCCTCATACGAAATGATTTTTCATTATTTTTATGTGAGATTTTAACAAATTTTAACTTTTCATTCTCAAAAAATTATTTGCTGAAATTTTGCCCATGCTTCATCCTCTTCTTCACGATTCCAATCTTGTGCAAGTACCGACTCACTTAATAAAGCAGTCGTGTTTATATCTTCTAATGAGCTTAAAATAACAACTAGAGCTTTTTTAGATTCCTTTAGCTGAATAGATTCCAATAACTTTACATTGCCTTGTGTATCAACTTCAGCCTCTATTGCTTGAAACATATCAACTCTCCTATTTTACAAATTCTTGAGTTTTATTTCTTAACTGCTAGAATAAATACAAAGTTCCCATCTGCTGATAAGACTCCAAGGGAGGCTTCTTCGGATAGGCGGAATAGGTCATCTCTCATAATGAACTTCGCTTCTATCTAATCAAACCAATTATCAATTTTTAAATCTTCAAAATATTGAAAATCTTTCACATTTCTTGTTACTAAAATTAAATTATTCGTTTTTGCTATTGCTGCTATTTGACTATCAATCAGTGCAGGTGTTTTCCCTTGAGCAGATAGTTTTACTTGCTGTTCAGCGTGCCAGATAGCTGCATTCTGGTCATAAGACAAAATAGGAATATGTGCTATAACACTTTCTATATGCTCTTGAATAAGCAAACGCTTTTTTAAACTACTTGTTTTATGATAGCCACGATATATCTCATAAATCACCATAGCAGCAGTAACACATAATCCTTCATGTAAGAATAGCTTTTCAATCACTTTTTCATTTGCACTCTGTTTAAGGGGTTCAGAAACAATATTTGTATCAAGCAAATACACAGGATTCATAAAATGATTTCTCTATTTTCATCTATGGTTCTGTCATTTTCAAAAACATCCATATCAATATTGATATTTTCTGCTTCAATTTTCTGGCGTAATGCTGTTAAATGATGAGAAAATTCGAGATTTGATGGTATTTGCTTTTTTTCAGCCGTTTGGTATTTAATAAACTCAACAAACTGCCAAATTTCAGCGAGTTTTTTCTCTGGTAGACTATTTAATTCTCGATAAATATCATAAGCAGTCATGTTAGTACTCATTGCTCAACTCCTTAATTTAGTAACACACCCCCGCAAACGCAGAGATGCGTCAAACCAACTGCTAAACCTTCCCTTTCACCCAATCAACAACACTTTTCAATGCAGCATCTAACTGACTTGGATCATTACCGCCAGCTTGCGCCATATCAGGGCGACCGCCGCCTTTACCGCCGACCTGTTTGGCTACGTGATTGACTAATTCACCTGCTTTGACTCTATCAGTCGCATCTTTAGTCACACCTGCCACAATCGAAATCTTTTCACCTTTGACCGTGGTTAATACAATCGCAGCCGTGCCGAGTTTGTTTTTCAATTGGTCGAGCGTATCGCGTAATTGTTTCACTTCAATGCCTTCTACATTGGCAGCAAGCACTTTAATACCAGCGACATCCACTGCTTGACTACCTAAATCATCACCTTGGCTGCTGGCGAGTTTGGCTTTTAAGCGTTCTAATTCTTTCTCGGTATTGCGATTGTGTTCTAATAATTGTTGCACCCGTTCTTCCAATTGGCTGGGCGAGGTTTTGAGTAAACCCGACACCGATTGTAAAGTCTGTTCTGCCGTACTGACCCATTCCAAAGCCTTCTGCCCTGTCACTGCTTCAATCCGACGCACGCCTGCTGCAATCCCCGTTTCCGCTGTCACTTTGCATAAACCAATATCGCCCGTATTTCGCACATGTGTGCCACCACATAATTCAACGGAAAAATTGTCTTGTCCCATTGATAACACACGAACTTTCTTATCATATTTCTCGCCAAATAACGCCATTGCGCCACTTTCCATCGCTTGATCTAAATCCATTAATTGGGTTGATACGGTGCTATTGAATAAGATGTGTTGATTGACAATCTGTTCAACTTGAGCAATTTGTTCTGCTGTCATCGGTTCAAAATGTACAAAGTCAAAACGTAAACGTTCGGGATCAACGAGTGAACCTTTTTGTTTTACATGATCGCCGAGAACTCCACGT
>JADGDW010000063.1:0-2987 GCA_016744725.1 Candidatus Albibeggiatoa sp. nov. BB20 | reverse complement strand
ACGTAATGCGGCATGTAATAAATGGGTTGCGGAGTGATGGCGTGCGGTGGCTTGACGTTGTTGGGTGTCAATTTCAGCGGTTAAACTCGCACCGACTTTTAAGTTTCCTTCAGCAAGCTGTCCCAAATGTACAAATGCTGAACTGACTTTTTGCGTATCCGATACTTTAAAAATTGCGTCGCCAAATTGTAATTGACCTGAATCACCGACTTGACCGCCAGATTCTGCATAAAATGGAGTTTGGTCTAAAATTACCCGACCTTGTTGACCTGCTTGTAATTGTTCCACCGCTTGACCATCTGCATATAAAGCAACAATTTTCGCGTTATCCGCAGTCTGTTCATAACCTGTGAAATCGGTTTCAAAATCTAACTCTTCATCCTGTTCCCAATCACCTTCAAATTTACTGGCAGCACGGGCGCGTTGGCGTTGGGCTTCCATTTCGGTTTCAAAGCCTGCCATATCTAAGTTTAAATGACGTTCGCGGGCAATATCATTGGTCAAATCAACAGGGAATCCATAAGTATCATAGAGTTTGAAAATAGTCGCGCCATCGATTTCCGCACCATTTAATCCTGCAATCGCTTGTTCTAATAGCTTCATGCCTTGGTCTAAAGTCTCAGCAAAACGCTGTTCTTCTTGTTTTAAAATACGCGCGGCTAAGGCTTTTGATTCACGTAATTCGGGATAAGCTTCACCCATTTGCTCATCTAACGCATCAACTAATTTGTAGAAAAACGCATCACGCATGCCTAATTTATGTCCGTGACGAATCGCGCGACGAATAATACGCCGTAACACATAACCGCGTCCCTCGTTGGAAGGCACAACCCCATCAATAATTAAAAACGCACAAGCACGAATATGATCGGCAATTACCCGCAAAGAGCCATTTTTATAGTCATGATTATTGGCAAGATTTCCAACTGCTTTAAGTAAGGCTTGGAATAAATCAATTTCGTAATTGCTGTGAACGCCTTGCAATACCGCAGATAAACGCTCTAAGCCCATACCCGTATCGACTGATGGTTTTGGCAATGGGGTTAATGTGCCGCTGGCATCACGGTTGTATTGCATAAATACCAGATTCCAGATTTCGATATAGCGATCGCCGTCTTCTTCAGGTGTACCAGGAGGCCCTCCCGCAACATGTTCGCCGTGATCGTAGAAAATCTCGGTGCAAGGTCCACAAGGCCCTGTATCACCCATCATCCAGAAGTTATCTTTTTTGCCACAACGTGATAAACGATTGGGGTCGATACCAATATGTTTGATCCATAAATCTTCAGCTTCTTGGTCTTCTTCATAGACTGTGACCCACAGTTTTTCTTTAGGAATTTTTAATACTTCGGTAATGAAATCCCAAGCAAATTCAATCGCTTCTTGTTTGAAATAATCACCAAAACTAAAATTCCCCAACATTTCAAAAAACGTATGATGTCGCGCGGTATAACCGACATTTTCTAAGTCATTGTGTTTGCCGCCAGCCCGCACACAGCGTTGACAGGAAGTTGCTCGCACATAGTCACGCGGTTCTAAGCCTAAAAAGGTTTCTTTGAATTGCACCATGCCCGCATTGGTAAACAATAGTGTGGGGTCATTGGCAGGCACAAGCGGACTACTTTTGACAATAGTATGTTGTTTTGATTGAAAATAATCTAAAAAGGCTTTTCTAATATCGGCGACGTTCGTAATCATAGTATTATTCAATTCACAAAAAGAGGGAGACTATAAGTTATTCTAATGGATTTAGACGATTTTTACGATTTTTGATTTGAAATTGAATTGTAAGTGATGGGGTTTTATAGTTTACTGTTCTAAGGTAAAAATAACCCTATAGTTTCTTGTTTTAACTCTATTTGATGAGCGTTTTTAAATATAGATCATATCAATATGAGGAAAAGTAATGAGATTAATATTGCGTATCATCAGCCTTCTTGGAGTCATTGTATTTTCTTTATTATTAGGGTTTAGTTATAGCGAGCAGGATAATATAGAAATATCAGCACAACATTTTGTTAAACAACAGATAGAGCTAAAAATCAGAGAAAAATATCAACATAGCAAAGTTTTCACATTCAAGGAAAAAGCACAATTCATTACTAATAAATTCCGAGATGAAGAACAAAAGATTAAAATGCTTCTTGAGAATGGTTTACCTGAGAAAATTGCCACTGTGATTGCAGCCATGTGTGGCTATGACTGTGAAAAGAAAAAGCAGCTTACCGAAACGATTACTCAGTCTTATACCAAACGTATACACCGTATTCAAAAAGCACAATATAACCTTCAAAATATGATTAAAGATCAATATGTCAAAGTTATTGGTAAATTATTAACTGATATACGTATTTTCTGTGCATCCAACGCCAGCCTATTTTTGTTCATATTGTTTATTTCCATTGTTTCAACAAAAGCAGAAAAATCCCTTCTTTTACCAACAATCTTGCTACTTATATCAATCATTGCAGCCTCATCTATGTATTTATTCGGGCAGGACTGGTTTTATACTATTATCTACAATGATTATATGGGATATAGCTATTTAATCTATGTTGGACTGATTTTTCTTTTTCTTATGGATATTACATTCAATAAAGCAATGGCGACAAGTACTATTATTTCAATGATTATCAATGCTATCGCTGTGGCACTCAATTCATCATGTGGATAGAAAGGAAAAGAGGAGTTAGTGACATAAAGCCTTGTAAATTGTCTTTGACTTTGAATTGACAGGAATTAAAAAATGAATAGAAAATTAGTCAGCTTTGACTGGGCAATCAAGAAATTACTCAGAAGCAAAACCAACTTTGGGATTTTGTCTGACTCCCAAATTCTATTTGGGAGTAATGCCGTGAAGCTCCGCTTCATGTAGTTATTTGGAATTGATGAGAAAACTTAACATATTGTTACCTGTCTACTGTACTTTACTGATACGGGAAGCAGAGCTTCCATTCAGTACTCCCAAATAGAATTTGGGAATCAGG
>JADGDW010000062.1 GCA_016744725.1 Candidatus Albibeggiatoa sp. nov. BB20 | reverse complement strand
AGTGAATGCTCACTAAGACTTAGGGTGAATGTTAACTAGAATTGTAAGTGAATACTCACTAAGACTCAGGGTGAATGTTAACTAGAATTGTAAGTGAATACTAACTGAGATTATAAGTTAATACTAACCAAGATTATAAGTTAATACTAACGGGATTGGCAGCCGCTTTTCCCGTTTTTTGTTCTTGATCTAGCCTTCCATTCGCGCCCATGAGCTGTGGATAAGTGATGATGTTAATCGCGATGGATGGCGGCAATATGCCCATGAGCTTTGGATAAGTGATGATGCTAACCGCTTTTTCTAAGCTAGCCTTCCATTCGCGCCCATGAGCTGTGGATAAGTGATGATATTAATCGCGATGGATGGCGGTAGTATGCCCATGAGCTTTGGATAAGAATGAGTGGTAACTTGATGGGGAATATATTGATAGCTGCGATTTGGACTGAAGGATTAAGGTTAATTGTGTTATTTGAATTTATCTTTATCAGTCGATTGTAAATATTCCCAGTATACAGCGTCCGCATCTCTATTTTGCTCGCGTCTCAATTCTTCAAGTTTATCTATCTCGTCTCTTCGTTCTTGAGCATAGGCTTTACCATTAATAAGCTGGTCAAGAAATGCAAAAAGTAGAATCATTCCCAAAATTCCGAGACCGATTAATATATTGGTTAGTATTTCAATAGTTAAAACTCTTTGTATAATAAAAAAATGTGGAATGTAGTGATAGCAAACATTGTGTGGGTCACTAGGAGCATGATATGCCTCTCAGCTTAGGATTTACTGAGAAGCATAATAATATAGTCAATTCCTTCAAGTATGTTAGGACTGGCAGTCCTAACATACTTGAAATATCAAATGGTTTTAAAACTTAGGACTGCCAGTCCTGTATCACTTTAAAGTAGAACGACTATATTAAGCAGCAATAGCTGTTTGTTTATGATAGTCATGGAATGGACATAAATCACTATATTTGTGATTATCTGTAGATTCAGTTTTGCTTATTGTATAAACAACAATGATTGATTTAGCAAGATTAGCTAATTGTTTAAAATCAAGTTCATGGCGTGATAAAACATCATCAATGATGAGTAAATTACATGGCTTGAAGGAAAGATATTCTTTAGCTATGTTTAAATCCTTAATGCTTACATAAAAGTCACAACTATTCAGTGTAGCTTTTGCTTTGGTAGTTTTGCTTGTTTTGGGCTTGTCAGCTAAAACATAAATCTGATGATCTGAGGTCATTATAAAATCTCCTTAGTTTACGGTGGGAAGGAATAAGTTAAATTTAAACATAACGAATACCTTGTATAATATAAAATGTGGACAGCATGTTAAACTGCCCACTGGATTTAAATTATTAAAATATCGCCTCAGCCTATGCTATTAGGTTTGAGGTTTTTTTACTACTCAGAAGCTTGATTAGCACATTGACTTGCATCGTTAGTGTTTTGTCCATCTGCATTTTTGCAATGAAACAAATGAAGAAAGCAGCGGTTTTTTTCTGCCGTTTTAGTACCTACACCGTTAACAGCCGTTAAGTCAGACAAAGAATTAAATTCTCCGTTGTCAGTGCGATAATCAACTACAGCTTGTGCTTTGCTGTAACCAATCCAATACAAATGCTCTGCAATATCTACCTGACTAGCAGTATTGATATTAATGGAATAGTTAGTACCATTTTTGGTTTGAATATCAGCATCTACACATTCCGTCCCGTGATAATCTGCAATATCTTGTATTGTGATGTCCTGTGCAGAAACTGCCCGTGAGCCGAGAATAATAGTTGCACCAATTAGAGTGACCAAGCCGATACCTATGGCTTTGTTTAGTGGTGTATCTTGAGTTAATTTAGACATTTCGGGATTTCCCATTGTGAATGATAGCGATATTGCTACCCAAAAGCCCACTTGTGAAAATGAGCTTTAAGCTAGCTTATGCACCGTTAGCATGTTGTTCTGCAAAGTTGGGAATGTTGTTTATAAGCCAATCAGCCCATTCCTTTGTAACGTCTGGGAAATGTTCAAATTGCACATTGCTTGTTGACACAAGAGTTGATTTAACAAAGTCTCTAAAAGATTGGTGATTAATACCTTTTACTTTGGACTCGGTGAGAATCATTGCCTCAATTTTTTTGTGGGTGTCGCTGTGCAATCCGATTGATTGGATTTCAGGTTTTTGTGGTTGCGCTTGGCGTGGATGCGCGGCTGTGTCGTTTCTCATTTCTTCCTCTACAGATTCCTTGTCTTGCGTATAGATTTCAGATAAGCCCATGATTCGCAATACTGAGTCAACGGTTGCGGACTTCTCAGCCATTTTGAAAGACTTGTTTAAATCCCCAAAATCTTTACTAACATTTCTGCATCCTACGCCCTCACCTATGATGTGACCTGCTGACGTAATCAATTGACAACGTAAAACAATTTGTGATATTTCACGATTTTCAATTGCTGCCTCTTCATACTTTTGTAGGTTTGGAAATATAGCAATTAAGCCAAGTACAGCCATAATTTTCTCTGCGCCTGATTTAAATAAAAACGGTTTTGTTTGTACTTGTCTTCCCGCTTTGGTTTTCACGCTGATGCTGCCGTAATCAGTACCATTAACAAGGTTAGTATTAACCCAATCTATAAAGGTCTGGCGGTTGGTATCTCTACGTTTAAGACTTGCTGCAAACTGTTTATGTGGAGTGTCTAAAATAGCAATGGGATTTGATGGCGGTGTGATTTGGATAGCTTCGGGCTTATCAATGATTTCACCCGTTGTTGAGTCAACAGTAACAATATTGTTAGGGTTTGCGTTACTGATAGCATCGGGCGTGATGTGGGCTTTTTGTGCTGACATTGTGTTGATTCTCTTGTTTGTTGTGTAAGACCTAAAGCAATGGTTAAATTACTAAAAGGTCTGTTTTTTAGGTTAATACTAACCAAGACTATAAGTTAATACTAACTTTGTTTGATTGAGAGAGACAGATTTAAATTGCTTTGTAACTGCGCATTTTTCAACTGAGAAATAAGGCTGGTATCTTTCTTTATAGCCGCTTTATTAGCGATGATTTAAAGCACGCAATTCATCAAGTAAATCCTGCTCATTAGCGACAATCAAAGTTGTAGAACGTCTGGTTTTAAAGTAAACCTCACCTTGATTTGTTTGTAACTTCGCATCTTTCGCGGCTTTTAATTCGTTCAAATAATACGGCTCAAGATAATCGTTTATAAGTGAATCTTGAATGGTTTGCAGTTGCTTGATTTGGGCTGCAATTTCTGATTCTTGGCTTTTCAATGCAGCAAGTTGTTGCGCTGTGTCAAGATAGGTTTTGATGTATTCTTGCATCTGGTGTATCCTTCTACTTATACTTGTTGGTTCTTAAATGAGTACACAGCGTGGCTATGGTTAAGTAACCACGCTATATTAAAAGTTAAAATAAACGTGTTTCATCATCATCAATTAATTCAAAAATATCTTTTCCTGAATCCACAAGTTGTTTAGCCGCTTCATCACAAAACGTCTCAATACCATTTCTAAATTTATTCACAATATCGGTTTCACTTTCTGAGTTAGCAATGTCTTTAATAAGGGATTGAATAAGATGCTGTGCGTTTAGTGCGACTTTGTCGCCCAAATCATCACCAGTAAATAAAGCATTAACAAACTGGGTTGTAAATTCTTGATTATCAGCAAGTTGATTAAAGTAAAATTCGGAGATTTCTGTTTTTTGTGCGTCGGTGCGTTCCCGTGCGTCAAGTTCACGGAGATGTTGATTAGTTTGTTGTTCTATGTAGCACATGATGCTGGTTCTCGGTTAAGTTAAAGTGAAGTAAATACTTAAGAATTGGTTAAAATCTTTAAGCATCTAAATAGTTGTATCTCTTAGCATTCTCTGGTTAGCATTAACCTTCAAATGTGATTATATTATAGCACATTATAGATAGAATAATCGCCTATAATGTGCAAATAAGAAACCATTTAAATAAAAAATTGCAATAAAATAAAACATTGTTATTATGTACTTAGGCATTGAGCCTATTAAACACGTTCAGGGGTTGCGTAGAATTGTCTGCGTAATCCCTTTTCACATTTTGAAGGTTAGTATTAACCAAAGAAGCCGCCGCTTTTTAGCAGCCGCTTTTTTTGTTTTTTATTTTGTGGGCTTGGTATGGATGGGGGTTAGGGCTTATGCTGAAATGCACAAGCCAAAGGAAAAGATAAATTAAAAAAGTGAATCTGTAAGGTTATTATATTCCACAATATAGACCTTAAGCCCGCCTACTGTTGCAAGCCTTACCATGTTAGAAGTTCCGCCAGCTTTACCATTCCAGAATGCAATTAATGCAGTGCCATAATCAGCCATTTGCTTGTTTCTTATAGGACCGGCTTTCTTTCCGTATTTATTCCAATTTGCTGGAAATTGCACAATATTAACGTTGTTATCATTAGCCCATTGCTCACCTAATAAATCAGCACCCCTACATGTGCCGCTGATAACTTCCGAGGGCTTTAAATTAAGCTGCTGCATGTGCTGACATAACAACTTGTAATTATTAAAGTCTCTACTGCCTGCAATTATTAACTTCATATTTTTATACTCCATTGTGTTAGGTCTTGCGGCGCAGCCGCCCCGCCCGAAGGCGGAAAGAAAAAAATTAAGAAATTAACGACAAGAAAGGAACAGACACAAACCACGCAGGAGAACCAAACAGCCAACCCCGACGGACAACACAACCCCGACAAAACGAAGGCAACCGGCCAGCCCAAACCACAGAAAAACGACCAGCCGCAGAACCCGACGAGAACGCAACAATAGCAACTTGACCAGAGACAGAACGCGAAGAATCCCGAACTGAAACCCCCAAACAAGAACGACCCCAAGGAGCAACCGCACAACAGGCAGAACGTTGAACGGTACTTAAAAAGGGTACTTTGTAATTATAATTTGACATAACGACCTCCTATTAAACACACTATAATTATAACATTTAGAGTGTGCAAAATCAATAATTTCAAGCACTTATACAGCAATTTAAGTTGTAAGCCGATAAATTCAAAAAGCCAATTAACCACTTTCAAAAACATCTTTTATCTTTAAATCTATGGATTGTTTGCTTCGAGCTAAAATCAAATTTCAGGATGTTGGAATTACTAGGGCTTTTGTCTTTTGTCTTTTCGCTTTAGAGAATTTTTAAATTTGTAAAAGTGCCTTATAACAGCGCATAAATCTTTTTTTACGGATGTAGCTTGCGGAATTCTTAAAAAAAATTTAAAGGCGAATTCTATAGTTTGTTATTGAATTATCGTTTATTCGTAATTTGGTTTTAGTTGAGCGGTAACGTAATGGAGCGTCTGAAGTGGAGCTTTAGCGTAACGTAAGGTGCGGAATGTAGTGATAGCAAACATTGTGTGGGTCACTAGGAGCTTGATATGCCGATGAGCGTTCGGGGTGGGTGGGAATCTAATATGAGGAGCTTGCGACTACAATTTATTACAAGCTCAATAACAGCATGATGATTGGATAAGTTGATGAGCCGCTTTAATCTTTTAAACAAGAAAAAATAACTTAATAACAGCACGATGATTGGATAAGCCAGTTAGTATTAACTTGAAATCAAGCAATATACAAAAATAAGATTGATTAGTGAATATTAATACAATAATATAACTAAATATTTGAATAGTTAAGGAATAGTCAATGCGTATAGGGTTAATGTTAACGTTGATACTAACTTATGGATTTCCTGCTCATGCAATTGGTGAGGAATTAAATATTGAGCCACCAGGAATAAGCATTACTCAAATCCAGATAGAACAATCTGCACTTAATAAAGCCCTACAAATAGTGATAGAGGAATCTCCATCTTTAGAAGGTCAAGAAGTGCTACTTGGATTAAAACAACGCAAGAAAATATGGGAATCTAATTTAAGACTGAGTGCAATTTCAGCACAAAAGCAAACGAATGAAAATGCTAGCGGTACAGATATGCGTGGGGCGTTAACTTTCCAGATTCCATTATTTGATGATGGTGGGAAATCAGAGAATGTGGCTAAGGCTAAACAGGCTTTAAACAAGGAAAAAGATAGAATTGTTAAATCGTTTCTTGATTCTGTAACTGCACTTGTATTGTTGTATGCGGATTATAAGCAGTCAGACCAAATGCTTAAGATTGCTGATGAGGAATTGAAATACAATCAGCAGGCTCAAAAACAGGGGCTTGTCAATGCGTCTAGTCTTTGGAGTTTAGTTAAAGAACGTGAAAATGCAGCGTTTAAAAAGCAACGATATACAACGCAATATCAGCATGAAATCTTAATGTTGGCTCGGTTATTCGGTGGTGTGCAATGGGAAGAATTACAAGAGAATGTACACAAGCATATTGTAGGATTTGATAGCTGTGGGTCAGGTGCTGCGGGTGCTGGTAAAGGAATAAGTTTAGATACTCCAGCTCAATGTAGTTAAAAGGATAAGCCACTTGCTTTGATTCGGTAGGTGGCAAGCATTATGAAAAAAAAGAAAACGTCTATTAATCCGCTAATTATCTTCGCAGTTATCGCAATCTTTCTCGTCTTATACTTTGTATTCGTGCCTTCAAAAATCAATCAAGAAGAAAAACAAGAAGTAGTTCCAAGCTATGAGCTTCCCACGTTCTCCGAAAAGACTAAAGACTTTAAATCAATAGAAAAAATCACGCCGATAACAATTACAGAATCATTCGATACGATACTTGCAAAAATAAATAAATGCTATCCGATAGAGTCGAATTTCAGTGCAAATTTATCATTCAAACAGTCAGATAATAACAGTAGCTTTAGTATCCCGATGTCGATTGGTACAGGTGAGAAACGACTTGTATTTATGGAGACTAATTTAAGGTTAAGAATGGCTGATGTTATAGCGTCTTTGTTTGAAGCAACCACGCATTATCATCATGTACAAAGACAATTGCACTTATACGAATCATTGGAAAAACGTTCTCAAACCAGAGTTAAACAAGGTGTTGTAGCAATTATTGATGAGCAGGTGCTTTATTTGGATAAAGTGATAAGTGCACAGCTTAAACTCGATACGTTATTGGTACAGGCTAATGCTGCAAGAGTGGGTTTGTTGTCGCTTTGCAAAGAAGGTACAGGACAGGATTTAGATGATTATATAAAGAGTTTGATACTGGAATAATGTGTGAGGGTCGCTAGGAACTTGATATACCGAGAAACTAAAGGGGTGGGTGGGAATCTAAGAAAGGAGTTTACGACTTCAGTTTAATACAAGCTCAATATCTGCACGGTTTGTGGATAAGCCACCATCATCAAATAAGAAATAATATAGTTAACACTAACCAATACAGCACAGTTAATACTAACCAACACACCAGAGTTAATACTAACCAATACAGCACAGTTAATACTAACCAATACAGCACAGTTAATACTAACCAATACAGCATAGTTAATACTAACCAGTACAGCACCCAAAGGATTTAGGCATGAAATGGTTTAATCATTCAATAGTCGCAACCGCAGTGATTCTGCCTATAGCACCGTATTACTTGCCTTTTGCTATTGCTGGTAGTACTGCACCCGATTGGATTGAAATGGTAATGAATTCAACTAAGAGTGTCGGATACATTAAACATAGAACACTGACGCATATCCTTTCGCACTGGTTGTTAGCAGCAATAATTACAGGCTTGATATTCTTCTTGTTTGATATGAAATTGTTTGCGGTAATAATGTGGTTTGCAATCGGTGGCTTGTCTCATGTGGTTGCTGATATGTTAAGTGGAAATGGTGTGCCTGTAAGTCCGTATTCTTTGCGACCGTCGCATTTGTTCGGTGCGCGTATTCCTTGTGGTTCACCTGTGGAATATTACATAGCATTCACTTTGCTAGGCTGTTCTTTATTTGTTGCTTATAACGTACATGGAGGAAGTGAGGAGTTTTTCCCGTTCTTCTATTATTGGGCTGGTATGTATGAAGATGGTGTGATTGATGGTTTTGAGTGGCGGAAATATAGGTTTAACTTTATTTGAGGTTTATGGGGATTTTTGGATCAGGGAAGTACATTTTAGATGATCGTTTATTTGTCACACTACCTTATCATTTTTCTCAACTAGATTTACCCACCCATTCTAATCTCTTGCTTTCGCTTTTGATTCAACTACATAAAATGTGCATAGCTAATATAATGCTACCCATAAATGCACATCGTTTAGTACACAATCTAGGTTCGTTATATGGTTCGTACCAAGAAACCAGGAAATAACCAAAGGATAATGCTATGAAATGGATACAAATAATTAATAAGAAACAGAAAGGTGTTACTCAGGCGGTCTTTCGTGAGCGGTCAGCTAAGTACAGTCAAGATTTAACGGAAACGGTGGTTAGAAAAAAGGCTAAAACAATATTGATTGTTGGTGGTGCGGATTCTAAGCAAGGCATGTCTAGCGCATCGCGTGAAATGATGAAACTTTTCAATAATGCTGGCGATATATGGCGTAAACAACAGCAACCTTATGCTTATAAAATAACAAAAGGTAGGCTTGATGATAAGCCAACTGAAAAGATGTTACTTGCTGATGTAAAAAAGAATTATGTAGCACCTGAGCCTCTTTATTATGATTGTGGCGATGCGTTGGCTGTGTTGCGTGGCAATCCTAACGTGATGGCTTGGTATGATGATTTAGAAGGTGAGGATAGTTATAAGAAGTTGAAAGCTGTGGAAAAGGACAAGGTGCTGGTGGATTATGTAAATGAAACAAGAACGGTTTTGTTTTTGGATAATGTGGACAAGCTCAATAGTCATGCGAAAATAAAACTAGTTGAACAAATGTATACAAGAGCCTTTCGACGTGTGATGACCTGTAAAGATGAGAAGCGTATCACGCCTGAACTGCGCTTGAATCTGAATTATGCTGATGAGAACAGGATACAACGCTTTATGCTGAATTCTGAGGCTTCATCTGATGTGACTGATTGGTTGTTGATAATGCTAGTTGGTTTCGGTGCAACGGTGATGGTGGGTGGCGGTGGCTTGGCTTTGATGTTGATATTTATGTTAGCTCGTCAGGGTAAAGGCAAGTTTGCTACTAGGGAATAGCTTAACTGGTTAGTATTAACTCAAGTCAAAGCAATGGGCTTAATTGGTGTGGCATTGATGAGCTATCGAGAGGCAACCAAGGTTATTGGCCTCCATAGCTCAAGCAAAGCCTATTCACCGCTTTAATTCTTCTCGTTAAGTGGTGGCAAGCTTTCCACAATCTCAACAGATTCTAAACTCACAGTGATGATGCGTTTAAGCAGGTCTAGGATATAGCGCGGGTCTTGTGACCAGTCGTTAGAATCGTTCTTGATGCCGCTGGCTTTGTCTGTCTTGACTTGATAGCTGTCCATAATCCACTCAATCGCAGGTTTGCCATTCACAATATATTCATAGGCTTTAAGCGGTATGTCATTCAAGATGATATAGCTATTGTAAGTGATGGTGGTCTTGTCTTTGTTCTTGCCAAACTTCATTTTTTGCACGCGATAGTGTTCTGGGCTTTGTGCGTTGCTGGTTTCGGTAACAGGATGCGGTTCAACGGCTTCATAGTTTAAATGCCACTCAGCAAGCTTACGCCCTGCGGTATGGAAGGCTTGAAAGTCGGCTGCATAGGGAATACGTGGCAGTTGTTTTTTGAGGTTGGATGCAAA
Organism: Candidatus Albibeggiatoa sp. nov. BB20; assembly: GCA_016744725.1. GTDB lineage: Bacteria > Pseudomonadota > Gammaproteobacteria > Beggiatoales > Beggiatoaceae > Albibeggiatoa. The sequence goes on along the minus strand of JADGDW010000062.1, from coordinate 13,150 downwards.
GCGGGTTTTGTATTCTGGTGAATGTAACACGCCGTAAACATAATAAAAAATGTCTTCTTTGCTGATGGTTTGGTCTGGGTAGGCTTTTCTAAATGCTTGCAAGGTTTCATCAGAAATATTGTCTTGCTCTGTGTATTCATCAGCACTTGCAAAAAGACCACCTTGTGACTCTGCCTTTTCATAGGTTTTGATAGGGAAGCATTGACCTTTTGAAATCATTTCATAATCAGGCAATGTATTAGAAATCAAAGCAGAAAAATCTTTAGTTGCACCGCGACCCGTCACACAAATTACTTTGTTAGTTAATTCTGGTTTAGGGAATATTCGGGGCATAATATAAACATATTCATTAAAAACTCTATTAAAATAAATATATTGTTTGCAAAAAGGACGGTATAGACCTTTAAATAAAGATGACTCTAAGAATTCATATTGACGCAATTTAGATAGGTGATATTTAAGCCCGCGCGACCAACTGATTTTTGTTGCATCGTTATCAACAAATTCATTAGCAATCATTTTTTTATTTATTTCTAGCTGTCTCTTATATTCCGCTAGTTGCTGATTGTAAAAAACAATCATACTTTGTATTTTTTCCGATAATGATTGCTTAGAAAAGCTATAACACCATGAATCACGACTAGTTGTTAAACCTAAAGAATAGCTTTTAAAAACAGTTTGGTTTTCCTGCTTTTTCTTTTCCCCTAATATAGTGAAAGTATCAAAAGCAGTATTTCGTTGATTAATCCAGTCTTGTGACTCATTGGGCGTGATGGTTTGCCAGTCAATACCATCAATACTGCTAAATGCTTTGATTTTATCTAGTTTGTCTTTTTGACTGAGATAATCACCAATATCATGATAATAGATAGTGGCTTGCTTAGCTTGAGAACTCGGATTTTTGACTAGCAAAGTAATGGCAATTGGTGCACGACTACCAGAACCAAAAATTTTACCACCTTCTTTACGTGAGGTTTCACCCGATGTACGTTGATTCCCGCGTAAATTAAAAACATAAATCGCGCTAAATTCCCCACTTAAACATTGGCGTAAACCATCCATATTATTACTATCAATAAAAGAACCATTGGTGACAAAACCAATCACACCTTTATCTTGAATCCGATTACTTGCCCAACGTATTGCACGGATATAGGAATCATAGAGGTTTCTTACATTGCCTGATTTAGATTTATCTGCATAGGTCTCACGAATACTATTATCCAAATTAGAATATTCTACATTTTGATTATCATCATTCTGGCTACCCTGTCCCGCTGAATACGGTGGATTACCGATAACCACTTGAATGGCTTGCTGGTTTTGATGCTTGGCTCGTTTGCTGTTTCCAGGTATTCCTTCACCCTCATAAATAAATGCCTTATTCTTCAAATTGGCATAATCTTTTTCTTTTTTATCTTCAGTCATTTGGAACGTATCAGTTAACACAATCCCTTCAAACGGCACATAGTCACCACCGATAGCACCATGATAAGCCGCCTCAATATTCACTGCTGCAATGTAATAAGCCAATAAAACCAACTCATTAGCGTGTAACTCATGCTTAAACTTACGGGCTAAGTCTGATGGCTTAATCAATCCGCTTTGAATCAATTGCACCATAAACGTACCCGTACCCGTGAAGGGGTCAAGTATATGTACATCCTTATCAGTCAAGCCTTGATTAAACTCTTGCTTCAATGCCACATCAACACTTTGTATAATAAAATCAACAACTTCAATCGGTGTATAAACAATACCTAGACGCTCAGCCATACGTGGGAATGCAGTACGGAAAAACTTATCATATAATTCGATAATGATTTTCTGCTTACTTTCTGCATTATCAATGTCTTGCGCTCGTCTCTTCACGCTGTCATAGAATTTGACTAAGGTTTCAGCTTTATTGTCTGCTTCATTGTCTAACACCTGTTGTTGCAAGGTATCAAGCATAGACTGCATAGCTTGAGAAACGGGGTTATATGCAGCAAAATCATAATCATCAAACAAGGCATCAAACACGGGCTTGGTAATTAAATGCTGGGCTAACATCTCGACAGCATCAGCTTGACTAATCGCAGGATTTAAGGTGGTTTGTAATGCCTTTAAGAATTTATCAAAAGTGGTTTTATGTTCGGTATCTTCTAATAAGTTGTTAATATCCGTGATATGTTGCTCTGCAGTCTGTGCAATGTCTTTTGCCCACATTTCCCAATAAAGACGCTTACCGCACTTGGCAACAATCTTGGCATAGATAGCATCTTGTAAATTATCAATATTAGGAAATTGTAAGCTGTGTTGTACGCTGGGGTCTTGTTGATCCAATGCACCACCATCATCTGAATGTTCACCCGTAATACCAATGACTTGAATGCTATCAGGCTTCTTTTCATTCAGTTCTAGCTTATTAATCGTGGCTTCAAACCTTTCATCATGTGACCGTAGGGCTTGTAAAACACTCCAAACCACTTTATATCTCTGCTTATCTTGTTCTAATGCGATTTCAGGTGGAACTCCCGCAGAAACTGCAACAGGTAGAATGATATAACCATATTGCTTGCCTTCTGCTTTACGCATCACACGCCCCACAGATTGCACCACATCAACTTGAGAATTACGCGGATTTAAGAACATCACCGCATCTAATGCGGGCACATCAACGCCTTCAGATAGACAACGGGCATTGGTTAAAATATGACAAGTATTCTCTTCGGGTTCTTCCTTAAGCCAATTTAAAAGCTTGTTACGTTTTAGGGCGTTAAATGAGCCATCAACATGATCTGCTTTACAATTCAACTTATTAGAAGTCTTATCATTATCAGAGTTATGATATTTATTGATAACCTCTTCAAATAGCTTAGTAACTTGCTTAGAAGTTTCAATATCCTTACAAAAAGCCACAGCACGACGCATCGGGCTTGTATCACCAGCCAATAAATAATCATCTGAATCTTTGGACAGTCGCTTAGCCAAACCATTCCAACATCCAACCAATCTTGCAGCATCTTGTAAGTCTAAGGTGTAATCACTGCTAGATAATTGCTCTTGAAACTCTTTGCTGACATAAGCCTCATCAACCGCTAAGATCATCACTTTGTAATCAGACAGTAACTGTTGTTCTACCGCTTCACCAAAGCCTAAATAGTGAAACTCATGCCCGTATAAGCTTTCATCATCCATAGAACATAATATTGTATCTGCTTGTTGAGCTTTGGTTTTTACGCTGTCCTCATAAAGCCTTGGGGTGGCTGTCATGTATAAACGTTTCTTGGCTTGGATGTAATCTTGGTCATGCACGCGCACAAAGTTAGATTCTTCCTTGCCTGCGAAAGTTGCACCTGTGGTACGGTGAGCTTCATCACATAAAATCAAGTCAAACTCAGGGAGATTGTATTGTTGTTGGGCTTCGCTAATGACCTGAATTGATTGATAAGTTGAGAAAATCACTGTTAAGCCATTGGATTTAGGCTTGTTGAAATCCTCAGCTAATTTACTGGGGTCTGTTGTAGCAGGATAACCTATCTCATAAACGTGAATATCCTCGGTTTTATTGACTTTGCTATCTGAGCATACCGCTAAACTATTAAACCCAATATCTGGGCTAACCTCGGCTGACCATTCACGCAGGGTTTGAGAGAGTAAGGAAATAGAAGGCACAAGAAATAAAACAAAGCCGCTTTGACCTGCGATGCGTTCTGCAATCTTTAATGATGTGAAGGTTTTACCCGTACCACAAGCCATAATCAGCTTGCCACGGTCGGCTGTTTTAAAGCCTGCTAATACTTTGTCTAAAGCTTTTTTTTGATGCGGTCTTAATTGCTTCTTAGGCTTAAGTGCTAGTTGTTCAGGAGTTTCCCAACTAAATTGTGACCAGTCAATAGGACTATTTTCTAAATCAGAAATACCTATACGCGATACGGGAGTGTGTTGTTTTTCGAGTGCAGATTCAGCGTGTTTGCTCCAATTATCTGTTGTAGAAATAATTAGGCGTTGGCTAAATGGTTGTTTACCTGATTCAGTGAAAAATGAGTCAATATCTTTTTTGCTTAAAATGCTGGATTCATTATAAAATTTACATTGGATAGCACAGTATTCACCTGAATATTCTTGTGCAACTAAGTCAATACCTTTATCTGCACCTCGGTGTCCTTCCCAGTCTTTGCGCCCTTCCCATTCATCCCATAACCACACATTTTTATATAGAGATTTATAGCAAGATTCCGCTTGTAGATAAGCCTGCATTAGACGCTCAAACCGCGTGCCTTTCTCTCTTTCTGATAGATAGTTTTTTCTGTAGTCGGCTAATAAAGTTTGTAGTGTTGTCATGGTATTGAGAGCTTAGAACAAAGGTTGAATAGAGTCGCAAGAGTATATCGAGTTGTAAGGTTCAGGTATATGAAACGATTTATTATTGTTGTGAACATTAAGAAATGAAAGCAGGATTTAATAAGTCCAACCTTTAACAGCATAACCCGCTAGATAACTCATCGTAACCCATTCTTGAATATCGGGATAATCGGGGTGGGTTAATATGAACAAGGGATAAATATTTTCTTTATCGGGGTCGCTACAATCTTCACTGTACTGCTCAACACACAAAGTAGGATCAGCTTCAAAAATAAGAATATCACTAAATATTTTTACCAATGCAGTTGGATCAACCTCATATTCAAGACCATACAAATTAGGAGTAAATTCACTTAACTTCTCAGGAAAGCGATTGTTAAGTATTGCATAGCCTATCAATTCCTCTCTTAATTTCCACGCTGCTCGTTTAGCTTCCCTATATTGTCGGTGTTCGCTTTGGACTTTAATAGTTTTGACTACACCAAGGAGCATGAAAGATAAGGCTAATATAGCAATGGTGACTTCAAGTAAAGTGAAGCCTTTATTTTTGATACGGACAGACTGCCTGAGTTTGGGGTAATCACGAGAGACTTGAGGGTCTCCAATTAGTAGTTTTGAATGCTCACCCTTTCTCAAGTTCCTAATTAATCGCTTGTAGTTCTGTTCTGTTGATTTAGAGGTCATAATTAATCCTTTCAAGAAATAAGAATTTCATCATCAGGGCGGTTAAGTACAAAAGGTACTGGAATAGAATCATTATCAAAATCAGCACTGATAACTGCACCACAGCTACAAAGTACAGATTCAACAATATTATCTGACACATCAAGTTTTAAAGCTGCTCCACAATCAGGGCAGTCAATATTAAATTTCATAATCAACAGACTTACCACAGTTGGGACAATCAACGTGAAAGCTCATGATAACTCTTCTTGTTTTTCGTACTGACCACCGAAAAGATAAACAGGTACAGTGATTGGCTTATTACAGGTTAGACATGGAAAGCTTGCAATTCTTTCTAAATCGATTTGGCCTGATAGAGAATTGAGTACATTTGAGGTTTTGCACGTACTACAAACACAAGTAACTTTATTCTCTGCGTAGCGGTCTATAAATTTCGTAGTATCAAAGCTCATAAATACCTCCAAAATAATAAAATGTGAATATTCACACTATGTGGATAAACACCATTATCATCTATAGCCGTTTTCACCATATCGAAAAAAACATCTTGTTGATTCATATTCATTTTCAACTCTCCAATAAAGTTGCGGGTACATCGCTATTCAATTGCGGGTACATCGCTATTCAAGTTATAAAACTTCGTTGTTACTGCTGTCATGTGATATGTGGATAAACATTCTCATCATCTATAGCCCTCAAAACCATTTTAAAAAAATATATTCTTGATTCTAAAGCATTTTAATTTTTAAATGGTGTAAATGATACGGCTAAAAATTTGCTGAAACATGGCGACATATTGAAGTGGGTACATTGGGTACATTGGGTACATAGGGTACATAGGGTACATAGGGTACATAGAATTTCCAACTTAAATAAACGACCTGTAAAATGGAGATAATGCTCTAAGTGCCTTATATATAAAGAGAGATTAATTTAATACTCTTTTTTTATAGTAGGGCTATCCCCCTGCTCACCAATGTACCCTATGTACCCACTGTACCCCTATGTACCCACTGTACCCCCATGTACCCACTAGCTACTTGTTATCAACACTATCATTACAGTCTTTATACTTCCACGCGGTGGTGCATTGATGTGAGCAGAAGTATAAGCCTTTGTTTGATTGGAAAGTTTCACGAGTGTGTGGGTATGTTTTGCCACATTGTGCGCAGGTAACAATCAATGATTGGCCTGTTTCTACAGTGGGTACATTGGTTGGTACAGTTGGTACAGTGGGTATAGTGGGTACATTGGGCACATAGTCTGTGCTGGTTGTTTCTTGATTTTTAAACTTATCAGTTAAGGTGTAAATATATTGCTGCCCTTTCTTGCCAGTAATCTCAATCACGCCGTCATCTTTCATTCTGCGCAATAATCTTTTTGTGCTTTCATCGTTGAGGTCTGTCAGTTGTACGATGTCTTGTTTGGTTTCTGCACCGTGGTCTTGCATTGCTTCAATCACTTGCAAGCGTGCATCGCTCATGGTTGCCATTTCACCCGTGCCCACGTATTGCCATGCTGTGAGTTCTTTATCAAACTTTAAAGCATAGGTTTCTTGAGCCACGTCTTTTCCTGTCATGGTCATGGTTGCCTTTCCATTAAAACCTGTTTTGCGTAGGAAATAGAGATTATCAAAACCGCCACTAATAGCAGTTGAGCCTAAAATGGAATCGATGTCTTCAACGTCGCCTTTCTTCATGTGAGTCAAGAAAATAAAAGCTGTGTTTGGGTAATTGCTAGCAAAGCTCTTGATAGTTGTTACTGTTTGGTAGTCTTTTAAATAAGTATCACCGCTTCGGGTGTCGTCTATAGGCATTACGTTTGCGAGAGTGTCGATAATGACTAAATTGCAGTCTGGCATTTTGTCTAGGTGTTCTTTAACTGTTTCTTCAAAGCCTTGCCCGATTCGTGGAAAGTGACTTTCTAGTGTGTACCAATAACCGTTTGGATACGCTCCTAACTGTTGGTATCTTGTGACTAGTCGTTTTTCTGGGTCTTCTAAAGCAAGTTGTAATACAGTGCCTTTCGTAGTTTGGAATTGTCCTAAAAAAGGATTGCCGCTTGATATGGCTAGGGCTGCTTGCATTACCCAGTATGATTTACCGCTCTTGGCTTTTGCTGCCATTAGTGATATGCCTACAGGTAATATGTCTTGAATAACCCACTGTGTTTCTGTGACTTCTTTAGTTGCTAACTCTGTAAAATCACCGCGTCCATCAATTGGCCTTGGACTGAGTATGTTGTCCATCGTTGTTTGCATTGCCTGAATGATTGCGGGTGCTTCGTGTTCTGCATAGGCTATTGCTATCTGATGTAAGAAATACTTTTCGATAATTATTATTGTGTAAGCGTTTGCGTTGTCGGTGATGGGCGTGTTAGACAAGATGTCAGCAGTTAGTGCAAATAGCTCTTCGGCTTGGGTTTTTTTATACTGTTTACTGAGTTGATGGTTCAGTGTGATTAAGTCTGGGTTAGTGTTAACTTTGAAAATAGAGTAAGCTGCATTAAAGATTTTTTGATGATCTTCTATTTGAAAGTGCTCATGAGTTAACTTGAAATTAAGGACTGCTTCCCAACTTTTGGGTTTAGTTAATAATGAGGCGATTAATGCTTGTTCAGCTTGGGGGTCAGAGGGTTGATTTAGTTGGTTATTCGCAAGCAATCTATCTTGTAATGATAACTGTTGTTTGGAACTCGACATGATTAAAACCTTATGTAGATGTATATAAAGTTTTAACAATTAATGAGAATATTTTATAATGCTTAAAAACAATAATGAATGATAATGATTTAAGTGACGCAGACAATCACTATTGCTATGTTTTACATGGCGTTATACAATATAAATCTTAAGTAAATTGTTAAAACCAGTCTGCCGTATCTTGCCTCTAAGCTACTGATACGGCTTTTTTTTTGTGCATATTAAAACAATTGAATTGTATATATATGCAAGGATTTTAAGTTATAATGAATTTAAATACAAATGAATCCTAAATCACTTGCTTCATACTTCAAGAAAATGGCCGGGGTTTCTCAACGATACAAAGAAGAAATCGAGAAACTTGATATGACTAACCCGCAAATTATTAAAGATTTTGAGAGTATTGGACTCGCAAGCAAGACTTATTACAATTGGCTTAATGGGGCTAATCCTCCACGCCTAGAAGGTCTTGTTTTACTTGCTCATTATGGTTGCGATATTCAATATGTTATTACTGGTGTTCGTTCTCGGAATTTAACAGAAATTAAAGCAAGTTTTGATGATGTCTGTTTGGATGACCCTAAAACATTAATCAGGTATATTAAAGAAATTCTTTCTGTTATTGAGGATAGGATAGATTAGTTTAATTCTATCTCTGTCTTGTTATGCTCAATTAGGAATTGCTTGATTTTGATTCTGGTTTGGTCGAGCTTTTTGTTATACTCGATCTTATCATTAACGTTGGCGGTACTGGTTAGGGTTCTTAGTTTCCAGTGTTTCATCCATTTAGTAAATGTGTTGCGGTGGATGTCGATGTCTGGCTTCTCATTCAGAATTCTTATTACTGATATTTGAGAATGACCGCGTTTGAGTAGTTGCAAGATAGCGTCGTAATGATAATCTAGCTTGCGGACTACCTGCTGTCCTTTTTGTCTGCCTATTTGTTTCCCAGAATCTCTGGCGTGTTGGATGCCTTCCTTGGTTTTCTTAGAAATAAATGCACGTTGTAACTTGCCCATTTGTCCAAGCATCAATAGCATCATCTCTTTCATGACGTTATCAATTTCGGATTGTCCTGTGTGTGGTGGTTTAAATACTAGATTTTCGTTTACAGTATGAAGCTCTCCGCCTTTCTTTAAAATTTCCTCTTGTATTTGTAGGCACTCCATAGCTGAACGTGCTAAGCGTGTGACATCTGACGCAACAACAATATCCCCTGCTTGTACTGATTCAACGATACTTCCTATTTTTCTAAGTGTCCAGTCTTTGCGGCTGGTCACAGAATCTTCAATAAAATCTAATTTGTGACCATGTTTTACTGCCCATTCCATAACCGCAGTTTTTTGTGCATTCACATCTTGAACGCCTGTTGATACTCTTAAATATGCGTATATAGTCACGATAAGCTCCTTAAAAATGCTGACGTATCGTCTTAACGTTATATTGTATTAAAGAGTGCGATTATAGTACATTTAAAACATATTGTTCAAGTGCGATATTCGTTCATATTAGATGGTCGTTTAGATTGTTTGTTTTAGACGGGTTTGTTGTTGTACTTTGTGATAGTAATTAGTTATGATTAGATACATTACAGGATGTGGGGAGTAAGGTACGGATACCTAAATGGGAAGTCGCCCTATTTTGATGTTATTTCATCACCATAGGGCTACTCAATTGATGTACGTTTTTACCAACGGAGTACATGTCATGAGTGACGTGAATGATACCATGTCGTCCAAAAATGCCGAATTAGCTAGCGATATTTTAGTAATTACAAACCTAGCCGAAATTGGTGAAAAGGTTTCTCTCTCGGAAAACAAAACTAATCCTGATGTGCTAAATACTTTATTTCAGGTGATAAAAGAAAAACTTGATGCGTTGTTGGTTTCTGTTGAGAAAGGGGTGTAATCATGAAAACCAGAACACTCAATACACCTCAAATCGAATTTACCCCTGAATTCCTACAACCTGTTAATTCAGATACTTTACCGTTCCCTCAGAAAAGCGTAACGGAACAAAATCAAGCACTTATCAATCGTGAGTTTGAAAGTAATCTTATTCGTCAGCGTAGCGATGGTTACATTGATGCCACTGCGATGTGCAAAGCAACGGGTAAACAATGGAAGCATTACAATGAAAATACTAGCACTAAAGCTTTTATTTTAGCTCTTTCTAGCGAGGTCGGAATTCCGACCTCGGAACTAATTCAATCACTTAGCGGTGGAAATCCACAAAAACAAGGCACTTGGGTGCATCCGCGTGTTGCGATTCATTTGGCACAATGGTGCAGCCCTGAATTTGCGGTGAAAGTGACAAGCTGGGTTTTTGATTTGATGACGAAAGGTGAGGTGTGTTTAAAACCTTCTGTGGATGCGCCACCGATTCAGGGTTATATTGATGAGTGTATTCGGCTTTGTAAGCTGGGGCTTGATACGCCGCCTGCGGATTCGCGGGCTTTGATTCGTAAGGCGTTGTCTGAAGGTTGTGTTTCTTTAAAAGAGATTTCATTTTATACGGGGAAGTCGTTTGATTCGGTTAAGAGGTTGGTGCGTCGGATGGAAAAGGATAATGAGGTGAGTTGTTTGATGGTTAGTGGTAAAAAGCAGGTTTTTTTGAGTTAGTGTTAACTTGATGTTTGTTGATAAAAGCCCTCATTGTCTTTGGACGGTGGGGGTTTTTTTAGTTGGTTAATACTAACTCTTGAAACTCTTTTAATTCCTGTTCTGAATAGTCACCTGTTTTAATCCTTAGATTTAAATACGCCTTTCTTTGATTGCGGCTTATCTTATCAATTAGTCCTGTAAATTCATCAATACTGTGCAGTGATAATGCAATAAGCTTAATGTCTGTGAAATGATTAAGGATTGCTGCGGTGTTGGTTTCTGGGTTTTGGTAAATAAAATCTAGGACACTAAGTAGTTGTGCAGTTTCCGCTGTTGCTTCTGGTAATTGATTAAGTTCCTCATTTAGATAAGGATATTGAATAAGTAATTGAGTTGCTTTTTGTGCAAGTGTTAAAGGCTTAGTTGCTTTGTATGACGGGGGCTTTTCATAAGAACGCAATGCTTGTGGTTGTCTGATTCCATAGCTTGATGTGATGCTGTGTAGTTTGCTTAGTAGTGATTGCTTGAATTGAGTGCTAGGCATTTGGTTAATAAGCGGTATCAGGTCTTTATCGGCTCTGACTTTTAACAAGGCTATGGCTTCTGGTGTAAGTGTTTGATTGGTGTCGTGCTGCAAATACTGATTGAATAAGAATGTGGATAAGAGCATTGATTTACTTAGCAATTTATCAAAGCCTGCCCGTCCGTAATCTTTCAGATAACTATCAGGGTCGCTGGCATTTGGTAAGAATGTGAATTTAACTTGATAGCCGTCTAGTAATAAAGGCAAGGTTGCAAGCAATGCACGGTTTGCGGCTTTGCGTCCTGCATCGTCACCATCAAAACAAAAGATAATTTCTGGCACGATTCTAAAGATACGCTTTAGATGTTCGCTGCTTATGGATGTGCCCAAAGTAGCTACCGCGTTGTTGATGCCATGCTGTGCTAAAGCCAACACATCCGTATAGCCTTCAACAATAACGACTTGTTGCAATTGCTTTTGTTGTCGGACTAAATGCCAGCCGTAAAGCTCTTGGCTCTTTTGAAATAACGCGGTTTCTGGAGAGTTTAGGTATTTGGGCTTGCTGTCGTCTAAGACTCTGCCACCATAGGCAATGACTCTTCCGCGTTGGTCGTGAATAGGAAATATAACGCGATGTCTAAAACGGTCGTAGTGGTTGGTTGTGTCTTCCTTTTGATTGATTAAGCCGACAGCATTTAATAGTGATGAATTGCCCACGGCTTTTAAAATGAAATCCCATGAATCGGGTGCATAGCCAAGCTGATAGCGTTTGATGATTTCAGGACTTAAACCGCGTTGTTGAAAGTAATTAAGAGCCTGCGGGGTTTGTTGCAATTGCTGTTGGTAAAGCGTTGTTGTCTTGAGCATTAATTGGTGCAGGTCTTTGAAGTTGGTTTGTGCTGCTTGCTGTCCATCGCCTTCATACTCAATAGTTATGCTGACACGGTTTGCGAGTTCTTCTATTGCTTCAGGAAATGTTAAGCAATGATATTCTAAATAGAAGGTGATGGCGTTACCGTGTGCACCACAGCCATAACAATGATAAGTTTGTTGCTGTGGATTAACAGTAAATGATGGCGTGCTTTCGTTGTGGAATGGGCATAGACCGCGATAAGTTGCTCCGACTTTTTTAAGCTTAAGCTGATGCGAAACAATTTCGTATAAGTCTAGTGATTGCAGCAGTTTATCAATCGTGTATTGCGATATTAGCATTATTTCGTTTCTCTTTATCTACTGGGTAGCGTCTTGCGATTTTGAAATTGCTGCAAACTTCGGTGTCATGAAAAGGCACATCTTCATTGCAATAAGCTTTGAAGTAACGCACTAATAAAACATCAACAGCAGTTTCGATAATGTGTTTTTCAGTTTGATTGTCATAGCAAATTAAGGTTATTGCAGCCTTATCGTTATTACAAAGATAATGCACCTCAGCGTATTGTTTCACTTTCATGGTTTGTTGTCTCCGTGGTTAAATCAATGTTGAGAGTAGTAGCTAGGCGGTTAACAATATCCTGTTTTGATGTAAGTACGCGGTTGTTTTTCCACGCTTTGCCTTTTGCTTCCGCTTCACTGATGGCGGCTTGTACTTCTTGATGTAATTCATTTACAAGCTGATTTGCAAGTTGGATGTGTTCGTGATTTTCAGGTTTGGATTGTGGCTTGTTGTCGCTCATCACGGGGTGGGCTTTCCGAATATTGGAAAACGGGTCATCTTCTAAAAGGCTGTCTTGAGTTAACGCCTGCACTCCAATTTCTACACATTTAGTTAAAGCATGTTTTTGTACTAAACCAGTTGCTTCTATTAGCTTATCTATATCACGGGCTGATACTTCAATTGCAACTCTTTTTATATTCTTTTCTTTTAAGCTTTGGTTACGCTTGTTTTGTTTGTTTCTATCAATCTCTCTTTTTTGTTTAAGTTCAAGACGTTCTTTTCTTGATAATACTTTATCATTCATGATAATACCTGTCTTTGTGGAGTGAATGTTAACTAGAATTATAAGTGAATGCCCACTAAAAATCAAGGTGAATGTTAACTAGAATTGCAAGTGAATACTCACTAAGACTCAGGGTGAATGTTAACTAGAATTGCAAGTGAATACTCACTAAGACTCAGGGTGAATGTTAACTAGAATTGTAAGTAAATGCTCACTAAGACTCAGGGTGAATGTTAACTAGAATTGCAAGTGAATGCTCACTAAGACTCAGGGTGAATGTTAACTAGAATTGTAAGTGAATGCTCACTAAGACTTAGGGTGAATGTTAACTAGAATTGTAAGTGAATACTCACTA
>JADGDW010000248.1 GCA_016744725.1 Candidatus Albibeggiatoa sp. nov. BB20 | reverse complement strand
ACCTTTTACCAAACCTGTTTATGTATTAATCGGGGAACATACTTATAGTGGTGGAGAAGTTTTTGCTTTAGCAATGAAGAGTTTACCTAATGCAATCTTAGTTGGTGAGCCAACCCAAGGCGGTTTGTCAGACAAAATTACGCGAACATTGCCGAATGGTTGGGGATTTTCAGTTCCCAGTGAAGTGTATAGCGATATTGATGGTAATGAGTTCGAGGATGTTGGTGTGCCTGCGGATATTGAAAGTTTATACTGGCAGCCTGCGGATGTGCGTATTGGTAAAGATGGTACGATTGAGCGAGTACTTGAGGAGTTGTGATCGTTTAATTTATTGTTTTAGCTCGCTACCAAGCTCAGTTTGGTAGTGTCTGTTCAAGAAGCTCTGCTTCGAGAGTGAATACATCCGAGCATTCTACCAAGCGATATGGCTATTTAATCTTCAGGAAATTAAGAACAATGGACACACAAACTATTCTTGCCAAACTACAAAACGGCTATCGGCTGTATCACCGACACCAAGAAAAAGAACTTGCAATCGACTATCTCGGCAAAGGACGCTTTGTGTTGAGCGAGGCGGAATTTATGGGCGAAAGCCACTCACGGGAATTAAGTGCGGAGGAATTGGGTGATTTTCTTGCGCGGCGTTTCAGCAGTATAAATGCCATCGAACGTCTGTTACTGCCTGTAAAGGCTTAAAGCAAGATGCCAGAACTTGCCGCCGAAATTAACGCCTTGCCCCGCAGTACACGCAGTTTGTCATTGCGCTATCGCAAGCTGAAATGGGGGATTTGGGAAAACAAAGCGGCCCGAGCCATTGAAGCGATGCAAGACTTGGAACAAATCGACTTTTCCCATAATCAAATTGACTATGTGCCGTTCGACTGGACAAAATTGCTACGCCTCAAGCATATTAACTTGGCGAATAATGATCTTGGCTATTGGTATTACGAACGCCCCACCAAACTGGGTTATAACTGGCATTTATGTGAAACCCTAGAAAGCCTGAGCGTACGCAGCAATCACATGACTTGGTTCGGAGTGCCAGAGCATAACTGGCAGTCTCTGCGATGTCTGGATGTGTCAAACAACGTCGGGCGTGAATTCATGTATAACGTGATGCCAGATAAGGCATTTTCGTTTACTCTGAAGCTGCCTTACATCGCTAGTCTGCGCGAGTTGCGCATCAGTCATAACAATTACAAAGTGTTTCCTCAGGTGCTGCATTTCGATAATCTGGAAACCTTAGATTTGCGCTATAACAAACTGAGCGAATTTCCCAAAAACATCGGGCGTTTGGCTCGTTTGCAGCGTTTGAACCTAGCCAGCAACCGCTTGCAAAGTTTGCCCGCATGGCTGTTCACGGAATTACCCGCGTTACGTGAAGTGGATGTGCGCAATAATGCAAGACTTAGCACGAAACATCTGCTGACACTACAAGAACATTATCCCGACACTCGCATCTTATGGCAGTCTTGATGCGCCTCTAATTCCCCAATTCTATTTGGGAATACTGCCAAGAAGCTCTGCTTCGCAAAGCATAACAAGCAGAGTTTGTAAACGAGAAATTAATTCTCATCAGAACCATATTTATTGCTCAACGCTTCGGCAATATCACTGATAATTTGTTGGTAATGGGCGGGCAAAGTTTTAATCATTCGAGTCAACTTTTCTAAATCAACAGGTTCTGCTTTTAACTGTTCTGCATCAGCACCAAAAATGAGCCATGCCGCTTCTACATCCAAAAACTCAGCGAGCTTGATTGCATTTTCCATAGAAATTGTTCCTCCATTCAACCATTTATAAACAGCTTGAACTTTAACATTTACTCCATCAGCAATATTTGATGGTTTATATCCAAGTTCATCCATTTTAGATTCGAGTCTCAATTTTAAACTCATGAGATAAATTTATCCTGATGGTTGAAATAAGTCAATTTATATTTTAAAATTACCTTATGAGTTGAATCAAGTTAACTCTTCATAAAGTAGATACATTGCTAACTGGAGTAGCGACTAATGCAAAACACATCTGAGCCTGCTTATTGGGAAATTGTCAATAATTCGCTTTGGAAACAACAGAATATTATCGAATTTATCAATGAAACCATAGGCGATTTATATATAGGTGAAAATCCCGAAGATTTAAGAAGAGCAGAAACATGTTTAACTGCTATTGACGCATTGGTTGACAGCTTGAAAGGAGAACTTCGTGAGATACTCCCATTGGTTCACGACAAAAGAGATGCATTATTATGATACCGACATATTGAAACAAAACATAAAAACAAGGCAAACTTAAAATCAATGCAAAACACAGAACAAACAAAATCAGCAAATTTCTAAGCTACATACTCAGACATTCTCTGATCTCTGATTCCCAACGAGAAAACGAAAAAAAATCCTGAGATTACAAAAAAACTTACCTGTCGATGAACTGAATTCCATCATAGCATTATAAATCCAGATTTTTAAAGAATTCTCTGATCTCTGATTCCCCAATTCTGTTTGGGAACGAGAAATGTTTGAATTAGGCGTTTTAAAACAAAAATTCGACCGTATTTCCGTTTAAAATTTGCAATTATTTTTTTATAGTCTATATATTAACCAATCATTTTAGTTCTTTTATGCCTCAGACTTTAGGGATGAGCAAATTGAACTTACATAAATATTAATGGGAAAATTACATATACTCTGAAGTCAAATAGATCAGTGTAATTAAAATAATAAGTGATTACTGGCCTCAACACCATCACTTATTTCATTACACTCGACATGCCTGAATGAGTAGGAAAGGATATTATTATGCATTATCTTCAACGTATTACACCGAACCATCTCCTGATGATTCCCAGCCTCATCTTGAGTTTGCTACTTTTTCCGCTTGCCAGCTTCGCGAGTATCTATGACCAAGAACTGCTTAAGTTAACCAACGCGGAACGGGCTAAATACGATATACCCGCTTTAACACTGTCTAGCAAATTAGGAGAAGCTGCACAGAAACATGCTGTTGATATGGCTGAACATAATTATTTTAGTCATACAGGACGCAATGGATCAAAAGGTAGCGAACGGGTCAATGATGAAGGCTATGAATACAGCCGAAGAGGGGAAAACATTGCAGCAGGTCATGAAGAACCAGACGTAACCATGTCAAAATGGATGAACAGTAAAGGACATCGCGCTAATATTTTAAATGCTAAATACACTGAAATTGGTTTTGGCTATGCTGCCGATGACTCCAGTAAATATAACTATTATTGGGTGCAAGTATTCGCCACACCTAAAGAAGGCTCATCTAATGGTGATGGAACAGACGGTGATGGAACAGACGGCGATGGAACAGACGGTGATGGAACAGACGGCGATGGAACAGACGGTGATGGAACAGACGGCGATGGAACAGACGGCGATGGAACAGACGGTGATGGAACAGACGGTGATGGAACAGACGGCGATGGAACAGATTCTAACACTCCAGATCAAAGTGGTGTGGAGCTTGAAGACAAAGCGGTTGCCCTGTTTAACGCGATGGAAATTATCTTAGAAGAATACATCCAGCATAACCCTGAAACTGAATCAAATGGTGAAGGCGTTTACTATAGACTCTATGACAATATTTATGGATTGGGTGTTTATAAAGATGGTTTTTATATAGGTGTTAACAATCACGGACAATGGGATTGGAATTATATCGCAACCTTGGATAAGATAAACAAAAACTATTGTGCTGAGCAATGTTGGTAAAACACTTGAGCCTAAATAGGATAGATAAGCGCAGCCTCATACACATTTCAACTATGAAATGCCTTTGATGTAATTTACTGTTCTATCAAGGTTTAAATACAATTTAAATGCTCTGTATCATCAAGATGCAGGGCATTTATCATATTAAGGCTTGAGTATCTGCAAAGAGTCAGCTTAAATTGCTCATATAGATTTTTTAAGAGTGTCAAACCATGCGCATCAAAGACAAATTCATCAGCCCATTTACCGATTTCGGCTTTAAAAAACTGTTTGGTACAGAACCAAACAAAGACTTATTAATCGACTTCCTCAATCAACTATTGCAAAACGACACAGGAAAAATCAAAGAATTAAACTATCTTCCACTAGAACAACTTGGCCAAAATGAAGATGCTCGTAAAGCGATTTTCGATATTTATTGCGAAAGTGAAACAGGTGAGAAATTCATCGTCGAACTACAAAAAGCCAAGCAGAATTACTTCAAAGATCGCAGTGTATATTACTCAACCTTTCCAATTCAACAACAAGCAGAAAAAGGTGATTGGAACTTTAAACTTAATGCAGTTTATACGATTGGAATACTCGATTTTGTATTTGAAGAAGACAAACACGATAAAGCCGTCTTTCATCACGAAGTGCAATTATTTGATAAAAATACCAAAAAAGTATTTTTTGATAAACTAACCTATATTTACCTAGAAATGCCCAAATTCACCAAAACCGAGGCTGAGCTAAAAACCCATTATGACAAATGGTTATATG
>JADGDW010000061.1 GCA_016744725.1 Candidatus Albibeggiatoa sp. nov. BB20 | reverse complement strand
AATCAGAGAAATGCTCTATCGATACGTTCGAGTAAATAACCCGTTTCAATTTCAAAATGTAGGACTTTGATAGTGTTGACACCTTCTTGAATCTCATCACTACTGAGTGGTTTTAAAATGAAGTTAGCGGCTTTTGTTCCAATCTCGAGATTGTCCGCCACAGGTTCGGTGATGATGATGGGGTTTAGCTTAAGATCGAGCAGGATTTCAGAGACATCATTAAGCAGAATATCAGACAGCATCCGAATTTGAATTTGGGCACAAAAGCTGGCTTGAATAGTCCATTTCAAATCGAGCGAATCTTGTGCAATATTTTGAAATGTAAAGTTTTTTATATCGACAGGAAATTGTGCATTTTCCCAGAGATCGCCGTATTGTGGCGTATAAACTTGTTGGATTCGGTTGCTAAAAGCATCGGCAATAGGTTGGTCGATAAGACCGAGAATGGCAGTTTGTGTCATGGTTTTAAAATCGAAACGGAAATGCCATCGATTATAAAATAAGCGCGTTTACTGTTTGTATGACAACGGGAAGTGTTGAATTATAAACCAAGTTTAATTTTGGTGTGGAGGGTGTTAAATTTTTTCTCGTTTAACAGTTCAGCAATATCTAATCAGTATTTTTCTTATTTTAAGCATTATAAATTACGACCCCATGTTCTAGCACATACCTCAGTGGAATTTTAGGGTTGTTAATATCTTTTCCACCATCATCATGCCATTTAGTTTCCCGTTTATTGTAGTAGAATTCTAAATCTACAGGCATTAATTGATGGATAGAAACAAGCTTAATGCCTTCATAAACTGCAAAAACCCAATCTACTTTTCTATATTTGTTAATAATAGTTGGATTCATATGATGATGTGTCGAAAAACTTTTTGTTAATAAAGCATTTACAGATTTTAGCTCATACTCATTTCCAGCACTGTCTTTAGCATCATTTCCTTCTCGTCCGGGTAATACTTCAAGTCCAGTCAACAGAAGTACTTGCAACAACTTCCCTCCATTATCTTGAAAAATATCATTAATACCATGTTTTTCTGCTAAAGCTTGTAATTTAAGCATTTAGGGATAAAGCTGTTTAAAAATTCTAATATCAGGATGTTGCTTCATGGTCATCCAAAAGTTCTGTTAATTGTAGTTCCAGAGCAGTTGCTAGGCGTTCCATATTGTCTATGGATATATTTCGCTCTCCACGCTCGACAGATCCAACATAAGTCCGATGCAACCCTGATATATCAGCAAGTTGTTCTTGGGAAAGATTTTTCTTTAAACGAAATCGCCGCAATTTTTTTGCAAAGATAAATCGTGCTTTCAGGTTGACATTAGGAGCTGGCATAAAGTTATAATATGAAAAATGATGACTTTATATCTACAGACTATAAGTAGCATCCATGCATACAACGAACTTGACGAATAGCACACAACACATAAAGATTGCTCCATCTTATACAACGGATTGGGGTAAAGCATATTGTGGTGACTCTTTAGATTTATTAGATCAACTACCTGATGATAGTGTGAATTTAGTCATGACCAGCCCACCTTTTGCACTTCAGAGAAAGAAAGAATATGGCAATAAGGAACAGCATGAATATATTGAATGGTTAGCTGAATTTGCAAAGCTGGTTTTAAAAAAACTAAGACATGATGGTAGTTTTGTGCTTGATTTAGGTGGTGCGTATAGAAAAGGTGTGCCTGCAAGAAGCCTTTATAATTTTAGAGTTCCCATCCATTTTTGTGATAATTTAGGGTTTTACTTGGCAGAAGATTTTTTATTGGTTTAATCCATCTAAATTGCCAAGTCCAATTGAATGGGTTAATAAAAGAAAAATCCGAGCAAAGGATTCAGTTAATACAATTTGGTGGTTTAGTAAAACTGAATACCCAAAAGCAGATGTTACTAAAGTACTAACTGAATATAGCGATAGAATGAAGAAGCTACTGGAAGACCCAGAGAAATTTTATGATCCTAAAAAACGGCCATCAGGCCATGATATTAGCAAGAGTTTTGGAAAAAATAATAATGGGGCAATTCCTTCAAATTTATTACAAATTCCAAATTCAGAATCTAATGGAGCATACTTGTCTGGATGTAAGTCTATCTCAGTAAAAAGACATCCCGCTCGATTTCCTGCAAAATTACCAGAGTTTTTTATCCGTTTTTTAACCGATCCTGGAGATTTAGTTGTTGATATTTTTTCTGGCTCTAATACAATGGGTTATGTTGCAGAAAAAGAGCAGAGAGAATGGATTTCATTTGATGAAGAAATTGAATATGTTGCAGCATCTGCGTTCCGTTTTCTTGAAAAAGACACACCTACGGATACATTGAAAGAGGTTTATGAGGCTATAAAAAATAATGGCAACGTAAAACTTAGTGAGTACAGAACTCAAATGAGCTTGATTCGTGAAGAAGTTGTCAATTATGAATTATTTAAATAGTGTTTGTTCTGATATGTTTTTTATATTGAATAAAGGCTTTTGAGGATTAAATATGAGCATCGTGATTAATGAGCAAAACTAAGCGACTTATGAAATCAGCAGTTTAGCCTTGCTATTTTGGATTATACTTTTTTGACAAATTCTGATTTGAGTTTCATTGCACCAATTCCCGCGATTTTGCAGTCAATATCGTGGTCGCCTTCGACTAGGTGGATGTTTTTAACTTTTGTGCCCACTTTGACTACAGATGATGTGCCTTTCACTTTTAAGTCTTTAATCACGGTAATGGTATCGCCATCAGTGAGTAACGTGCCGTTTGCATCTTTAATTTGTAGCCCTTGTTCGGATTCGCTGGCTTCTGATTGCATCGCCCATTCATTTCCACATTCAGGACAGACATACATTGTACCACTTTCGTAGGTGTATTCTGAGTTACATTTAGGGCAAGCTGGAAGGGTGGTGCTCATATTGATCCTTGTGTTTGGATGATTGGAAATGGTCTTTTAAATCTGTTTACTGGGGTTTGGCACAACGATGACAAAATAACATAAAATCTACTTTGGACTATAGCTAAATGTTGATGGTTTTTTACAGTTCTCCGCTGCTTATGAATCAAAAACCGATTACAACGGATTCTGACTAAAACAAACAATACCGTAAGAAATAACACTATCATTTTGGCTAGTATTGGCCGCAATATTTGCCGTCACGACCCCACCCACAGCGGAAATTGATTTACAAGATTGCCCAGCCATGCCGATTAATTCAGCGAAACGGTCTAAGTCACCCGCAAATGTTGCTGATGCTAAAACCTGACTTTCCATCATAATATTCGGTAATTTTGCTACATCCCAACCCAGATAGTTTCCCGTCGGAAAAGAGGCTGAAGGATAAAATTTGATTACACCTTCTGTTGAAAACGGGATTAACATATCCCAAAAATAACCTGTAGAACGGCTGGCAATATGTCCAACATAAACCCCTATCACCTCGCCATCGTCCCCTTTTAACGGAGCAGGCAATACCGCTTGAGGATCATCAATTGCCATACTATGTTTGAAAAACACTGACAACTCACCTTGAAACATCTTGCTAGATTCATAAATCAAATGATCGTCTGTCATATTTAACAGCAGATAATGTTGCCCATATTGGGTGAGAAAAACATGTTTTACCAATTCAAAAATCAACTGCTTGACAATAAATCCAACAGGCGTGGTTTTGCCAAACAAACCCAAAGTGCGCATTATTTTTCTTAACTTAATTTCTGCTTCAGTCAAACCAGCGGGTTCTGGTATTAAATCATCCTCGTTTAAGGCCTCAGCACCTTCCAAGCCAACGGATACAATCCCAGTTTTTTGCACACAGGTAGCTAAGTCTTGCTGCCATTGTGGTTCATCATTTTTACGCTCAATAATATCTAAAAGTGCTTGTAAATCCTCAATATGTTCAATAATCAAATGTTTTATTTCATCACCGCGTGCATGACTAAATTGTGCGGCTTTATTTGGTTCTAGCGCATACACCACAGCCCCTTTGAGCGTAGAAGTCGGAAATGGTGCAGATAAAACAAAATCATTAGGACAAGTGCCCACTTCATCAGAAGGCTGTAGATACAAGGCCATTTTTTTGTTTAATTCTTGAAAACCAACTTTACCTTGTGAAAGCAGACCATGAAAATCAATATCGCAACGTTGTGATTCACGGTCAATAATTTTATTAAACAGCGGGTCATTGATTAAATATTTTGGATAGGATGTACATTCTTCAGTCATTTATAGACTCCATGGGCTTCAGCTAAATAGGAATGAAAAACGGATGAATTAAAAATTAAAATATACTAATAAAGAGGGGCATTTACAAAGTTTATTTCATATCAACATTAACTGTTTTGAGTAAATGAGTTTAAGCGTGTATGAGTAAAAAAGTATGAGCGGCGGGGATGGCTAACTAAGGATTAATGTTCAGGCTTGAGTTGTTGTTGTCCTGTATTGATTAAGTGTCTGACATATTGGGATTTTGAGTTGAAGCCACGACGACGATAGTTTTGTAATTCATCTTCGAGCTCTTCGGTGATGCGGACGTTAATTCGTAGTTGGGTTTTGTCGTTTGGGGTGTGAATGGTTTGATCTTGTTGAATGCCTAAAACCAATAGGGTCTCAAATAATTGGCTTTGGGATTTAAAACCGAACTGGGCAAATTGTTTGGCAAAGGAGGCCATAGGTTCGCTGAGTCTGACGCTGCATTGATAATATTTTGACATGAGTAAATTCTATTTATCGCTGTTTTTTTGATTATATTATCAGGATAAAATTCAATCAATACAGTATATTAGCTAAAATCTAAAAACGACTATATATCAATGCAATTTAGTTTTTTAGCTGTTTTATTTCTTATTTTAAGAATTGGCAATTTGAATTCATTTATAGCGTATAAAAACGTTTCATTTAGGATCAGTTCTTTACGAAAGATAAAATATAAGCATCATAAAAATTTGAAAACTGAGATATCCATTGTGTTCATACTTTACTAAAGCATTTTAAGTTTTAATAACAATACAAAAAATATCGGGAACAACCTACACAATGTAGATTGCTCCCGACGTTTCTGCTCAATTAAATACAAGTTTAGTAAAAAGTATTTACATCAACTATTTACTTTTAAACAACATGTGATGGAATCCAATCGTACAATCCCAAACGCCTAATTCTCCTCCTGAAGCTTGACTAGCCCCTTTAATTTCTAAGCATTTGTTAGTATTTCCTGATGTATTTGGATTAAGAGCAGGTGTATTTCTAGCATTAATAAGATGAAAACCTATTGACTCACCTGATTCTATGCGCTCCTCACTCTCGAATACCTGGCTGCTTATGTCTTGGCAACTTGCTAAAGTAACGTTTGTATTATTTACAACCTTAAAACATTTCCCAGGTTCTTTAAGACTTACTACTCTAAATTTACCTGGATAGTTTGTGGATAAAGCAATATCCCAAGTGTCCAATGGAATGGAGTGGCAATCTCTTTGTTTCATTACTGATGTCGTGTTGGTCGTACTAATTTGCTCTTTTCTCAGGCAAAGCTTACTGAAAACATTATAAAATTGCCCAGGTAAAAATTCACCTGAAGGTGCATTTAACAACTGATTAGCACCAGAAGCAGCAGAAAAAACAGGCTTTTTATTAGTATTAAAGAAGTACTCTTGCGCACGTGCTTTACGGTTTTGCCACCCATCATTAACATTTGTATTAGCATGGTAAATCACCCAATATTGTGAATTATCGGGGGATTTAATAAATGAGGCATGTCCCGTACCGTAAACACTGGCATTATCATTCCGTTCTAATAAACAACCATTTAGTTTAACCCAATTGCTAGGATTAAGTGGGTCTTGCGATTCATGTAAAGTCAAAGCACCAATACAGTAATCAGGTGTCCAACTTCCAGAAGCAGAATAGAACAAGATTATCTCATTATCATGATGAACCACTTCTTGGCCTTCTTGCACATATGAACCTCCCAAGCCATCACCCCCATTTTTTTCCCATAAATATTCTGGCTCAGAGATTTTGACTCGGCGTTTGTTTGGATTTAATGCCGTAGGAGAAGACATCTCAGCAATATAAGTGGCTTGAGAACCATGACCATAGTAGAACATTTGATGATGATTACCTGAATAGCAGTCCCATTGCTGAACTTTAGAATTTGCTTGTGTGCTTGCTCCAGCAATTTCTAAACAACGATTCAATCCTTCAACATGCTTTGGTTTTAAGCTAAATGCACTACTGGCGTTACTACCAGTGTCATAGTCTATTTTTTTAAATAATTGATTGTCAGCATAAGTACAATCCCATAGCAGCGCAACAGCTCCGTTACTCGTAAAAGCACGATCAATATCTATACAAAAACCACTTGATTCTTGTCTAATAGCAATATAGTTACCATGCGCTTCAAAAAAGAATTTTTGAGAATCTGTCCCATCACAAAGACGCTGATAAATATGTTGTCCTTTATTGGAGTTACCATATTGAGTATCCCAACAAAGTTGATCTCCATTTGTATTTGCTTCATTAGCATACTTATTCCGAAGTTCTGTTTCTCGGCCTTCCCAACCTGACCAAACGAAATATTTAAAACTGCCTTTTTCCATAACGGTGCCGTCAATAGCCCAATAGTCATTTTGAGAGTCAGCAATTTTGCTCTCATGTTCCCAAGTATCTGTCATTGGGTCATTCCCATTGAGCTTGAGCACATGCATTTTTTGCTTGGTATAATCACTATTAGGGTTCGCTGCAAAATAAATATACCAACTACCATCAATGTATTGTAATTCTGGTGCCCAAAGATCGGTACTGTAGTCGCTATTAGCAGGTGGAGTAAAAACAATGGATTTCACTAAATTAGGATTTGCACTATGAAAATCTAAAATAGGTGATTTCCAAATCTGAATCTGGTTTGCGCCTGCATCAGCATCGGTAAAGGTAAAGTAATAAAAACCATCCTTATATACAACGCTGGGGTCTGGGGTATTGGTGTTATCTACGATGGGATTTGTGAATGTGCGGGCTGAATGTGCCATGGGACTCAGCAGCACTGAGCATGACATTAATAATACAATAAGCAGATTTTCCACTAATGGTCTCCAAATATCTGTTACGACATCGATTAGAAAATTAAAAGTAATCCTAAAAAGCAGGCCTACTTAACTATGCCAATATTTATAGTACACATAATACCATTGAGCAAGAAAACCCCTTAAATTTAACTTGTTTTTCTATTTTTTATTTTCAAAAATTTAAATTTTATTTAAAAAATCAGTCTTTATTCGGCAATTTCCTTGCGCATTTACCAATTAATAAAAATGACATTTTTAATATAAAATGAGTTTTTACTCAAAAATTCAAACAGTATTTTAATCATTTACCCAAATACTCAAAAGATAGTTTACTCATTTACTGTTCAATCCTTTCTCTAATCAACTCAAACCGTTGTGGGACAAAACGTCATACATATTGTTCACGGCTAAACGATACAATCCAATCCATTAAATGAGCAGTGCCGTGCAATGATACAAAGGACTGGCAGCCTTTTAGGTAAAGGATTACCGTATGACAACAACCCTTGAAAATGCTGTAACTGATTTAGTTAGCAGTACCAATAAATTGACGAATGAAGTCATTGGCAAAATGGCTGGCATTGACCAACGTGTGATTGATGCCGAAACCGAATTAAACAATCATTGGCTCACTCAATCCAATCAAATAAACAATGAATGGACTGCCAAGCAAATCGAAATCGATGCAAAATTAAATGCTTTCGATAATCGTGTTATCTACGTTGCACCGACAACACAAAATGCAGGTACGGGCGTAGATGCAGACAATGCGACAACCTTAGCGGATGCGCTGAGTCAACACTTGATTCCTTCAGTTGCAAATACGATCAAACTCGCTAAAGGTTTACATGTTTTACCTGAGCTGCAATTGAGCCATTTATTCTTACTTAATTTCGAACCCGCAGACGATTACGACCCAGAAAATCCACCGATTATTTGTACGCCAAATACAGTCGACAGCCAGATTTCAACCAATACCATAGGCCTCTCTTCACCTTCGCAAATTTGTGAAGCGCACGCTTATGATGAAACCCCTTTACATTTTCACAACTCAACAATCCGATTTAACAATGTCCAACTGCGTGGCACACGGCACTGTGTTAAGTTCGATAAATCAACCGTCTTTACTCTCGGAGATGTGCATTTAGATTTATGGATTTACTCGGCCTCCTGTACCTCGCATAGTGGGACTGCTTTATACGCGACAGATTCGCAGATTTACAGTGATGCGGCTCTCGATATTAATATTTGGCATCCTGATTACACGGGTTGCACTGATGTTTTAGCCAATCATGCTGCACCGATCTTATTAGACAATTCAAAACAGATTCAAAAAGGTCAACTCAGTTGGTCTTCAAATATCCAGCTAAATGAATATCCGAAACAAAATACCATCGCTTGGCGTACTGAATTTGAAGCAGCTCATGCCACTGCAATCAATCTCATCAATGGCGCACAATTGCACATCGAACGTTTAAGCATTAACAATGTGATGCAATTATTTTGGGTGGATAATTCAATATTTAGCGTGTCATTTATGGAAATGGCGGAACATTCCGAGCCGTTGCAATGGTTGGGTCAAGCCCGTGGTCAAAATGCACAAGTTTCGATGACAAATCATAATGCTGATTGGTATAGCATCGATGATAAAAATGTGGTTCGAATTGAAAATACGGGCACAAATCCAGATCATGCCAGCTTAATTGCGTGGGACGGCGCACAGGTTTATTTAGACGGGGTAAAATTCACTACGACTGAATGTCCTTGCACGGGTTTTATGACCACTGAAACCGCTAAGGTATTATTGCAAAACAGTATTATTTACGCACCTGACCGCGATAACAATCAAGGTTTCTTACAAATCGTTCACAACACTGACGGGCGAGTGTTAGCCAAAAATAATGAATTGGCAACCCGTTTAGGTGATAACGATGTGGGTTTTGTCACGGTGAAAGGTGGTTTTACGCGGGAAGAAAATAATCAGTTTCATTTCAGTCAGGATTATTTCGTCAATACTTACGGCCGCTATCAAGACAGTTCTGGTAATACGCAGGGGATATTTTCATTTACTGAAGATAAGGTTATTAAAGTCCCAGAAGATTATCCCGATTTAGAAACAGCAGTTGCGGCAATTAGTGACATAGTGATTGCACCTAGTGCTTCGATTACGATTGAATTGGCTGAAGGTGAGCATGTTTTAAGTCAAAATTTAACTATTCAGAACTTAGACAATCTCACGATTAAAGGTGCTGATCCGATTGATAAAACATTGGTTTCATTTGTGAGTGCGACAGGCAGTGCAAAAGATTGGAATGTGACGCTACAAATTAATGATGCAACTGATGTCAATGTCGGTGATTATTTATTAATCCATGATGTCACGGGTACTGGCATTCCAGAAGTGCATTTAGGCGGTTGGGAAGTTATAGCAAAATCGGGCAACAACCTCACGATTAAGCATTATTGTCCTGAAGCGGTGTTTCCTACGAATACAGTGACGAATGGTAGTTTGATTGTTATAACAACCAAAGTGGATAAAAGAATTACTTTACGTAACTGTGCAAAAGTCATTTTTTCAAACTTAGTATTGCAGGACTCTTTTAGTAGCTATGTTTCTACTGTTATTTTTAACAATATGATAACAATGCGAGGTTGTTATATATCAAAGGGCGATTTAACTGTAAATAATCATTATGCTGCAACAAGTCCAGTGGGTGCAGGTATACAGTTAGGGCTTGCTTCTATTGATTTTAGATATTCAACTCTTACCATCAATTCTTGTTTATCCTATGGATTGTATATGCAAAGTTCTTATCTTGCTAATTACAAATCAAAATTTGTGAGTATATATAATTTGATAGGATTAAAAGCTGAGATTGTAACTGCAGTATTGTACTCAAGTGTTCAACTTGAACATAATACTAGTATAGATATGTCTTGTTCTTTATTTAGTAACTTTTATTTTTACTATTCTCCTGTAGGCACACCAAGCCTCTCCCCCGCCCTCAACACCGTTGGCAACATACAATCTTACATCGCAGGATAAATTATGATTTTAGTACTCAGAAACGACAAGCCTTTTGCTTACGATGTCAAAGAAAACGATTTAATCCACTATCCAAGCGACTTGGGTTATGACTTTATCGCAACAGGCGAGATCAAATTGAAAATGGATGACGATGGCAATTACCTCTATCCATTAGATTATTTAAACGCGGAACAAACTGAAACCGTGAATAAAAAAACCGCTTCCATGAAACGCCGTTTGCGTGAAAAAGCCGGTGTGAAATTGAAATTGGGTCGTAAAAGTTACCTTGTCAGCACTGATGCAACATCACAAAACAAAATCGCCAGCACCTTAGTCGCTTTGAAAGAAGGCTTAAAAGACAAAGTCTCGTGGAAAATGCAAAACGGTGAATTTGTAGAACTGGATGTGAGCCAATTCAGCACCTTAGCACAAGCCGTATTCGATTATGTGCAAGAGGGCTTCAGCGAAGAAGCGGCGGCAACTCAATAAAGCCTGTTTATAAATAATAGGACTGGCAATCCTAAATAGAGTAAAAATTTAATTCTCATTCCTTAGCTCCAAAGTCAAAAGGATTTGACAAGATGGCAAAAGACATCGGCGTAAGTTATACCCGTGATAACACTGGAGTTCGTCCACTCCCTCTTAGAGACACTAGCGCGATTCATGCGATTGTCACTGCTCCCGATGCGGATAAAAACATATTCCCCGTGGGCAAAAACGTATTAATGAATGGCAACGATCTTAAATTACGTGCAGCCTTAGGCAACCGTGGTACTGCTCCATGGGTATTAGACGCGATTTTCGATCAAGGCATTCAACCACAAATCATCTTATCCGTGGTCGAACGTTCACCAAAACCAAAAACCTCAGTATATCAATCGGTTCGCAATGATTTAATTCACATCTCTGGTGAACAAATGAACCGTGCGGCTGATGGCGTAATCGACTCATTGGCTAACAGCGATGTCAATATGGTCACGCGCGTTTGGTCAGGCGATACGGTGTACAGCAAAGATACAGACTGGAAACGCACCGCGAACAGCATTGAATGGTTGACTTATGTCACAACCGAAACGGTAAAACGCAGCACTTCAACAACTGATCCGTTAGACTTTCAAGACAAAGCCTTAGCGGTTTCTGAAATCTCTCAAGGTGAAACCCAATACGTATTAGATACCGATTTTCAATTAACTGAATTTGGTATCGAGTGGCTAACTGAAACCCAACCTACGGTGCATTCAGAATACTTAGTCACATACAGTTACGGCAAACGCCCAGCAAGTGAGCAAGACTACGAAGTAGACTATTCACATTACAAGCAAGAAGAAGTGATTGGCGAAGTCATCACACGCTCACAGCTTCAAACTTATGATTATGCTAAAAATAGCGATATTTTACGCATTTTAGAAATCCGTCAAGGTGCAGAAAGTTTTACTGCTGAAACCGATTATAAACTGGCTGACGATCGTATTGAATGGCAAACCTACCAAGAAACAGAAACAGTGACTCGTGGCAGTGGCATAACAGATGCCGTTATTCATTCAGCACATTTACTCGATGCCAGCCAAGTGGAAAAAGATGGCAATATCTTCACTAAAGGTGTGGATTGGACAGTCAGCGGCACTGGCGAAATTGAATGGACAGGCGCAAACATCGCTGAACCTGCGCAAGCGGAAACTTATAACGTCACTTACAGTCATGGTCATCGCCCAGAAGACGAAACTAATTATGAACTGGATTATGAATTTAAACCCGGTGAAATCGTTGCTTTAGATGAAGTGATTGGTGGTTTTGATATCGAAGCGGGCATTATGACAGGGGTTCACACTGCATTAGCGGCTGAACAAGAAACAGGTGTCAGACCGAAAATTTTGATTGCACCGGGCTTTACTCATCATGCTGCAGTTGTGCAAGAAATGATTGGTATTGCAGAACAATTACTGGCGTTCATCTACGCAGATGGGCCTAGCACGGAACGCAATATTGATGCAGCACAATACCGTGCAGAGTTTGGTTCAGAACGAGTGATGATTGTTGATCCTTGGGTTCAATTTTATAACAATCAATCACATATCAATGATTATGACTATCAACCAGCCTCGGCACGTATCGCGGGCTTACGTGCCAAAATTGATGCGGAAAAAGGTGCATGGTGGTCAATCTCTAATCACGAAATGCTAGGTATTACAGGTTTATATCGCAAAATTGGTCGTTCCAACCCAACCGCTAACACCGATGCCAGCGCCGAAAACTATTTGCGTCAAGCTGATGTCACAACCATTGTCCGCTCTTATGGCGGTGATGGCGGCTGGTTAACAGCAGGCAACCGTACTTGTTCTAACGATGTGCAATTCATGTTTGAACCTGTAGTCCGAGTGGATGACATGGTGGAAGAAGCCATTGTGCGTGGTATGCAGAAATATCGTGACAACCCAATTGATGCAGGTTATTTCAATACCTTAGCGCGTTCATTAGAACAATTCTTACGCTCATTAGAGCAACAAGGCGCAATCATTTTGGGTTCGCAATCGCCTGTATGGATTGACCCAGCCTCAAATAGCCCTGACCAAATCAAGCAAGGCATCGCTAAGATTAACTTTGACTTAGAGTTTAAATATCCTGCTGAAAATATTCGAATTACACGTTCGATTAACTTTGAATATTTAGAGCAAATGTTCACCAACGTGGAATACGTCAGACAGTCTTAAATGAACTGAGGACTGGCAATCCTAAGATTTTGAACATGTAAATCATTTTAAAGTTAAGGACTGCCAATCCTGAAATTAATACATTTCCTAATTTTATAGGGGGCAAGGATGCCAATTAATCGCGCAAGAACGCAGAAGAATTTTAACTTATATATCAATGGTGAAAACCTCGCGGGCAAAGTCAGCAAGGTAAAATTACCTGCGGTTGCTGAGAAAGTTGAAGAACATCGCGGTGCAGGCATGGGAATGCCAATTGACCTGAAAATGGGTCTTGAAGCCATGGAGATGACGTTTACAACAACCGACATTGGCGTGGAACAAGAGTTAATCACCGCAATTCGTGATGGTCAAGATCAGCAATTCATTTTCCGTAGTTCTGCCAGCACAGACGAATCACCTAGTGATACGATCATGACGGAAGTCACGATCAATGGCAGTATCCAAAAAGTGGAAGTCGGTGATTTTGAATCAGGCAGTAAAATTGACACGGATTTCACAGTGAAATCTATCAAATTCTATGAGAAGAAAGTCGATGGTCAGCAAGTATTCTTATTCGACTTATTTAACCATAAATGGGTTGTTAATGGCGTTGACCAATGGGCAAGTGAACGTGCTGATTTATTGATTTAATTCGACATTTCAAAAGGGCTGTCAATCTATTGATTAAACGGACAGCCTTGAGATAAAAAAATGGCCATTACAACTCCGTTCACACTGAAAAATTTTAACGCCAAGATTGATGGTGATGACCAATCGGGTTTGCTGCTTAGCATAAACGTGCCTAGCATTTCACCCAACATCGCTACACATACAACAGGGATGGGCACTCCTGTTCCTGTTTTTATGGGCTTCAGCGGTTATCCAAAACTGGAATTTGAAACCGCAGAATACGGTAAATTACAAAAACATATTGGCAAATTAGATGGTATTACCATCAGTGGTTATGGTTCATTAAACGATAACTCTGATACCAGTAAAGTAGTAGAGATGACCGCCAAAGGTATTGTGTCTTACAAGCCGTCATCATGGACACCTAGTGGCACAACCAAAGATAAATATGAAATGGCCTGTTATTACGTGAGTTATTCAGGCAATGGTGGCAATGTCACCGTAGATACCAAAAGCAATAAATTTATTGTCGATGGTGAAGATTTAATTGAAACACTTAGAGGACGTATCAAGATATGAGCGATAAAAAGCCAGAAATCAACAGCGTAATATTAGAAAAGGTCGAATTACCTGAGCCGTATCAAGCCTTAAATGGCACTACATTTGAAGTGTTGAGCTTTAAAAGAATTGAAGACTTCAACACAGGTGGATTAAAGCGGTTTTTGAAACAAAATAAAATCTCTGCTCAAACTGACATGGGACAAATGGCCACAGCACAAGTTGCATGGTTGGCTAAAGCAGGTCAAGACGGTTTGACTTTGGATGATTTTGATAATATGAGACCGTCACAATTCAAAGCCATCGCAGCAGAAGTGCCAATTAATAAAGTATTAGAAACCTTTTTTCCAAGCGATTAGAGAAGTTCGAACCTTGGTCGCAGATGAAGACCCCTTTACCGCCATGATTAGTGATTTAGCCTACGTTTTCCACTGGACGGAAGATGATTGTCTTAAATTGGATATACAAGACTTTTTTGCTTATCACGAAAATGCGGTGACCATGTTCGAGAAAATCAATCAATCGATGTTCAAGATGTAAGGCTGGTTAGATTCTCACAACCAGTCTCCAATCCGTTACAAGCTGCCACAAGGACGTGGGGCTTCAGGCAAAGGACTGCCGTTTATGAACGAGACCCTCATTAAGTTAAATAAAATAGCTGATAAATTTGCCCCTATCATAAATAAGTTTGCACCCGTAGTTGATAAATTTTCACCTAGCGTAGATAAGTTTTCAACTGTGGTTGAACAGTTTGCACAAGCTGTTAATAGTATTCCTTCGAATATACCTGTAGACAATGGAATAACTAGCAATACTGTAGTACCAAATGTACCTGACTATGCTAAGAATGTATCAGAAATTCAAACTTACTTTAATAAAACCTTAGGCTCTATCCAGCAAGAATTTCAGTTGCTTCAACAGAGACTTAGCAATATTTTTAAAATGAAGATTGCGGCTGAAAATGCCCAAAATCTTTCAGGTTCAATTCAAAATGTATTAGATACACCTGTACAAATTGGTATAGCATTTGGAGAAATTATGTCCAAAATTGCTGCCAAATTAGGTTTTTTTAATAAGTCCCCTACTAATTCAAAAAGTGTGATTTATGATGATAGACTCAAATCTTTAATTGAAAATACAAAAACTTTAAGTGAAGATACAAAATGGAATGCGACACAATTTGCAGAAAGTTTCCTGATTTTACTCGATAGTTTTGATATATCCCAAATTCCAAAGATTTCTAAAACAATTTCACAAGCAACCACTGCAATAGACGGTAATTTAAAAGAGGTGGCCGAATCCTTTATGGGATTAAGTACGGCTATGTTCGGCGATGATGCCGATAAACAGTTTCAATACATGTCCGATGTAGTTAACTATACTGCACATAAAATAAAACTTGATGTTATCGATTTTTCCAAATCTCTAGAAGATACTGCACCTGCAGCTGTTAAGGCTGGTATTAACTTTGAAACCTTAAACGCAATTATTGCAAATCTAAAACAAACAGATATCGATCCTAAGATACTAAATAGTAGTGCACAGGATATCATCACTAAGTTTTCAGATCCCTCAGATCAGATAAAAAAAGTCTTAAATAAATTAAATATTCCTGAATTTGATCAAACAGACAAATCAAAATACATTATCAATGTTTTAGAAGCACTTTCTCAGAATATGAGTGGTTTAGGAGGTAAAGAAAAATCAAATATTATTAGCCAGTTAGCAGGGAGCAAGTCTAACTCTGCTGGACTTAAAGCATTACTTAATCAAATAGAACAAGGGTTAGGTCAGAAAACTAAAGATAATCCTCAGGGTTTAAGTGAACTGAAGTTATATATTCAGGAACTAGGCATTAATGGTGTAGGTGTTAAAGGGTTTACAGAAAAACTCGCGGCTGTCATGAAAAATAATTTAGATGGTAGTATCGATAAGTTGTGGGCAGCTCTCCATAACTTATATATTAATGTTTATACCAAAATTCAGCCTGTTTTAGTTTATGTTTCTGAAACTATCCATGATGTTATTAATAGTATTAACACTTGGATAGATAAACATGAAGGGCTATCAAATGCACTATTTAAATTTATTACCATACTGGGTCTTGTTTCAGCAGTCGCTGCAATTTTTTTAACTGTGATTGCAGGTATTATCACGATTGCAGCCACGTTGATGTTTAGTTTTTCTGCTTTGGTAGGACTTATCCCTTTACTACTTCCTTTAAGTGCGATTGCATTAGCTATCTATCATAATTGGGATGCGCTTGTTGTTATATTTAATTCTGTTTGGCAAAATATCCAATATATTGGTAAATCAATATCTGACTTTTGGAGCAGTCTTTCTACACCTGTACAAACGGCTATTTTATTTTTTGCAAGCCTTATTGCTGTAGTACTAGCTGTAGGAGTTGTCATTACTGCAGTTACAGCTGGATTTATTGGTATACCTGGATTGGTGGTAACAGGGATTGCTCTTGGTATTGCATTTATTGGTACTTTTTTTGATGAAATCAAAGATTCTGTTAGTCATTTTTTCACTTGGATAGATGAGCTGTTTAGTAGTATTAATATACAAACAATACTTTCATCTCTTTTTGTCATTCTTATTGCTCTTCCTCCTTTGCTCAAAATGGGTTTTGTATCGTTTATAGGCACGGTACTTAAAAGTATTAAGCACATGGTTGGAGTTATTTGGCAAAGCCTGAAGAATGTTGTTAATCGAGCAGCCTCATTACCAAAAGCAATGGGTGAGAAAATAAAGCCCAAAAGACAGGGTGGACAAGACTCTACTACTAAATCGGGTAGTAGATTTAATCCCTTCTCTTCATCTGGCAACAATCAGTCAGTAGAAAATACAATCAATAATGCGGCTAAAGCAATTACTCAAGCCATACATCAAACATCAGATGAGATTAGACGAGCAATTTCCAAAATTTCAGGAGTAAGAAAAACCAATAGAACATCAAGTGTTTTACCTAACCCAGTTAATTCACCTACTCTACATCCTGCAATGAAGCAGTATAATAGAATAAAGTTGGAGGCTGAAGCTACCCAATGGGTAGGACAGGTTAGAGCTGAACGCCTAGAGAGACCAGGCGAAAAGATGCATTCATCGTCATTTACAAAGGCTCAAGAATTTGCTCGTAGATATTCAAAAGAAACAGGTAGCAGTTATCACGAAGCAATGGATAGAATTGGAGCACAACGTATCTCTGGTACTACTGATAAAAAACCGAAAATTCCACCAGCGGAGAATGCTAAACTTCACTCTTGGCAAAGGTTCATACTATCTGAACAAAAATCACCATTAGCAAATCAAGACTATTTTGACAATGACCAGTCAATCATTATTGCAATAGATAAAGCGGCTGATGATATTGTTAGAGCAATTAATAGAGCATGTGGCATGTCCGATAGCCTCACAGGTGGGAGTAACAGCACATCTGATGCAGATAATCGAGGAAGTAATAGCCAACAAGATAGCAATAAAAAAACAAGTAACAATCATTCTGACACAGCCCCTGATACAAATAATAAAAAAGGTGGTTGGAATCGAGGTGCAACGAAGTGGGGATTGGGTCTTGCTGCAATAGCGGGTCTAGGACTATTTTCTAGTGGTGCTTTCGCTAGTGAGAATAAAGACCAAAGTACACTTGATTTTAATTTACCTCAAGTCCCCGGTGCTGAAAACATACCTCAAATACCAGAATCCATAGGCATTTTTGAAAGTATTACCAATGGATTCAGTGACGCATGGAAATGGATAGAAACAAGCCTAGCCAGTTTAGGTATTCCCGCCAGCTTTTTAAGTTTGTTACTTTTCTTTGTTGATATTCCTAGTTTGATTATGAGTATTGCAGGAAAATTATTTTCTTTAGGTGGAACACTATTCTCAACGATTGGCGGACTCATGGGAAAAATACCTGGGCTACTCAGTGCTGCTGGCTCAGGGTTATGGTCTTTAGGTAGCAAAGCTGCTTCCGCAGTCAAAACGATGGGAACGACTGTTGCCTCAAGTATTGGCAAAGTATTAGGACATGTACCTGAATTAGCAAAAAGTGCCAGCTCTGGTTTGCAAAATGTTTGGAGTAAAGCTGCAACAACCGTTAAATCCATCGGCACTAAAATCGCTTCTTCAACGTCGAACATTGTCAGCAACCTTTATTCTGTCGCAAAAAATGCAGCTTCTAAATTAGCCTCATTAAGTTCACAGGCTGCGAATATTGCCAAAAATGCAGCCTCAACAGCCACAAATGTAGCATCTAAAGCAGCCTCAACAGCAGCAAATGTAGCATCTAAAGCAGCCTCAACAGCGGGACAGATTATATCTAAAGCACCAGGTATGCTTGCAAGTGCGGGCACTTTAATAAACGGGATACCTGCAATGGGTGCAGGTGGTATGGCTGTAGCTGGCGGACTTGTAGCTGGGGCTGGTGTAGCAGGTTATGCAACTGGTACTTATTTATATAACAATGTACCTATGGTTCGCGAAGGGGCAAGATATGCTATTGAAG
The DNA here is from genome assembly GCA_016744725.1 of Candidatus Albibeggiatoa sp. nov. BB20. Classification (GTDB taxonomy): domain Bacteria; phylum Pseudomonadota; class Gammaproteobacteria; order Beggiatoales; family Beggiatoaceae; genus Albibeggiatoa. The sequence continues at coordinate 4,408 of JADGDW010000061.1, read as the reverse complement.
GAATTGTTAAAGGTGGAGCAATAGTTGCTGAATCTGCCTCAAAGTTTTGGGACGGTGCTAAATCGTTCTTCAGTGCCGAAAATTGGGGTGCAACGACTGTATATGCTAGTGAACAAGCCAACGCGATTTCTAATAATGCGACAGCACTTGCAAATGAAACCATGACAGCTACTCAACAAAAAGTGGCTGAGGTACAAAGTTCTGTATCAATTAATGCGACAGCACTTGCAAATGAAACCATGACAGCTACTCAACAAAAAGTGGCTGAGGTACAAAGTTCTGTATCAACGAATACCGCAACGCTTACAAATGAAACAATGGCAACAACCCAGCAAAAAGTGAATGAAGTACAAGATTCTATATCAACAAGCTGGCAAACAACTCAAACCACAGTCACTGGGCAAACCAAGGAACTTGGGGAAAAAGCGGTACAAACATGGGATACAGCCCAAACTAATATTCAAAATGGACTTAAAGAAGTCAATGATTTAGTTGGTCAACAGAATTGGGAGCAAGAAGGTGCTAGCACAGTGAAAACATGGGCTGATGGTGTAGCATCTGCACATAAAGTTGCAAAAAATCAAGTTGTTAAATTGTTTGAATCTATTGATTACTTACTAAATCATTCTGATGCAAAAGAAGGTCCTTTAAGTCAGACCAGTAAAACGGGTCGTTCATTTGTTTCAACGTGGTTATTCGGGGTTAATAAGGAAAAAGGGACAGCAAAAAGCAAAGTCAGTCAGTTCTTTGGTCGAGTTATTACAGGGGCTAAAAAATTAATTTCTGGTGCAAAATTACCCAAACTGTCTGTACCTGAGATTGAAACTAAGGGTTTGAAAGACCCCGCTACTAGGATATTTGGTGGTGAAAAAGCTAAAGAAGGATTTAAAACACCAAAAGGTATACTAAGACCCGCTGCCTCATTTTTGAATAAAGCAGTACAAGCACCGGGGAATTTGATTGATGGGGTTTTGGATGGTGCTTTTAATCTTCTGTTTGGTGGAGAAATTGATACTGGGATTAAAGAAGGTGTGCCTATCATTCCAGAACCATTAACAATGAACTCTGGTTTGCCACATAGCGAAGCAACATTTGAAAAGCCATCAGTGTTTGATTTCTCAACCCCAACATTGCCGCATAGTGAAGCAACATTTGAAAAATCATCAGTGTTTGATTTCTCAACCCCAACATTGCCAAATAAGTCAGCAGAGCCAAAATTTAATCCGCCTACAGTTGTTGATATACCATCAACGCAGCCTTTACCCAATATAGACACTTCTGCTAAAACAACGACATTAGAAAAAGCGCAAACGGCGATCACGCAAGCCAATACTCAGAGCAAAACTATTACATTTGGCGATATTAATATCAATATTGATGCAGCTGCCAGCATAGAAGATGCCGAAGCGATTGCAACAACCGTTATCCAGAAATTGAAAGCACAAATGGCCAATGATTTAAACGATGCAATGTATGATTTGTAATTGTTTATTATCCTTTCTCATTTCATCAAGAATCAATATGGTAGTTTTTGGGCGAATGCACTACAATCCGTGCTCGCTCATTCTACCTATTTGAATTTTTATGACTGCACAAAATCCTAGTATTGAACTCAAAATTTTAAACCCTCTCATCAGCGATAAATTACCGCAATATCAGACGATTGGTTCTGCGGGAATGGATTTGATTGCCTGTATTGATTCTGCCATCACTTTGTCTCCAAATGAAACCCAATTAATTAATACGGGATTTGCGATTAATATTCGTAACCCCAGTCTTTGTGCCATGATTTATCCTCGGTCTGGATTAGGCGTTAAAGGGATTATATTGGCGAATAATGTCGGGGTGATTGACAGTGATTATCAGGGAGAAATTAAGGTTGCGTTGTTAAATCGCAGTCAAAATGCGTTTGTGATTGAACCATTCAGCCGTATTGCACAGATGGTGTTTCAGCCTGTGACACAGGTGCAATGGGATGTGGTTGATGCGTTTCATGCACTTACAGAGCGTGGTGCAGGTGGCTTTGGTAGCACGGGACATTAGGTCATTAACCGACGGGCGCTCAATGTTTTAGTTTCCGTTATTTCTTTCTGAATTCTGAGATAAGCTCGGTCTTATTTTGATGTCAAAATCGGATACTTTGGTCTGATTGCAGATATTGGCTATTGATGACTTTTATTAGGGATTTGATTATGATGTTTATCAATATTGATAGGGATCGAGTTATTTATCATGGCTGATAATCAGATTGATACCAAAGATGTTGATAAGTCGAATGTGGCGATGGGAAATAATATTAAGCAAAATATCACCCATCACGGCGCATGACTTTGTTAATATTCTGCAAAAGCATTGGATATTCAGTTCATTAATGTCGGTTTCTATGGTTGTTGCTGTCGCCATCTTCTTGAGTTTAAGTCAAATGCATGATAATACCGTTAATCACTATGGCGTTCCGCCTGAACAATTTCCCCAATATTCTGAACAGTTTGGGGTTACAAAAGCCGCGTTAAGAAGTTTTTTCAAGATTTTAGAACAGCAAGATGTTCCCGTTGATGATTTGGACAGTAAATTACGCGAAATTGCTGAAAATTATAAGAAATTGCAGGAAAGAGCCGCTCTGTTGGTATCGGATGATCCTGAAGTACAAGCATTGCAGCAAAAAGCCATACAAGCGTTAGAGCAGCTTGATTTTGAGAATACTGATAAGTGGTTGCTTGAAGCCAGTGAAAAAGATGCACAAGCGATTGCAGCAATGCAGGCCGAAGCAAATAGAATTCAAGCGATGTTGGATAAACGTACATTATCCAAAGCCAACACTTTAGCCACCTTAGCTGATTCTAAACAAAATCAGTTTTTTAATGTGCGCTTTATCACTTCAACCGCATGTCCTAAACCATCTTCTGCGCGAATACGTTCTCCTAAACTAGCTGCGCGTTGTTGCATGGCTTTGTCATTAACGACTGCATTGATGGCCAGACTTAGGTTTTCTACATTTAAATCTTTATGTAGTATAAAATTGGGACTGACACCTAAATCAATTGCTCGCTGTCCCCAAAAAGGTTGGTCGAAACCAAAAGGCACTACCAATATAGGTGTTCCTGCTCTAAAGGCTGCGGCCGTACTGCCTGCGCCACCATGATTAATCACCAGAGAAGCTTTAGGGTAAATCCAATCATGAGGAATTTCATCTGCCACAAAAATGTTGTCAGGCAAACTTGATAAATCGAGATTTCCCCAGCCTTTTAACAAAATACCGCGTTGCTGTGTCTGTTTTAGTGCTTTTACAATATTTTCTACAGTTTCTTGCGTAACCTGCATACTACCAAACCCTGCCACAACAGGCGGCGAACCTGCTTCTAAAAAGGCCGTTAATGCTTTAGGAGCTTGCCATTGTTCAGCCTCATCGAGAAACCAATAGCCCGGAATGCTAATGTCATCACTCCATCCAGCAGGTTTGGGTAATACTGAAGGACTCACTGCACATAAAGAGGGGTGTAATTGTTGACGATAAGCAAAAAAGCCTGACCAAGGTTTATTGAAACGCTCTTGAGTCCACTGGTTAAATATATTTTTACAGGGATACCAGAAAATAAAATCACCAACAAGCTGTGTGAACGAGTTGGCAATAGAACCCAAATTATGGCGATGAAAAAAAGCAGGGGCTAAAGCATGAGCAAAGCTAGAGGTAGGATATACGGGCTGAAAAAACGCCGTGATATAAGGAATATTTAACTCACGGGCAATCGTGGGGCCAAAATGTCCACCAAAGGCGCTACAAATGATGCCATCAGCATCCTGACAGGCTGCCAAGGCACTGTCGCAAATAGTTGGAAAGCCCGGTTCCATGACTTTGACAAAACGAGAAAACGAGCACCAAAAGCTATCCCCACAGCGTCCTAAAGCGGCTCCAGCCTCACTTTGCATCGCTTGTACAATGTCAAATTGATAGGAAACAAACTCTAATCCATGCTCATGTATGGTGGATTCATACATATCATAGGTGGCAATATGTACCGTATGGCCTGCTTGTTTAAGTCGCTTGCCAAGTGCAAGAAAAGGACGAACATCACCATTTGTACCGCCTGTAAGAACAACAAGTTTCATTCAAATTCTACCCCCAGACTGCAAAGACTTTTGTTACAAATCACGTTTTCTTTGTAATAAAAGTAAAATATTGATTCATGTTACGCACCTATCAGTGTGCATCATGATTGTTGAAACAATTCAATATAATAAACATAAAATCTGTGCTTTATCAATACAAAATATCATTTAAAAACAAGGTGTTTAGCTCAAGACATTCAACCTTTCAACAAAACTTTGTGTAGAAAATCACCCGCTTTTAACAATAGTTAGAATATTTTTTGCATATATTTAATAAAATCGATGGGTTATATAATCATAC
>JADGDW010000247.1 GCA_016744725.1 Candidatus Albibeggiatoa sp. nov. BB20 | reverse complement strand
CTCCTCCGCCGCTCCCAAATCCGTAAAAAAACCTTTGGCTTTCTCAATATGCTGCTGCCGTAATGTTGGATTATCCTCCAAATGACGCGCAATCTCATAATGCGCCAAACCACACTCATACGGCATTTTCAAACGCATCGCCTCATTAAGCCCCATCTTCCACGCATGATGCGCCTGCCGCTCTTTCTCCTGCAACCACAAATACAAACCCTGCCATAAATACGCCCGAGGTTGAGCAACAAGATATAGATTTGCATAATTCTGCAACTGCTGACAAGCTCGCCGCGACAACTTCGCAAATGCAAACCGCTCTTTTGATAATAATTTTTCTTGAGATGTAAGCTGTGGATTCTGCTCTAAATACTTCTCCCACTGAGTCAAATACACCAATGCGACACTCGAATACGCCTCAAACAACTCTACACTTGGCATCTCTATTTTTTCAATTAAATGTGCGGTCTTGGTTGCCATTTGCACCGCCTGCTTGGGTAAACCCTGCTGCATATACACCAAACTCAACAAGCCACACACCTGCACCGCCTCAGGATGTAACAACAACTCACTGGGCAAGGCTTGAATCGCTTTCAAACAAGTCACGGCGGCTTCAGGCTCACCCAAACGCAAGGCACACAAACCCTGCTGACACAAACCCCACACCTGCGCTTGAATATCATTATGCTGAGTTGCCATCATGTAAATCATCTGGGATTTTTTCAAACACTCGCGCACATCCCCTTGAAAATAGTGCATTTGTGTGAGAATATTTAAACTTTCCATCTGACGGCGCGTATCACCCAAATATTCTGCACTTTTCAAAGCTTGCATCACGCGGGTTTCACCCAACTGCCAACGCCCATAACCCACATCATACAAACCCACCAACATAAACACCCAACTCGCGGTTTTTAAATCACTTTGCTGTTTGGCTAAATCCAAGGCTTTTTGGGCAAAATCATCTGCTTGAGTGGGTCGCTGACGCATCGCCATCGCTAAACTCATTTGGGCATAACTACGAGCTAAAATCGCTTGATTCTCCTGCGCGGGCAACGATTCCGCCAAATTCAATCCCGCCAAACTTGCATGAAAACATAATGGTGCATTTTGCTGTAAATAACCTAATTGCACCAAACGTTCATAAATCTGTGCGCCCAACGATATAAAATGCGCTTTATCTTCTTGTTTATGTAAATATTGTTGCGGATTACGCTGATGTAATAATTGCAGAAATTGTTGTCGTACGGTTTGCCATTTCAATCCCCAACGCTTGTTAGGGGCTGGCAATTTCAATACTTTCAACGCGGTATGAAACGCATACTGACTTTCACCCAATTTGCCTAAATATAAATACGCCGTGCCTAACAGCAAATACCAAGAAGCCCGTTTCAAAGGGGTCGCTTGGTCGATTTGTGCTTGGTCTAATTCAATCGTTTGTAAGAAAAAATTGACCGCCTCGGTATTGGCATCATTATTTAAAGCTTGTTCCCCTGCTTTTTCATAATATTCAATGGCTTTGTCTGGCATTTCTGCATTTTCCCAGTGATAAGCGAGTATATTGTAATAACCTTTTAAATCTGCTGCTTTTTCGTACCATCGCGCCATGGTTCGGTGTAATTGTATTTTTTGAGTACGCAACAGAGCTTGATAGGCTGTGTCTTGGATTAATTCATGTTTAAATTGCACATAGTGGCTGTTATCAGTATTTCTTAAAAAATCTTTATTTTTCAATCGATCCAATGCTTGGTGCAAACCTTCACGCTTGGTAATTAAGCTGTATAGTTTGCTCAATAATCTCAAATGAATCTCACGCCCAATCACGCTGGATGCTTTTAAAACCACTTGCTGGGTATCATTCAACACTTGAAAATAAGCACTCAAAGCATGATTTAATTGAGTCGGACAAGCCACTTCATCTAATGGGATTAAAATCTCCACCATACCATTCATATTGTGAATCACGCCTGACTGTTGTAACCAATGCAATAAAACCTCTGAAAATAGCGGATTGCCTACGGTTTTGTCTTGAATAAAATCGACCAACTCTAATGGCAATTGCGTCACATTTAAATGTTGTGCTAATAAAAAATGGGTCTCATCAGTTTCTAAACCTTGTAACTGCAGCGTGTGAAAATGGGCATGGGTTTCCAACTGGGGCAATGATAAATTGACGGGGCGGGTAGCTAAAATAATCAATAGCGGTTGAACACGGCGCACCACGCGCTGTAACAATAAACGTGAACATGAATCTAACCAGTGTAAGTTCTCGAAAATAAACACATAACGTCGACTACTGTGCTTGACCAAATCTTGCAGCAATGCGATCACCAGCGCGTGGGTATTATCCATTCTGACTTGCCCTTTCATTTGTTCGGTCAAACGATTTTCAGGCAATTGCAACGGCAGCAAGTGATTTAATAATGGAAAACGTGCCGCCAATGCGGGGATATTTTGGATGCGGCGTAACATTTCGCTACATTGTTTGGCTGAGTTTAAGCCCGCAAATTCATAATTTAAAATTTGAGTGAATAAGCTGCGCCACACGTAATATAGGGTATCTTGTTCGCGCTGTTCTGCATGGCAAATTAAGCAAGTGATGGTGGTTAAATGTTGGCGATGACTTGGGGTGTAATAAAATTGGGCGGATTGCGTTTGTTGCACCACGTCTTCGATTAAGCGGGTTTTGCCAATCCCAGCTTTGCCTTCAATTAACACCACTGAGCCTTGGGCTTGCTGGTGTAATAGGCTCAATTGTTCGGATAAAATATGACGGGCTGCCCGCCTACCAATTATGCTTGAGTCATTTAATGGGCTGTATAATGCCAAGGGTTCGGGGCTTAAATGGGTGACAGGAGGCAAATATTCATAATCAATTAGATTTTGTGTGGTTTGATAAATCGAGTCATCACATAAAATTTTATTGTCCGCAACCAGACTTAAACCCAATGCCAATTGCATCGGCAATCCCATCACATCGAAATGGCGACATTTTGCATTACCACGATGTCCACAAAATACTTGTCCTGCACTCAGTCCAATTTGAAAATCAATCTGTTGTTCGGTTAATAAATTTTGAAGCTTTTGAGCAGTTTGGATGGCGCGTAAACTGTTCAAGCGATCAAACTGTGCAAACCCCCAACCTGTCACCAATAATGTGCCTGTACCATGTTGGATTAATTCAATGAGATTGCCTTGATGATGGCTGATAATAGATTGAAACTCATAGATTAAATCTTGCAATTGCGCCAAAATATCCGATTGAGTGTAGTCCAAATTCGGCAAATTCAAACATAGCAAACTGACTTCACACGGCTGTCCTGTCCATTGTTCAGCTAATTCCATTTGAGCAAGCACCACGGGCGACACGTAGCGTTTTAACAATTGTTCGGATTCAGGTGGTAAATCAACACGGGGCAAGTGGCGTGGCTTCAGTGGGCGTGACAGTTTGTCTAATTGGATAAAATCGGGGTTAAATTCTTGTCCTTTGGCGTAATTGCGTAGCAAGCTCCATGTTTCTTTAGCAATCAGAATTTTATCAGTATTTTGTGGGATATAGAGTTGTTGCAGCACTGGACTGGCAACCAGAAATTCCCAATGTTCTTCCGCACCGCCAATAGTTGCAGCCCATAGGTTATCAGCTCCTAAACGAATGTGTAAATCGAGTTCTAATTTTGTGTGTTGCGATTGTTTTAATGCTAAGGCACAAGCAGCAGCTCGACGGGTGACAGTCGCAAGGTCTTTACCTGAAATATCCACTGTCCACACTGCCAACATCGTATCGCCAAATAATTTAACCACTTCACCACCGTGATGAGTCAGTAAATCAATCAGGTGTTCAAAGTAGAGATTGAGTTGTGGTGAGGCTTGCTGTGCATATTGACTAAAACCAATAATTTCAATCATTAATAACGCAGATTCATAACGTTTTGACGTAGGCGCGGGTTGTTGCTCTGGGTTGTGAGCATGATGGCGTTGCACAAGTGCGGGTGTGTAACTGATGAGTGTTTCTAAGGTGGACATTGCACTGACAGGAGGTTACTTGAGACGCAATATCTATATCATAACATGTTGTTGTGGATTTTGGGTTGCGAAAAATAGAAAGCTTGTAATGTAAAAACTATTCAATCAATTGAACTTCGTTACTTGTAAATTCTGTAGTAATCATAGATGTAAGTTCTGTTAGCCACACAATACTTCGCTCAGCTATTTCGATAGAACCAAACTGTAAATCTACCCCTATATCTTTATGAACGAGCGATTCTAACTTTAGTTTCTTCATAAGCTTTTTTGGAACTGAGTACAATAGCTCAAATTTAAGCTCTCCATGATTATAACTGATTTGCGCTTTATCATTGCCTGTAAGTAAGTTGTAATGAATAATTTCTGCTCGAAAATCTCGTATTCTTTTTACCCATTCATTTTCGTGTGTTGATATTAACTTCGAAATTGATAATTTGGAAAACTTATTTTGACTATCTCTTGCAGCTTTTGAGATACCATCCCATCCAATTTTTCTTTTATTTTCTTCAATAAGACTAAACAACCACCCGCTAAAGACGGGTGGGTTAGAGGCTTGGCGGCTGAAAGCCGGGATACAGGGCGACCAAGCCC
>JADGDW010000246.1 GCA_016744725.1 Candidatus Albibeggiatoa sp. nov. BB20 | reverse complement strand
CAAATACCTACTAATTGTAATAAAATAGGTCTCTAAAATATAAAACTGACTTGTATAATAAAAATAGGCTATATTTAGTATGATTCCTACTATGAAAACGAATAATTTACATATAGCATTGGGGGAGTTTAATATGCAAACAATACACAGATTATTGTATTTAGTCTGGCTACTAACCTTACCTGTTATGGCCAAAGATGAATCACTGTCTGTAGAAGAATTAAAAAATTTAGGGCTAAATAGCCTGATGGATTTAACCGTAGAAACCGCATCGGGTACAGAAGAAACTCTAATTGATGCGCCTGCCTCCATGGTTGTTGTGACAAAACAAGAAATCCAGCAGCGTGGCTATAGTAATATTGCGGAGGCATTACAAGATTTACCGGGTTTCGATGTCACGATTCAGAATGGCTCAATGTATAGCTCAACCTATCAACGAGGCTACCGCACACCATTTACTACTCGCACCTTATTTATGCTAAACGGTATTGTTGACAATACATTATGGTCACATTCTGCTGTATTTAGCCGTCAATATCCTATGTCCAATGTAGAACGGATTGAAGTGCTATATGGTCCAGCAAGTGCTGTTTATGGGCCAAACGCATTTCTAGGGGTGGTCAATGTCATTACTGATAATGGCAGCGAATTGGATGTAGGAGAGATCACAGGCAATGTGACAGGTCTTGTTGGTAGCTTTAATTCAAAAAGTATTGATGCCACTTTAAAGGGTAAATTAGCTGAAGATTTCAGTTTTTCCATTTCCACCCAACAATTTAGCAGTGATGAGCCTGATTTTAGCGATCGTTATGGTTATTTGAGTAATTCACTCTATGGCAGTGAGCCGCTTTGGGGTGCGATTCATAATATTCAGCATGAAGGTGAGTATTTAGACCATTATTACGACCCAACCAAAGATTATGCTGTATTAGCAGATGCAACTTACAAAGGCTTAAAATTAGGTATTATTCATTGGAAAGTAAAAGAGGCGTATGGGCCTTATTATGCAGCTGATCGAGCCCAAAATAATAGCTTTTGGAATAAAGACAGCGATCAATATTATGCTGAATACAAAACAGATTTAACTGATAGCTTAAAAGCTCAAAGCTTGGTGTTGTATCGAGAAAATCGGCGTTATGGCTATTGGGCTGAAGGCACTCCCGATGAAGAGACGTCTTCTTTTATCAGTTTTACTAATTGGAATGCAGAATCCAGCAGTTGGTTATTCAAGCAGTCTTTTGAATATGAATTCAATGAGGATTTATTATTATCTGCTGGTTTGAAATATGAGCGCAAAGAGTTAACCAAAGGCTATGATATTCCTGGATATTGGTCGCCCGCAATCAGTTCAACAACAGAAGTGGGTAGTGGTATCGGGCATAGTAGTGATTTGAGTTATGAGATTCCGCCACCTCCCGGCGCAATGCCCGCTGATAACTTGGCTAATACGCGCGATGTTGGTGGCTATGTACAAGCGATTTGGGATTGGGAATATTGGCGATTTAACTTAGGGGTACGTTATGACCGCAACTCAATGTATGGCAGTGTGGTGAATCCGCGTATTGCTGCTATTTATCATTATAGTGATGAATGGACATTTAAGGCATTGTATGGAAAGGCATTTCAAGAACCTTCTCCATTGAATTTATGGGGTGGTTGGTCTGGACGTGCGGCGAATCCTGATTTGCAACCTGAAAAAGTACAAAATCTAGAATTGATTACCATGTATCACACTGATAATTTATGGCAGGAGTGGTCTTTATACAGTTCACATTATACTGATGTGATTAAGGAAGAGGCTGAAAATGCAGGTAAGCGAGATATTTGGGGTTTAGAGTATCGGGCTAAATTATCTTTTCCCAACTTAATTGAGGACTTTGACGATATAACTGCTTATTTCAATTATAGTTATACTCATCCCGAAAGCAGTGTATTTTACGATCATGATTTAAGTCTATGGCTAGATGGTGATGCTGCACTGGGTGATATTGCACCTCATAAAATTAATTTAGGCATCAATCTACCATTGGGTGATGCGTGGAATCTGAATTTACGCGGTAATTATGTGAGTTCGCGTGAATTATATTTGCGTAATCCATTGCGTGGACAAGGTGAAAAACTAGACAGTTACTTTGTATTAAACAGTGCCATCAGTTATCAATATGAACCGTTGACTATCACTTTGAAAGTTTTAAATATGTTGGATAAAGATTATTTTCATCCCGGAGCAGAATCAGCTAATGCGGGCAATGATTTCTCACAACGTTCTTTGGGCTACATTAACTCAGTTATACCTCAAGCTGAACGCTCATATTGGTTACAAGTAAAGCTGGGTTTTTAGGGTTTTATCAATTATATGGTTGTTTGCACACTATAGTGAATTTCTTGTTATGTGTTAGGACTGGCAGTCCTTTAATATTTTAAATATCAAACACTTTTAAATTTGAGGACTGCCAGCCTTATATCACTTTAAAATAAAATGACTATAAATAGCAGTGAGCACCAACACTGATATATAGGGTGGATAAACCTAACGCCACCCACCAAGTGCTGTAGACAAAAGTGGAACATGGTGTATGGTCGTTGACATATTATATTCATTTCTGAGGCGCACCTATTTTACCCTACATTTTCATGCTTTTTAAAATTGTGCATAACATGACTATATAAAACCAAAACAGCGGTGGTGAATAAAATACATCTCTGTAAACACAAATATCAATCGGCTAATAAATTTTGTAGTAGTTCAGATAAGTTATTTTTTTGTACCGATTGCTTTAAACGATGACTGAGAATAATAGCCTGTAACTCTTGTAACGCATGGTCAAAATCATCATTTACCACTAGATAATCAAACTCATGACAATGACGCATTTCATCAATTGCAGCCTGCAAACGGCGTTGAATCACTTCATCATTGTCTTTACCGCGTCCGTATAAACGTTGAGATAAAGCTTGTTTTGAAGGAGGTAAAATAAAAATACCGATTGCATCTGGCATTAACTGCCGTACTTTTTCAGCACCTTGCCAGTCAATTTCTAAAATAATATCAATCCCTTGTTGCAACTGTGACTCAACCCACGTTTTTGACGTGCCATAATAGTTACCAAAGACGGAAGCATGTTCTAAAAATGTATTTTCAGTTAACATCGCTTCAAATTCAGCGGTATCCACAAAATAATAATTTACACCATGTACCTCACCTTCTCGTGATGGACGGGTGGTATGAGATACTGATACTTTTAAGTTTTCCGTGTCCGCCAATAATGCTTTAACAAGGCTAGTTTTGCCTGTTCCTGATGGCGCAGAAATAATGTATAAATGACCTTGCATGTAGAAAAAACCTATCTAAAAATGGTTAATTTGTTAACTGACTAACGACTTGTGCCAATTGCTGTGCGGTCGTTTCAACTTGTTGTACATCAAATCCTTCTACCATGACTCGAATCACGGGTTCAGTCCCCGAGGCACGCAATAACACCCGACCTTGTCCCGCAAGTGTTTGCTCTGCATCACGCACTGCTTGTTGAATAGAAGCATGTTTTAAATCAATATGTTGTTTGACTGGAACATTAATCATGTGTTGTGGTGATTTGCACATCCCTGCTTTTAGATCATACAAACCGACATTTGAATGCGCCATAATTGCTAAAATCTGTAACGCAGTTACGATGCCATCACCTGTTGTGGTACGGTCTAAACACAGAATATGGCCAGAGGATTCCCCACCTAGAATGCCATTTAACTGCCGTAATTTCTCTAATACATATCTATCACCGACTTTGGCTCGCTGGAAATCAATACCTTGATTAGTTAAAGCTTGCTCTAAGCCTAAATTGCTCATCACTGTACCAACCACACTACCTTGCAATTGACCTGCTCGATGTTTATCCATTGCAATAATAAATAACAGTTCATCACCATCAACCACTTCGCCTTGAGCGTCGACCATAATCACCCGATCACCATCACCATCTAAGGCAATACCCAAATCAGCTTGATGTTCTAAAACTGCTTTTTGCAATGCTTGTGGTTGTGTCGCGCCAAAACCTGCATTGATATTCAAACCATCAGGCTTAGCCCCAATCGAGATCACATGGGCATCTAATTCATTGAACACATTGGGGGCAATATGGTAGGTTGCACCATGCGCACAATCCACCACAATTTTAAAGCCTTTTAAATTAACATCATACGGTAAGGTACTTTTACAAAACTCAATATAACGTCCAGCGGCATCACTAATCCGTTTTGCTTTACCTAATAAATGTGGCTCAACAGTCTGCATTGATTCATCTAATTTAGCTTCAATTTCCAATTCTAATTCATCAGATAACTTTGTTCCCATTTTGGAAAAAAATTTAATCCCATTATCTTGAAAAGGATTATGTGACGCGCTGATAACAATGCCTGCTTGGGCATGGAAAGTACGGGTTAGATAAGCAATTGCAGGTGTTGGCATAGGCCCCAATAAATGAATATCCATCCCTGCTGCGGACAATCCTGCTTCTAAAGCAGACTCAAACATATAACCAGAAATACGGGTATCTTTACCAATTAAAACTTTATTACTACCTCGGGGGTTTTGTTGACCTAAAACTTGTCCAACTGCCC
>JADGDW010000060.1:12669-23510 GCA_016744725.1 Candidatus Albibeggiatoa sp. nov. BB20 | reverse complement strand
CTTATTAGTCTATAGTAAAGTATAAATTACTATATAGTCATATACTAAACTCTTTGCCTAAAAGATGTCTGAAGTAGGATTGGGGAATTTTCAAGATTACATCTAACTGATCCCAGCTATTTGCCAGCATTGTTAAATACACTAACACTCTAGCCCTGTTAATCATAAAATCCTGTGAATCCTAATTCAGACAAAAAACATTAAATAATAAAAGCCATTCATTGGATACCTTCCACCTTCATTGCAATATTGGTTTTTCAATCCTACAATCTTAAATAGGTATAAGCTCATGGTTGCCAACAATAGGTAAATGGATACTAGTAATAGATAGAACCAATTGGAAAGTGGTGTAGAAAAAAAGGCAACTCCAATACAGTAGGACGAATAGCCTTAATGGAACAATTTATAGCGTTATTTAGAAATGAGCGTATTGATTATGTGACAGGCGACCGCGAATTTATCGGTGAAGAAGGGTTAAGTTGGCTGATAGAACATAATATAGAAGCCGTCTTGAGAATTAAGAAAGACACGATTATTGAGACGGTGACGGGGATAAAGTCGATTAAACATATATTAGAAAATGAACCCGTTGGCAAAGTGCTTTATTTAGAGCAAGTGACTGTATGGGGGCAAACCGTTTGTGTTGAAGCCAAAAAGCTTACAGAGGAACGCTTTATCATTGTTTTGGCCGCAAATAAAAATGACATCATTAAGGCCTACAAGCTGCGCTGGAATATTGAAACCCTGTTTGGTAATCTTAAGTCTCGTGGGTTTAACTTAGAAGCAACTCGTATCTCTAAACCCCAAAACATTCATAAACTACCATTCATAAACTACTTTGTATTCTCGCTTTTGCTTTTTGTTATGCTCTTAACACTGAAGCTTGGCAGATTTCTCAGGAAGATACTATTTCTGTTAAGAAATCTATTTTTCGCCTTGGCTTAGATTATTTGTAGCAATTATTGCTTAATCTTTCCGAACTTAACAACTTACAATTATTCCTCCATGTCCCTTAATTTTTGTCGGGTTCAGAGCCAATCAAATAAAAACATGAGCATCAAGCAATAAATTCATATTTATTCATCACCTAACCAAAAATCATCAGGTAATGCTGCGTCAAAATCTTCTGTAATTGTTGTTTTACCCAGATGTTGTCCAAATTGCCGACAATTTTGTAATAAAAACCTCTTCGCCAGATTCAACAAGGCTGATTAACTCAGGTAATTTCGTTTGTGCTTCTTGGACTGTATCCGCAATAGACATTGGATTGACCTTCTATCTTTCAGATATTTAAATGAGTATAGCAATGCTCCAAAAACACATCATCTGTGAATCTGCTAAAATATTATCAATATACTCGCTGTTTCCCAAACCAAATGTAACAGGTGTTTTACCATGCGTAAATCCATTTTTACCGAACATAAACGCTATACATTCAGCGACTACTTCAACTTTGCCAATCCCATAGAAGAAATTATTGCAGAACTGGGCTATACACTATGTTTTGAAACAATCGACTTTACATCTGATAAACCGATTGACAGCATTATTGTGAATAAACTGCAAGATTTTTACTATCAACTTCTTCCTAAAATCAGTACCAACTCAGAAATCGCCAAACGAGAATTTATGATTGCACCCGTGCTACATGAAATTATCCTCAATGTAGATGCAAAGCTTAATGTCGAATATCCCATTGATATAAATGAAAAACTAAATGGCGTGCTTGATTATTTTATCCAAGCCAAACAACAAGTCGTGGTGATTGAAGCGAAAAAAAGTGATTTAGACCAAGATTTTAACCAACTCGCGGCAGAAATGATTGCATTAGATCAATATGAACAAGACACAACACCCACAATGATTTACGGTGCAATTACGATTGGTGAAGTATGGCGATTTGCAATACTCGACAGACAACAAAAACAAATCACCAAAGACATCAACTTATTTAGATTTCCACAAGACACCCAAGATATTGTATCCATATTACTGAATATACTAAAAAATTAGTCTTGCAGAATCACCCGCTCATTTAAATAAATTTGCTGTTTTTCACGACGAATACAATGCAAATCAATTAGATATTCAAGCACATCGTCCAACAAATCAGCAGTTAAACCAGGCTGCAAATCCTGCGCAACCCGTTGTTCTAAATCCTTACAAGCAATACCTATTGAACACTCACCGCGTGTTTCACGATACAAAATCACTAATACCGCTGCATGTTGCGGTTCAATCTCTAATTTGACCAACTCAGTCGCCTGTTTTAATAAATTCAACCCCGCAATCAGATTTGAAATCTATCGCTCAGAAGTCGCACCAGCAAAAATACCAAGTAAATCAATTGATTTCTGTGTACATTTCTCAAAATCAAACAAAATCACCTTTAAATTCAAAATAACATTACATAACTTAAATGACATTGCCGTATTGATAATCCCATCTTTGCCATGTTTAATCACAACCGCTTTGGATTGATTGTGCACTATCAAGCGTGTCAGATTCAAAAGGCTCGATATAATTGTTTAAACTCTCAAATTCTTCAGATAATTGCATAAATAAACTCTTGTTATTAAAACTAAATGCTACAAATCCTTAAGAAATGCTTTCAAAGCATCATCCCATGACAAATCCTGTGCTTGTCGATAAACAGAAAAATCCTTAAACCATGGAGTTTGCCCCTGAGATTGCCATCGCCATTCTGGTGGAAAAGGCACTAAAACTTGTGCTGATTTATCCAATCCTGCCAATAAGTGCATATTAGTATTACTCACACCCACATAATCATCTAATAGACTGAGCAATGCTAACATGCCTTCCAAATCATCGTTATACCAACTCATATCATGTGCAGGCTGTCCTAACGCTTGAGAAAATGACTCAATGTCTTGCATTTTTGGATTACGTTGTAAAATTAAATAAGTGCCTTTTTTCGCTCGTAAGGTTTCACCCAATAATGCTGGCTCAATCTGCTTAAACAACTTTTTAGCCCGTCCGATCTGCTGCGTGCCCGCCTGCCAAGTAATACCAATATAAGGCGGTTTACCCAATTTAGCTAACTGCTGCTGCATCAAACTCAGTTGTTCAGCTAAGGGATTAAGAGCCAAGGCTTCAGGCAATTGATCCGCATTTTGAATCCCCAATAACAATGGCAAATCGGCAACAAGTACTTGATAATCAGTTTGGGGCAAAGGTTTAATATACTCTGGCAACACTTCATCAATTAACCCAACTCGTCGCAATATCGTGGTTAATTTACTGCCCGCCCGATACAACACTCTTGCCCCACGCTGTTTTAATAAACTCACAAAGCGTAAGAAAAACAACTCATCACCTAAACCTTGTTCTTGATGTACTAAAATGGTTTTGCCTGTTAAATCTTGTGGCAACTCGGTAATCGGGCTTAATGCTAGTTCTGTCTCCAAACACCCAGTACGCCACAAATATTCGCGCCATGTTTCAGATTCAAACCGCCCCATGGTCAATAAGACTTGAGATTTTCCTACATGGCCTGCGGCATATTTATCATTCAATGCAATCGATTTTTCACAACATTCCAAGGCCTTATTCAACTTGCCTAAACTCACGTATACATTATTTAAATTATGGTGTGCTTCTGGAATATTCGGCTTGAGTTTCAAGGCTTTTTTATAGCACTTCTTGGCCTTATCTAATTCATGACGCTCTTTATAAATCAGCCCTAAATTAGTATATGCCTCGGCTAAATCAGGTTGAATCTTGAGGATTTTTTCATAAACCTTAATCGCTTGCTTAAATTCACCCAAATCGGAATAAGCATTGCCGATATTATTCAATGCAGCAATATGTTTAGGTTGTTTTTTCAGAATGGTTTTATAACATTCAATCGCCTCTTGACTGCGCTGTTGTGAACGCAATAAATTGCCTAAATTGCCCCACGCCTCAATGCTATTCGCTTGTAACACTATCGCTTGACGATAACAGGCCTCAGCTTGAATCACATCCTGTTGTTTTTGGCATTGTGCTGCCCGTTTCATTAAAGCGGCATAATCTAATTTTTGTAACCGTTCACTGCCATAAGTCAGAATTAAATCGCGTTGTAATTCAGCAATGGCGGGTGTCCAATCTAAGTGAGATGTTTGACGGTAAATAGCAAACCCTTTAAACCAAGGTGATTCCGCTCCTTTATATATCCAACGCCATTCAGCAGGATTGGGCATAAGCACCCGTGCAGTTTTCCCAATACCCGCCAATAAGTGCATATTGGTATTGCTTACTCCAACGTAATCATCTAAGCATGACAATAAAGCCAGCATGTGTTCTAAATCATCATTCAAAGCTGTAAAATCATGTACAGGTCGGCCTAATATCTCAGAAAATTGGGCTAATTCCTCTTGTTTTGGATTGCGCTGCAACACTAGAAAAGTGGCCTTAATTGGAGCAAGACATTGAGCGATTTGCTCTAAACCGATTTGCTTGGATAATACTTTGCGTTTGCCTCGGTCTTCCAATTTCGCACCCGCTTGCCACGTTACACCAATATAAGGCGGTTTACCCAATTGTTTAAGCTGAGCTTTCATGGCTTGAATCGGTTCTGGTTCAATGGATAATCGCAATGGTGTTGGGATTTCAGATTGATGCTTCATCCCTAACATAAATGGCAAGTCACCAATCATGATGGTGTAATCTGTTTCGGGATAGGTTTCAGTATCTTGTGCAAGCAATTCATCAACCCAAGGTTGACGCGCCATCATACTGTGGATTTTTTTTCCTGCACGATATGCGATCCATGCCCCACGTTGTTTCAATTTGGCGGCAAAACGTAAGAAAAACAGCTCATCGCCTAAGCCTTGATCTTTATGTAATAAAAAGCGTTTACCTGTTAAATCCTGTGGTAATGGTTCAACAGGACTTAAACTGGACAATAAACGGCTTTCTACTCGATTATGCCGCCAATGATATTCAGCCCAACCACAATCAAAACGAGCACTGGCTAAACAACACATGGATTTGCTTAAATAGGTGTCAGCAAACTCAGGATCAAGCTTAATTCCTTTTTCACAATATTGTAGAGCCTCATCGATTTGCCCCATGGCTCGCAATAACACACTCATATTATTATATAATTTCGCATTATCAGGCTGTTGCATTAAGGTGGCTTGATATTGCTGATATGCTTCTTGTAATAAACCTAACTCTAATAAAGTCGAGCCTAAATTATTTCTAACTTCAAATAGTTGTGGCTTTAGTGCTAGGGATTTTTCGAAGTATTCCCGTGCAGACTCATATTCCCCACGTTCTTTATAAATTGAACCTGCGTTACTCAAGGCTTCCGCATTATCTGGCTCACGGCTTAAGGCTTCGTGATAGGCTTCTAAAGCATCATCATATTGATTTTTCTCATACATTAATTTGCCGATTTGAAAATACGCGGTTGCATAATTCGGATTGAGGATTAAGATTTGCTTTAGCGTTTCCAGTGATTTATCAAACTGTTGTTGTTTCTCATAAATTTCAGCTAAATTGACATGAGCATGAAGTAAATCAGGGTTGAGTTTTAAGGCTTTTTCACAATGCTTTAAAGCAATATCTAATTTATCTTGTAAACGTAATACAATACTTAAATTATGATGTGCATCGGCGTAATTTGGCTGTGCTGTCACGGCTTTACGGTAAAATATTTCGGCTTGGGTATAATCTGCATCTGCTTTGTAAGCACCACCAATATTATTGTAAGCAACGGGATTATTGGGGTTATAGCGCAACACTTTTTTATAGCATTGAATGGCTTGCATATTATTTTCGATTTCCCGATACACATTGCCCAAATTGCCCCATGCTTGAATATGTTTCGGGTTGAGTTTAATTGCTTGGCGATAAGTGGTGATGGCGGCATCATATTGTTTGAGCGCACGATATACATTAGCTAAATTACAATGATAATCGGCGGATTTGGGTTTGATTTTTATTGCACTTTGAATCAGTTGAACTGCAGATTCATGTTGATTAGCTTGATGTGCGAGTACCCCGAGTAAATGCAGTGCATCACTAGACTGAGGATTGTGTTGTAAGATTTGTTGATAAATTTTTTGGGCTTCGGCTAAACGCCCAGCTTGATGATGCTGGATGCCGATATCGAGTAAATTAACTTTTGTCATGAGAGTCGCTAAAAATGGCCGTTATTGGATACATTTTACTGCATCCATGTCATCGAGGATAATTTTATGTTCTTTGTGAATTGAAATTGGCGTACAAGATTTATCTTGCTCCTGCAATATGATATGCACGTCTGCGAGCTTTACTTTGATGAACTGCATAAGGTGAGTTAGTAAAAAGAGGAGATATTGAATCAGATAGGCTGGAAATGACAGGTGATATAGATGGACAAAAAAATACAGCTAGCCTAATGAATAAGCTAACTGCATCTTTATAAAGCCCAAAGGCTAAAACAAATTACAGACTGTAATACATATCAAATTCAACTGGATGCGTTGTCATACGTAAACGAGTGATTTCTTCATTTTTCAACTCGATATAAGCGTCAATCACGTCATCAGTGAATACACCACCTGCTTTTAAGAAGTCACGATCGTTGTCTAATTCTTCCAATGCTTCATCTAAAGAGAAACATACTGTTTTAAGGTCTTTTTCTTCTTCAGGAGGTAAGTCATACAAGTTTTTGTCCATGGCTTCACCTGGATCAATCTTGTTCAAAATACCGTCAAGGCCTGCCATTAACATTGCAGAGAATGCAAAGTAAGGGTTTGCAGTTGAGTCAGGGAAACGTACTTCAATACGACGTGCTTTAGGGTTAGTAATGTAAGGTATACGAATTGATGCAGAACGATTACGCGCTGAATAAGCTAATAATGTTGGTGCTTCAAAACCTTTCACTAAACGTTTGTAGCTGTTGGTACTTGCATTAGCAAATGCATTGATTGCTTTAGCATGTTTCAAGATACCGCCAATGTAATATAAGGCTTCTTGAGATAAACCACCGTATAAATCACCCGTAAAGACGTTTTGACCCGCTTTAGAAATAGATTGGTGAACGTGCATACCGTTACCGTTATCACCTACTAATGGCTTAGGCATAAATGTCGCTGTTTTACCAAAGCTGTGAGCAACGTTCATAATCGCATATTTCAACACTTGAACTTCATCAGATTTTTTAATCAATGTATTGAATTCTACACCAATTTCACATTGACCTGCTGTAGCCACTTCATGATGATGTACTTCTGTTTTAATACCCATTTGTTCTAATGTTAAGCACATTTTTGAACGAATGTCTTGTAAAGAATCTACTGGAGGTACTGGGAAGTAACCGCCTTTCATTGTAGGACGATGGCCGATATTGCCTTCACCATAAACACGCTCTGAGTTCCAGCTTGCTTCTTTTGAATCGATTTCGTAGAACGAGCCGCGAATATCAGAACCCCAACGGACATCATCAAAAATAAAGAATTCGTTTTCAGGACCAAAGTAAGCAGTATCACCTATACCTGTAGATTGTAAATAAGCTTCAGCGCGACGTGCTAAAGAACGTGGATCACGCTCATAACCTTGCATTGTTGCAGGTTCGATGATGTCACAACGCAAGTTTAACGTAGGTTCTTCAAAGAAAGGATCAAGTACCGCAGTGCTTGGATCAGGCATCATAATCATGTCTGATTCGTTAATGCCTTTCCAACCTGCGATTGAAGAGCCGTCAAACATTTTACCGTCGGTGAAAAGGTCTTCGTCAATTGTATGTGCTGGTACAGAAACGTGTTGCTCTTTACCTTTAGTGTCTGTAAAACGGAAATCAACGAATGTAACGTTGTTTTCCTTAATCATATTCAAAACGTTCTCAGCAGACATAATGACTCCTCAATGCTAAATAAATTGTGCTGGTTTTAGTTATCTATGGTCACTAAACGAGACGTGCCTTCGTAACGCATAAATTATACCATTAATATAACTCATGAAAAACAAATAGTTATTATTTCCATAAAAAAATAGGCGCACTAAAAAAGTTCGCAAAATGCACTAAGATGGCGCATAGGTCGCTTTTTCAAACATAATAGGCTTTAAATCACCTTATGCTGCTCTGTCATGGAGCATTAAGCTGTTACTAGCTGTTACACAACATTTTAAACTGTTTTTTAGAAATATGATGGGGTTCGGTTAATGCAAGTTATGTTTTCTAAACAGGCGACAAAAACACGGCTGACATTCTGCTTGATATGCTAGGTTTTGTTTCGTGGTATGACTAAAAGCATTATAAATAAAGTTGGTGTTTATTTTGTTGGATTAAGTCTTTCAGTGCTTTGTTAGGTTGTCTAACTCCCAAATGTTATTTGGGAGTTAGATAGTCAGATAATTTTTGTGTAGTGGTCAGATTCAATAAATTCTGCAACATCAATAAATCTAAGCAGCTTTATATCTAATTCCAGTCCTTCTGGCACTTTAGGGAAGTCATATCTGAGCTGTTTTAGTTCGATGGTTTTCATATTTTTTCTCGTTCCTACGCTCTGCATGGGAATGCGTATTGCGTCGCTCTAGCGGCGTGTAACATATTGTTTGCCTCGTTCCCACAAGTTTTGTGGGAATGCGTTCACGACGTGGCACGTCGAGTAAATTCATGACGCAACGCGTCTGGACTGCATTCCTACGCGGCGCGTAGGAACGAGACAATTTTAGCTTTTTTATAGCCTTCCCAGTATTTAGACATTTTATTGCCTGCTTCCATTGAAGCGACTTCTCTTGTAAACATATACATAGCTTTAATTTTTCTCATCTTCTTCCCATAAATCCAAACATTCTTGTGCTTTTTCTGGGTCGGTTAATTCTAGGTATTTTTGAAATAGAAAGCTAATACGTGCTTGATCTGTTTTGAATTTTGTTGAGCGGTAGGCTTTTTCAACCGCATTGTCTAATGTTTGATGGGCTTTGCGTAAATCTGTTGGCATCGCTAAAGGGTCGTAAAGGTCTGCAAGGCTGTTGTCTGGGTGTTCTTCTCGACAATCTAAAACGGCTTGTGCAGCGGTTTCTATCGCTTGCTTTTGTTTTGGCGTGGGTTGTGGAAAGGGATAGTTGTTGTAAACCAGTTTTGCAGAATAACGATAATCACTCTTTAAGCGTCCGCCAATGGTTTTAAGCCACAGTGTGTGCAACTTGGATTCTAAAATACCAAATTCATATAAGGTTGCATTGGGCAAAACTAAAGTAGCATTACTTGCGATTGCATCTTTTATAAACCCAATGGGTAAGTATTCCCTTCTTTCTGAACTGGTTTTAGGAAAAATAATAAACTCTTTAGGAAAATTCATTTCTCTAAAAGTCCAAGGACGATTAGCAAATGAACGTGTATGGCTAGATTGACTTGATGCACGATATTGTTTGACCTTTTCAACCCGCAGCATAACCAACTTGAGCGACTTTAATTCTTTAGGTGATATATCTGATAACCATAAACACCACTGTTCCTTATTATGTAAAAAATTCTGACCATTTACCCAAGGATATAGCCATTTTTCAGCAGAAGGCTCTTTTTGTATAAGCTCCTGTTTTTCTTCAGTAGATAAAATAAGATGTCCATTATCTAAAGGTGTAATCCCTTCTTTCATAACAGATGATTTTTCAGATATTGGCTTAGCTCTAGTTCTTATTAGAATATCGGGAGCAGCAATTAAATAAGGGTTTAGGTGTTTTACTTTAATTTCTAATGGTTCATCTTTTACTTGTGGGTAGGTAAATAAACAGGGTTTACAATTACTTGCTTTAGAGCCTTTTGCAAAACCAACAATGACGACATAAACAATCGCTTTTCCCTTACTTTCAGAATCCCAAGCAAAAGTTTGATGTGCAAAGGTAATATAAAAGTCACTATCTAGTAAGTGTTGCCAAGCTGGGTAAACCTGTTCTCCCATGATAATGGAATTTGTAGAAACAAAAGCAGACTCTATTTTTAGATTTTTGGTTATATCCATAAAATCAGCCGCCTTTTTAAACCAGCAAACGACATAATCTAAAATCCCAGCATTATCTATATTTTGAAAAAGAGTTTCCATTTCTCTACGTTGCTGTGGGGTTCGGTTTTTTCTGTCAATAAACGGCGGATTTCCTAATAAATACAGAGCTTCAACTTGTTTAAATCGAGACACATCAATCACCTGCTGCCAATCTAATTGCAAAGCATTGCCACACGTAATTTGCGCGGACGTTTTCAACGGTAACAAATCAGGCTCACGCCCGAACTGCTGAGCAAACTCACGGTTCATTTGATGCTGAGTCAACCACATCGCCACCTCTGCAATCCGCATCGGCCATTCCTCAAGCTCTATCCCATAAAAATGATCTAACGAAATCAGCGGCTCAATTTCAAAATTTAAATGCGTGTCTTTCGTCTTCTTATGTCGCTCACCTAATACTTGCAATTCCAAACGCCGTAACGCCTGATAAGTCACAATCAAAAAATTGCCACAACCACAAGCAGGGTCAAAGAAATACAAGCCAGATAGTTTTTTCTGAAATGCGGTTAACTTCTTATGCTTATCACGTTTTAAAACCTGTAAACTCTCAAATTCCTCATTTAAATCATCTAAAAATAATGGATTAATCAAACGTAAAATATGTTTTTCCGACGTATAATGCGCGCCCAAACGCCGCCGATCTCGACTATCTCCCATAATATGCTGAAACAACGAACCAAAAATCGCAGGCGAAATCGTTGACCAATCAAACCCTGCTGACTTAACCAACTGCGCCCGCATCTCTGCATCAAAACTGGGTAAATCTAACCGCTCCGCAAACAACTGCCCATTCACATACGGAAATCCTGCCAATTCATCTGACAAATGCTTATTGCGATTAAC
>JADGDW010000060.1:0-12659 GCA_016744725.1 Candidatus Albibeggiatoa sp. nov. BB20 | reverse complement strand
CCTCAGGCGTATCCAACACTTGAAACAACTGACCCAAGTGCATCGCGGTATCGTCCCCATCCTCAGCCGTCCGTTCCAACAAATAATCAACAAAATGATGTGGCTCAAAAATCCCCGTATCTTCTGCAAACAAACAAAACAAAATCCGCACTAAAAACACTTCTAACGGATGCCCATCATAACCACTCTCTAACAACGCATCGTGCAACTTACCCAATAATTCAGACGCTTTTAAATCCAGCTCATAAGTCTGATAGGTTTGCTCAACATCCTCATGACCTGCAATAAAATCAAATAAATGGATATTGTCGGGCAACGTGCTTAAATCAAATTGCTCACAGGTTTTTGTATCTAAATCATGCAGTATAAAACGTGCAAAATCAGACACTAAAACATAACGCGGTAATTCCTCATCTTTAAGCCCTGGGAAATAATCCAATGCTTGGCTATAAGCCTTATCTAAATCCTTACCTTTAGACTTATGCTCAACTAACAGCGTGCCTTTCCATAATAAATCCACAAAACCCTGTTTGCCCGTGGCTTTTTTTACAGGCTGCTCAAAACTGGCAATACGACGACGGTGCACCCCAAACACTTGAAAAAAACCATCCCAAAAAGATTTAGCTTCGGCATGTTCACGGGTTTCGCCTTGCCATTCTTGTACAAAGGCATAAGCACGGTTACGGATTTCTTTGCGGGGGAGTGTTGGCATTATTTTTATGGAGATAAGCTTGGTTTGATTAAGCGATACAGTATAACGCAAGCCTCATTTTACGAGATTGGAATACTGCATGGCCAATGCAGGATAACAATACATCAGCCATGTTTAGCGCAATAATTTGAACTTTGATTGAGAAGGATGCAATAGGCGTTTTTTACAAAGGCCAATAATCTCCTAATGCTTAGCCAACTGACTTAACGGGACATTAAGCTCATCATGCATAATAACAACCGTATTAGCAATCTTGTCATGCCAGCCTTGTTTTCTCTTATCCCATAATATCCATAAAAAACCTAGACCTAAAGGCAATGCAGAAATAAAATAAGCCAAATAACGTAGGATTGCTTGCCCTAAAGAAATGGGCTTACCTGTGGTGGCATTCACAATTTTACAATCGACTAACACCTTGCCCGGAGTTGCGCCATAACGCACCCAAAACAATAAAACAAGCAAAAATGGCAACCCATCATTAAGTAAAAAAGCTTGCCAGCCGAAAGCCTTAAATACCTCTTCATTACCTTGTAACAACTGAGCCAATACCTCTGCTCCTAATAAAAAATAGGAACACGTCATGACAAAAACAATCAGCCAACTAAAATCGATAATAGCCGCTATAAAGCGTGAACCAAAATCAGCATATTCTTCAAAAAAGCGCATCATAATTTATATCCTGAATGTAAGGCAACGAGGCCTGCAGACAAATTATAGTATTCACAACGCCCAAAGCCCGTATGTTCCATCATCTGTTTTAAAGCCTCTTGATTGGGATGCATTCGGATTGATTCAGCAAGATATTTATAACTTTCAGAATCATTAGTCACCACTTTACCCAATACAGGCAAAATATTAAATGAATACCAATCATAAACAGGTCGTAATGGTTTTACCTGTAACTCAGAAAACTCTAATACCAACAGACGACCACCGGGTTTAAGCACCCGTAACATCGAAGCTAAAGCCGCATCTTTATCCGTAACATTCCGCAATCCAAAAGCAATCGTAATCAAATTAAAACTGTTATCAGCAAACGGCAATGTTTCCGCATTCACTTGGGCATAATCCACCACAACGCCTTTATTTAACAAGCGTTCTCTACCCACTTCCAGCATGGAATCATTAATATCAGCCAAAACTACTTGGCCTGTAGTACCTACCTGCTTAGAAAATTTTAAGGCTAAATCACCTGTGCCGCCTGCTAAATCAAGCACTTTATGCCCTTCTTTAACATTTGCAATATCCAAAGTCATTTTTTTCCAAATACGATGAATACCCATTGACATGAAATCATTCATAATGTCATATTTAGCCGCTACAGAATCAAATACATGCCGTACTTCTTTGACTTTTTCATTGACAGGGACTTGTTTATAGCCAAAATGGGTTGTTTTTTCATTATCCATGCACAAAACCTTCTTTCAACCAATGCTTAAGTTGTTTGCAAAATAGCTTATAACTTGGCATCATATATTAAAGTATTTAATGGGTAAAGCACTGAACAAACACCTATGAATATGACCTTACCGCCCTCGTGGCAAGCAAAATTACAAACTGAATTAGACCTGCCTTATTTTCAGCAATTAAGTCGTTTTATTGATGCTGAATATCAACAGTATACGGTATACCCGTCGCGTGAACTGATTTTCAATGCGTTTCACCACTGTGAATTCGATGCGCTAAAAGTGGTGATTATTGGCCAAGACCCCTATCATGGTGCAGGACAAGCCAATGGCCTATGCTTCTCGGTCAATGATGGGATCAAACAACCGCCATCTTTAAAAAATATATTTAAGGAAATTCATGCTGATACAGGCACATTAATTCCTGATTCAGGCAATTTAGAACGTTGGGCGCAACAAGGAGTATTGCTTCTGAATTCCATTCTCACTGTGAGACAAAGTGAGCCTGCTTCGCATAAAAATAAAGGCTGGGAACAGTTTACCGATGCTGTGATTAGTGTCGTCAATCAACAAAATCAAAATATTGTATTTATTTTATGGGGGAATTATGCGCAACAAAAAGGTAAAATGATAAATGAAAACCAACACTTAATTTTAAAGTCAGCTCATCCTTCTCCATTCTCAGTAAAAAAATTTATTGATAATCATCACTTTAGTCAAACAAACCACTATTTGCAGCAAGTTGGAAAAACACCAATATCGTGGTAAATATACAACTACTATGGCAATTTAAGCTCACACTATATTTCGTCAAGTTAAAGTGTTTATTATTTATTTGCTTAACTCAATCTAAAATCAGTTTTTTCACATAAAATATCTTTTAAGTATCTATTGTTATTTGTTTTATTGGTATTTGAAATTGTTTTTTAATTTTATTATGCCAGTCAAATAACATGTAGTTAAACTGTTTTTTTTGGTAAAGTAATTTTATTTGTATATCATTGTTATAAATGAAAAATATAATGCAATGGCAATAAAAAAACAATAAAAAAATAAATTTGGCAAAAAACTTGAAATTAGCTATTGACTTTTTGTTAAAACCTATCAACAATAGTATCCAATTGAGTGCAACTTATACCTGCATTAGAACAGTTTTTGATAATGCGAAATTAGAGTTGAAATTGACTTAGACCATGTTTCTACTTTTGTTTTGTATTATTTGTCCAACAATCAAATGTTAAGAGGATATTCCAATGACTAAATCAGCTCTAGCTTTAGCTCTTGGTTCTGTTTTTGCTGTTGCGGTAGCGACTACTCCAGTTTATGCAAGCGAAGCTCCTGCTCCTGAAGCTCCAGCGGTTGAAGAAGTTGCACCAGCAGTTGAAGAAGCAATCGAAGAAACTAAAGGCATGTCAGAAGCAGCACCTGAAGAAGTTGCACCAGTGGTAGAAGAAGCTGCTGAAGAAACTAAAGGTATGTCAGAAGCAATGCCTGAAGAAGAAACAGAAGAAGAAACTGAAGAAAAAGAATAATCTTTTACTCCTAACCTCGGACACTCGCCACTATGAATCACAAAGTACATGGCGCGGGTCTGGGGCTTCGACGAGATTTTTTAGATTCGTTGGAGCAACAAGCCCCTCAACAAATTAGTTTTATCGAGCTAGTTCCAGAAAATTGGATCGGCGTTGGCGGCCATCTCGGTAAAAAACTGCGCTACTTCACAGAACGTTATCCCGTCGTTGCACACGGCCTTTCTTTAAATATTGGTGGTCCAGCTCCTTTGGACGAGCCTTTTCTACAACGTATTAAGCAATTTCTCGATACACATCATGTTTTGCACTATACCGATCATCTAACTTATTGTGCTGATGATGGCCATTTATATGATTTAATGCCGATTCCATTTACTGAGGAAGCAGTACATTTTGTCGCGGATCGAATTCGTCGCACTCAGGATGTTTTAGAACGTAAAATTGCGATGGAAAATGCCTCATATTATGCTGCTCCGGGGCAAGAAATGACGGAAATTGACTTTATTAATGCCGTATTGAGTGAAGCAGATTGTGACTTTTTGATTGATATTAATAATATTTACGTCAACAGCGTCAATCACAATTACGACCCTGAAACATTCTTGAAAGCATTACCTAGTGAGCGCATTGTCTACGCGCATATTGCTGGGCATTACAATGAAGAAGATTTTATCATTGATACCCATGGAAAACCTGTTATAGAAAGAGTATGGGAATTATTAGATATTGCTTATCAAAGTTTTGGTGTCTTCCCAACTTTATTAGAACGTGATTTCAACATTCCACCATTGGCTGATTTATTACAAGAAGTGGATATGATTGTTGATATTCAAGCCCGCAATTCTGAAATAGTTAAGCAAGTACAACATGGCTAATCCCGCATTTCAACAAGTACAATACGCTTTTGCCGCACACATTCGTGATCCTGAACAATTACCAGTTCCTGATGATGTAGCACAACGGCGTATGGCGGCCTATTGTGAGCTGTTTTATAACAATACAGAAGGCTTATTATCTAATACTTACCGCGTGTTGCATAAGATTTTATCGCCTGAGCAATGGCAATACTTAACCCGCCAATTTTTAATCAGACACCAATGTAAAACCCCTTTCTTTCCGCAAATGCCCCAAGAATTTTTGCGTTATTTAGAGGATGAGCATGAAACCCAATCAGATGACCCCGCATTTTTATATGAGCTGGCGCATTATGAATGGGTGGAATTAGCAGTAGCAATTGATACCCGTGAAGCAGATTTGAGTCAAGTGAGTCAAACGGGTGATTTATTAATGGATGTGCCTTATTTAAATCCGACGGTATGGGGTTTAGCGTATCAATATCCTGTCCATCAAATCAGTCCTGATTTCCAGCCAACTGAACCACCAGAGCAAGCCACTTATTTGTTGGTTTATCGAACTTTAAACTATGATGTGGAATTTGTTCTATTAAATCCAGTGAGTGCGCGTTTATTAGAAAAATTATTGAAAAATGATGATTCTAAAACGGGACAAACACTATTAACTGAGATTGCTGAAGAATTGCAACATCCTCAACCCGAAACAGTGATTCAAGGTGGTTTAAGTATTTTGCAAGGTTGGTTAAATCAAGAAGTGATTTTAGGTACACAGATTTAAATTTTATCAGAGCTGAAATTGAGTATTATTTTGGTTCTGATGTTTCTACTCTCCTCGTAAAAATAATTTATCCAACGAATTTATATCCAATTGCACCCATGTTGGCCGTCCATGATTACATTGATTACTGCGCTCAGTGTGTTCCATATCTCGAAGCAAAGCATTCATTTCATTTAAATTTAACTGCCGATTGGCTCGTACTGAATGATAACAAGCCATTGTTGCCAACAAATCATTAATGTGTTGTTCAATCTGTTGAGTAACACCAAAACGCTCTAAATCAGCCAACATATCATGTAGCAATTTTGTGATTTCAGACTGATGTAATAAAGCAGGGAATTGTTGAATTATTAGCTGGGAATCTTGCAAAATCAACTCAAAGCCTAGTTTTTTAAATAAATTGTCATATTGCTCGACTAAAATTTGTTGTTGCTCAGTCAATTGTATTTCTACAGGCATAAGCAAACGTTGTGCATTTAATTGCTCATTGTGCCAAGCTAATTTCATCTTTTCATAAGTGATCCGCTCATGTGCAGCGTGCATATCGACTAACACTAAACCCTGCTCATTTTCCGCTAAAATATAAATCCCTGCCAATTGTGCCAAGGCATAACCTAAAGGTGGTGTTTTTATATTTTCGGTAGATTTTACTGATTCAATCGATTTTGATTCAAATTCAGATTGATATGTTTTAGCTTGATATTCAAAAGGTTTTGGCTCAGTTGGGATCGCCAACTTTTCCGTGCTGCATTGTGCTAAACGCTCATATATTTGCAAGCTTTCTTGCACACTGGGGCGAGTTGGTTTTTCATTCTTTGGATATGGTTTTAACGCAGGTTTGACTTCTGTGGTTTGTGGCATGGTTTGCGGTTGGGTTTTGGCAAGATGTTGCTGTAAACCGCTAACTAAAAAACTATGAATCACATCACCTTTACTAAATCTGACCTCACTTTTCGTTGGATGCACATTGACATCAATTTCAGCAGGGTCAACGCTTAAATACAGCACAAAACTCGGATGGCGACCATTATACAACACATCTTGATAGGCTTGACGCACAGCATGAATCACTAATTTATCTCGAATCATGCGCCCATTGATGAAAAAATATTGCATGTCAGCTTGGCTGCGAGAATGGGTTGGCTTGGTTATCCAGCCTTTTAATAACAAATTTTCACGCTGATGTGATACGGGCATAAAATGTTCTAACAAATTCTGACCGCATAAGGTCGCAACACGTTGTAACTGCTGTTTTTCATCGGAACTGGCTTTTAATTGCAAAATACTACGCCGATTATGAATAAGCTGAAAACTGACATCAAAACGACTCAGAGCCAAACGTTTCACCATTTCATGGATATGGCTAAATTCTGTTTTATCGGTACGTAAAAATTTGCGTCGAGCAGGGGTATTATAAAATAAATCACTGATTTCGATTGTTGTGCCCGTAGGATGAGCAGTGGGTTCTATGCTGGGTTGTTCATATTGCTCTAAACGCAGTTGATGACCATGCTTTGCTAGAAAATGCTTAGAACTCAATGTTAAACGTGAAACCGATGCGATACTGGCTAATGCTTCCCCACGAAATCCCAAACTTAAAATCTGCTCTAAATCATCAATCGTATGGATTTTACTGGTTGCATGTCGGCGTATAGCAAGCTCCAATTCATCAGCAGGAATCCCACAACCATTATCACGAATTCGAATCAGCTTACTACCTGCCTGTTCAATTTCAATAATAATATCAGTTGCTTGAGCATCTAAACTATTTTCCAACAATTCTTTAATCACGGATGCAGGGCGTTCAATTACTTCGCCAGCCGCAATTTGATTGGCCAAATGATTGGAAAGCGGTTGAATCGGAGAGTGTTGTTTATAGTTCATTGAGCAATGATGGATAGAATGTTGATTTGTATTATACAAGCAAGTTTAAATTTAGCTTTTTTTCTTGGAAAAGTATTTACACAGCAAATAAATAAACTACTCTTAATTACTGAATTTATCCCTTCAACCATGTTTCCAAAATCATTTTCGCGGCCACAGCATCAATAAATTGCTCCTTTTGGCCTGTTTCTTCCAAGTATTGTTGAGCCGCAACAGAAGTTAAGGTTTCATCAACTAAATGCACGGAGAGATTGTAACGTTGCTCTAGTTCTGCTTTGAAATTATGAATCGCTTGGGTAATTTTATTCTGTGTTCCATCTGCATGTTGAGATAGACCTAAGACTAAAGCTTGAGGTTGCCATTCAGTAATATATTGATGAATTTGTTGCCAAGGTATTTGTTTATTTTTATTAATCTTGAGAACAGCGAGAGGTCGGGCGGATTGGGTTAAAGTTTGACCAACTGCAACGCCAATTCTACGTTGCCCATAATCAAAAGCCAATAGAGTTTGAACAGTCATTACAGCTTAACTATGCCCTGCTTGAGTCGATAATAAATTTAAATCAATACCTAATTTTGCGGCCGCCGCTTGCCAACGATTTTCAATCGGAATATTGAATATAATATCGTTGTCATTGGCTGGAATGCTTAACCAAGTATTTTCTAACATTTCATGCTCAAGTTGACCTGCAGACCAACCTGCATAACCCAATGCAATTAATACTTTATCAGGCCCATTGCCTTTTGCCATGGCTTGTAAAATATCTTGGGACGTTGTGATTGCAACATTGTTTTGTAGAATCAACATGGCATCCCATTGCCCTTTTTCAGGAGGTTCATGCAACACAAATCCACGTTCTTTTTGCACAGGGCCACCATCAAAAACAGGCCACCGTTCTGCAATTGGGTTCTGTGACTCAATATTCATGTGCTCTAACACTTGGCCAACATCGACACCTGTGATAGGGCGATTAATCACAATACCCATAGCCCCATCGTCATTGTGCATACAAACATAAGTGACGGTTTGTGCAAAATGCGGATCATCTAAATTCGGCATCGCAATCAATAAATGATTAGTTAAATAAGTTGTTTCTATCATAACTATCGCAATAAATTTTGTAGTTAGCTCAATATTAAAAAGACGCTTTTCAACTAGCTAACTGACAATTTTTACATGAGTGTTCAAATAAATAGCTTACATATCAAACTTATATTACCGTGTTTAGTTAATGAATACTAGTATTCATTAGCATTTTTTTGAAAATCTAAAAATATGACGTATTTATTTCAAACTGGATTCCACATTATGGGCATTTATGGTTATAATTTGTCATCTCAACTTCAGTTTAGGATTGTGCAATATGATTCATTTAGCAGGTATTTTACTTGTTGGGGCAGGCGTTGCCGCCAGTAAAGTGGACTGGAAAAAAGTGGCTACAGATACCCGCTCTTATTTGTCTATTGCTGGCGATAAAAATGCGCAACCTGCTGCTGAAGTTAATGAGCAAGACATTGTATTGCAACAAGCAACAGAAACTGGACTTTCTGTTGCTGAAGAGGAAAGTATTAGAAAACCTTATCAATTTTCAATAGTCTCAGGCGTAATGGGGACAGCGGTTGTTTCACAATTTTTCTTGCCTGTTTTAGCACCTATCACCTTAGTTTTAATCGGCTATAGTGCTGCAGAAATTTTCAAAGAAGCTGGAGAAGCCATTTTTAAAGAAAAACGGGTTAGAGTTGATATTTTAGACGCAACAGCTATTTCTTTATGTTTAGTATTTGGGCAAATTGGTGCTGCTGCATTCATGGTTTGGGTGTTAGATATTGCAGATTTACTATTGGAAAAAACCCGTCGCCAATCTCGTCAGTATTTAGCAGACATTTTTGGTGAGCAAGCGCGTTATGCTTGGTTATTGATTGATGGTCAAGAAGTACAAACCCCCATTGAAGAGTTGAACAAAGGCGATATCGTTATTGTCAATACGGGTGAACAAATTCCAATTGATGGTGAAATTGTGTACGGTGAGGCGATGATTGACCAGCACAGTTTGACGGGTGAATCTGCCCCCGTAGAAAAACATCAAGGTGATGAAGCTCTGGCCACAACAGTATTGGTGGGCGGTAAAATTCATGTCAAAGTGAGTAACACAGGCGGCGATACGGTTGCTTCAAAAGTATTGGAAATTATCAATGATGCTGCGACGTATAAAGTTGATTTACAATCAATGGGGGAAGACATTGCTGACCGCATGGTACTGCCTACGCTAGGCTTAGGGGCTTTAGGTTATGCTATAACCAGTCCTAGCGCGATGTTAGCAATTATCAATGCAGACTATGGTACAGGGATTCGAGTTGCAGCACCGATTGCCTTGCTTGCCGCATTGGGTAAATCAGCTAAACATGGCGTGTTAGTGAAAGACAGTCGCGTGTTTGAGAATTTAAATCATATTGATGTGGTGTTATTCGATAAAACAGGCACTTTGACTCAAGATGTACCCAGAGTGGCGAATATTGTTCTGACTGATGCGACGAAATATTCAGAAGATAAAATTTTATTATATACCGCAACGGCTGAGCAAAAGTTTTCACACCCAATTGCCAACGCTATTTTGCAAGAAGCTGAAAACCGTGGCATGACCTTACCGCCTCATGATGATTCTAAATATCACGTGGGTTTTGGTATTGAAGTGATGGTGCAAGGCGATTTAGTCAAAGTCGGTAGTGGTCGCTATATGGAACGTGAAGAGATCGCACTATCAGCAATTATCGAAGAAGCGTTGCAGGATACGCGCGACCGTGGACACTCGGCGATTTTGATTGCGGTTAATAATGAAATTGCAGGTTTGATTGAATTGCAATCGACGGTACGCGATGAAGCACGTGATGTTATTGAATATTTGCATGGGCGTGGCATTGAAGAAATCATTTTAATTTCAGGCGACCATGAAGCTCCAACCCGAGAGCTAGCAGGTTCATTAGGCGTTGATCGCTATTTTGCAGGGGTATTACCACATGAAAAAGCCGATCACGTCAAAGCACTGCAAGAAGAAGGTAAAAAAGTGATGATGGTGGGTGATGGCATTAACGACTCTGCCGCATTGTCTTATGCTGATATTGGTGTCTCTTTGCATGGCGCATCAACAATCGCCGTTGACGTGGCTGATGTTATCTTCATGGATGGACATTTACAGAAGTTTGACTATTTATTTGAAGTGGCTGATACCTTACATGAGAATGTACAACGCAGTTTCTATTTAATCGCCGTGCCTAATACGTTCTGTATTTTAGGCGGCTTGTTTGGTTTCTTTGGTTTGGCAGGCTCTTTGGTATTGAATAATGGTTTCAACTTAGTGGCTGCAGTCAATGGCTCTATGTTGTATGCAGAAGCAGACGAACCCCAAGTAAAAAATGTCACACCAGAAGTGGTCAATACTGATGAATCAGAAGGCGTAACCGAAAATACAGAAGAATCTCAAGTTGAGAATAGTACTCCTGAGATTGTCAATGTTGAGAAATCTGAGGATGTAATTATAAATGTTGAGGCATCTCAAGTTGAAAATATCATGCCTGAGATTATAGAGCGCAAGAATTCTGGTGAAGAAAACACAATAACGGCAGAAGTACCAGAAAAAGCAACCGTATAGCCTATTTTAAGACTAGTAACCCCTACAGGATTACTAGTCCCTAAAACATAAAAAATGCTCGGCAATTGGTAGTTGTTTTCGTATTTTCTAAGCAATTCAAGTTGATCTAGCAACGCTAAACATTATTTTTTATCCATTGCTGCATTGCAACACTAACTGGTCATTTATTAACGCGAAAATCATACCACTAACACCGATTTTAGTTGCTCATTTATCCCTTTTCAAAGTAAAGTATTATCCTGACAGGACTAATTTTGGATTAAGTTCGTTTTTTACTTGTTATTTGGCTGAACTTTGATAAAATTGTCGGCTTAATTTTTTCTGGGATTTATGGAGAACTGCTATGTCTAGAGTTTGTGAAGTGACAGGCAAACGCCCAATGTCTGGGAACAATGTTTCTCATGCAAATAACAAAACCCGCCGCCGTTTTTTACCTAACTTACACTCACACCGTTTTTGGGTTGAAAGTGAAAACCGTTGGGTTAAATTGCGTGTTTCTCGTCAAGGTATGCGTACCATTGACAAGAAAGGTATCGATGCAGTTTTAGCTGACATGCGCAGTCGTGGTTTTAAAATCTAATAGGGCAACATCATGCGTGATAAAATTAAATTAGTTTCAACAGCTGGTACGGGTCATTTTTACACGACAACTAAGAACAAACGTTCTACACCAGACAAGTTGGTATTGAAAAAATACGATCCTAGAGTTCGTAAGCATGTGGAGTACAAGGAAGCTAAGATTAAATAATCTGAATGGCTACTATGAACATGCAACCTGTACAGCTACAGCACGTACTACTTGAGCAAGCGTAGGGTATTCAACTAACTGGTTACCCTACCTGTTTAAATTATGAATTATGAGAGTAAATTCGTTGAGCAGTCTATTTATCTGCAACACATTTTTTAGCCTGCTGCCAGTATTGTTCCATCTCTTCTAATTCCATACCGTGTAAGTCTTTTTCATCCTGCTTAACCAATACTTCGACTTGTTTAAAACGACGCATAAAGCGTTTATTGGTGCGCTCGAGAGCCGTTTCAGGATTTACGCCAATAAAGCGTGCATAGTTGACTAAACTAAATAGAATATCGCCAAATTCATTTTCCATTTTCTCAGCATTATTAACATCTAACTCATCTTTAAATTCTTGTAATTCTTCTTCAACTTTTTCCCATACTTGCTCTTTGTTATCCCAATCAAAACCCACACCGCGCACTTTTTCCTGCATTCGATAAGCTTTGATTAACGCTGGCAATGATTGCGGCACGCCTGCCAAGACACTACGATTTGCATCTTCTTTGAGCTTTATCAATTCCCAGTTTTGCTTAACTGCTTGTTCATTCTCAGCTTCAACATCAGCATAAACATGTGGATGTCGTGAAATCACTTTATCGCACAATGTATCGATAATATCAGCCATATCAAAAACTTGCTGTTCAGAGCCGATTTTGGCGTAGAACACAATATGCAATAATAAATCACCTAATTCTTTTTTGATTTCAAGTAAATTATTTTCTAATACAGCATCAGATAATTCGTAGGTTTCTTCAATCGTGAGATGCCGTAGAGATTGCATCGTCTGCTTTTTATCCCATGGACACTTTTCTCTCAAATCATCCATGACTTGAAGTAAACGGCTAAAGGCTTGGCAATATTTATCGTTTGAGGGGTTCATTTAGAAAAGTCTTTTGTGTACAGATATTTTCTATTATAGCATTGAAAAGAAGGCTTAAGGCGGGATAGAACGTGGTGATAAATGATGTAGTAGTGACACTAAACAACCACCCGCTAAAGACGGGTGGGTTAGAGGCTTGGCGGCTGAAAGCCGGGATACAGGGCGACCAAGCC
>JADGDW010000059.1 GCA_016744725.1 Candidatus Albibeggiatoa sp. nov. BB20 | reverse complement strand
GGCGTTATCAATTTGGTCGTAAGCTTTAAATTCACCACCATGTTTTTCTGCCATACACTTAGTTAGAGCAGCAGTTAACGTGGTTTTACCGTGATCGACATGACCAATTGTACCTACGTTTACGTGCGGTTTACTCCGATCAAATTTCTCTTTGGACACGCTCTTGTTCCTCGTTTCTTAAGTCACTTTGATGTTGATATCAAAAGTTGTGATTAATCTTAAAAAGTTCTTAAAAATACTCACGCTGACGATAATTATTTTTTAAATCAAAAATCGCCAATCGAAAATTCATTAGCCTTGGTTTTTCTTAATAACTGCTTCGGCAACGTTGTTTGGCGCTTCTGAATATTTATCAAATTGCATGGTATAACTTGCACGACCTTGCGTTAAAGAACGTAAGTCTGTTGCATAACCAAACATTTCTGATAAAGGCACTTCAGCTTTGATACTTTTACCTGTAGGAATATCTTCCATACCCTGCAAAATACCACGACGACGGTTTAAGTCACCCATTACGTCACCCATGTAATCTTCAGGTGTAACTACTTCGACAGCCATAACAGGCTCAAGTAAGACAGCTTTTGCTTTCTTCGCACCTTCTTTGAAACCCAAAGAACCTGCCAAACGGAATGCGGTTTCACTAGAGTCAACTTCATGGTATGAACCATCATATAAGGTAACTTTTACGTCAACCATTGGATAACCAGCGATCACGCCATTTTTCATTTGGTCTTGAATACCTTTGTCAACTGCAGGAATGTATTCTTTAGGAACAACACCACCAACGATTTCGTTGACAAACTCATAGCCATCACCTGACTTTTGAGGTTCAATTTTCAACCAAACATGACCATATTGACCACGACCGCCTGATTGACGAACAAATTTACCTTCTTGGTCAACCACTTGCTTAATTGTTTCACGATAAGCAACTTGAGGTGCACCCACATTAGCTTCAACTTTAAACTCACGCTTCATACGATCAACAATAATTTCAAGGTGCAATTCACCCATACCAGAAATAATGGTTTGACCTGATTCTTCATCAGTATGTACACGGAAAGAAGGATCTTCAGCTGCCAATTTGGATAAAGCAATACCCATTTTTTCTTGGTCAGGTTTGGTTTTAGGCTCAACTGCAACCGAGATAACAGGTTCTGGGAATTCCATACGTTCTAAGGTAATGATTTTATCCTTAGAGCATAAAGTGTCGCCTGTGGTTACGTCTTTTAAGCCAATCGCTGCTGCAATATCACCCGCACGTACTTCTTTAATTTCTTCACGTGAATTGGAGTGCATTTGCACAATACGACCTACACGCTCACGTTTTTGTTTAACCGCGTTATAGATCGTATCACCAGAATTAAGTATGCCTGAGTAAACACGGAAGAACGTTAATGTACCCACAAATGGATCAGTCGCAATTTTAAATGCTAATGCAGCAAAAGGCTCTTCGTCAGATGAGTGACGTTCAGCTTCAGTTTCAGCAGCATCATCAAGGACACCCTTAATTGATTCTACGTCATTTGGTGCTGGCATATAGTAAATAATTGCGTCTAACATGGCTTGCACACCTTTATTTTTAAAGGCAGAACCACACATTGTAGGCACAATTTCATTAGCAAGGGTTTGGATACGAATACCTTCGCGAATATCTTCTTCAGATAGATCGCCTTCTTCAAGGTATTTTTCCATTAATTCTTCTGTCGCTTCGGCTGCTGATTCAAGCATGTTCTCACGCCATTCTTGGCATAAGTCAATGAGGTCTTCAGGGATTTCTTTTTCTTCGTAGCTCATTCCTTGAGATTTTTCATCCCAAAAAATTGCTTTCATCTTAACAAGGTCAACAACACCTTGGAAGTTTTCTTCAGCACCAATAGGAATTTGGAGAGGAACTGGATTGGCAGCGAGACGTTCTTTAATCTGTCCGACAACACGCAAGAAATCTGCGCCTGCTCTATCCATTTTATTGATAAAGGCCATACGTGGTACGCCGTATTTATTTGCTTGCCGCCATACTGTTTCTGATTGAGGCTCAACACCACCAACCGCACAGAATACTGCACAAGCACCATCTAATACACGTAACGAACGCTCTACTTCAATAGTAAAGTCAACATGTCCTGGAGTATCAATAATATTAACACGATGTTCATCAAATTGCTGACCCATACCGCGCCAAAAGCAAGTGGTAGCTGCCGAGGTAATGGTAATACCACGTTCCTGCTCTTGCTCCATCCAGTCCATAGTGGCTGCACCGTCATGGACTTCGCCAATCTTGTGCGAGAGACCGGTATAAAATAAGATACGCTCAGTCGTAGTCGTCTTACCCGCATCAATATGCGCCATAATGCCGACATTACGGTAGCGTTCAAGAGGTGTTTTACGTGCCACGTCTAAAACCTTTATCTATTGTGAAAGAACAAAATAGAAACAATACAAAGAAAATATTAAAGTAATATTACCATCTAAAATGCGAGAATGCTTTGTTGGCTTCTGCCATACGATGCACATCTTCACGCTTCTTGATTGCAGTACCTTTGTTTTCGAATGCGTCTAACATTTCGTTAGCCAATCGAGCACCCATTGATTTCTCGCCGCGTTTACGAGCTGACTCTACTAACCAGCGCATCGCTAATGCAGTTCTACGTGCAGGGCGTACCTCAACAGGAACTTGGTATGTTGAACCACCAACACGACGCGATTTAACTTCAACAACAGGTTTTACATTTTCAAGTGCTTTTTCAAAAACTTCTAAAGCATCTTTATCAGATTTATCTGTAATGCGATCAAGCGCACCATATACAATGCGTTCTGCAA
The DNA here is from genome assembly GCA_016744725.1 of Candidatus Albibeggiatoa sp. nov. BB20. Lineage (GTDB taxonomy): Bacteria > Pseudomonadota > Gammaproteobacteria > Beggiatoales > Beggiatoaceae > Albibeggiatoa. The sequence goes on along the minus strand of JADGDW010000059.1, from coordinate 20,698 downwards.
CCGCTTTTTTGCCATCAACCATCAAGATGTTGACGAACTTAGCCAATGTTTGATTACCGTATTTCGGATCTGGCAGAATAGCTCGCTGAGCAATGACTCTTCTTCTTGGCATAATACTTATCTCTTAGCTTATGATTTAGGACGTTTTGCGCCGTATTTAGAACGCCCTTGTCTTCTTGCACTTACACCAGAAGTATCAAGGCTACCCCGTACCGTATGATAGCGTACACCAGGTAAATCTTTTACCCGCCCACCACGAATCAGTACTACCGAATGTTCTTGTAGGTTATGACCTTCACCACCAATATAGGTTGTCACTTCCATGCCATTAGTCAAACGCACACGAGCAACTTTACGCATCGCCGAGTTTGGTTTCTTAGGTGTCGTTGTATAGACACGGGTACAAACGCCACGTTTCTGTGGACATGCGTCTAATGCAGGAACATTACTTTTTTGAATCGGTGACTTGCGTGGTTTACGCACTAATTGGTTAATTGTTGCCATAATACTGTTTCATTTTTTTAACTAAGCGCAGTGTATTAATTCTTTAAATTCAAAATAAAAGGAGCTTGTCATTTGTTTGACAGCCTTTCACGAAAGAGCGAGATTTTATGCTTTATATAAAGTCATGTCAAGTGATTTTTAAAGGTTTTTGAAAAAGATTTGTTGAATAACTAGGAATAGAAATTACAGTTAACATCTGTTGTTTCAGGTGTTGTTTCAGGGGTTCTGATTTAAATATTGTTTATTAAAAGCATATACCGTTTCAAAGTTTGATGTGGACAGTATCATGCCAAATGGTCATTCTAATCAAGTCAGCTTAGGTAATATCTATCATGTCAATATTAATATTGGTGATGGCAATTAGCAACGTGTCAATGCTCCTATCAGCAATACTATCCCTGAAACCCCTCAGTCTATTTTTGCTATTCCAATTCCTCAAAATCCTTATTTCACTGCACACCAGCAAGAGTTGAAACAGATTAAATAATTTTTGTTAAAACAGCCTGCTTGCCTTAGTGGGTAAAAGTCATACGGCAGCTCATTTTGCATATTTGCAGCATTATTAAGTCAGTGTCTTGGGTTCAGCGGATACGCAGCAGCGTTCAATCAGTAATTTTGCTCAGTTAGCACGGCATTTTGATGAGTCAGTGCATGAGTTGGATAAGCAGATTAGTTTGGTTCAGCGTTGCTTGTCACAGCAGAAAAATTGGTTGCTGGTTGTGGATAATGTTGAACCTGAGGTGAGTTGGCAAGCGATTTTATCGGATATGGTGCAGGGGTAGGTGTTATTAACCAGTCGTATCAATGTGATTATGAAAAGTTTTTTACTTCTGGTAATTTTGATATTGATAAATGGCAACAATGCGAGCGTTTATTAGCTTCAAGTGAGCAAGCTTTGACTATTTTACAAGCTGTTTTTGATGAAAGTCATCCTCATGTAAAAATAATTATGAAAGTTGTTTAAGGGCTTCTGAACAAGATGCAGCGGATTAAGGGATGGACAGGATTTTTTCGGGTTCAAAGTGTATATTCTAACAAATGAAAGAACAAGTCAATTTGTCTGGATTTAATCCTGAGAATCTTCAAATTTGTTAAATCTTGTTCAAAATACGGTCTGAATCAGCAAAAAATTTTAAATATAGTCAATTCTATCTTAAGTACGAGGACTGGCAGTCCTGAAATTCTTTAAATATTAATTATTTATTAAAAATAAGGACTGCCAGTCCTGTATCACTTTAAAGTAAAATGACTATATCAAAAATCCCGTTTCAAACGCCCCTTTAAATTCATCTCGTATAACGCTTAATTCACAATTCCGATAGGTTATAATATCCCACCAATACTAATAACGAAATACCAAACCAAAGGAATCATTCATGCCTGACAAACTTAAAGTTGTTTTTTGTTGGCACATGCACCAGCCTAATTATTATGATGCAGTCAAAGGAGAATATCAGCTACCTTGGACTTATTTGCACGCAATCAAAGACTATGTTGATATGGCGGTGCATTTAGAGCATCACCCCCAAGCCAAAGCCGTGGTTAATTTCGCGCCCACTTTACTCGAACAACTCGATAATTATGCAATCCAAGTTAGGCATTACCTCAGCAAATCTAACCGCAAAAACCTAAAAATCACCGACCCTCTTCTTAATGCCCTTGCTACTGAAGAGCTGCCTCGTGAACCTGAAGCCCGTATCGAACTAATCGAAAACTGCTTACGCGCCAACCAAGAACGAATTATCAACCGCTTTGAACCCTATTTACGTTTAACACGGATGGCAGAATGGTTAAAAGAAAAACCTGAATTAATCACCTACTTAGACCAACAATATTTAATTGATATTCTGGTTTGGTATCACTTAGGCTGGATTGGTGAAACCATACGTCGTACTGATGAACGTATCATCGCCTTGATGGATAAAGAACACCAATATGACCAAGCCGACCGAGTGCAATTACTCGAAGTCATTAGCGAAATTCTAACCAGCATTATCCCACGTTACAAAGCGTTAGCGGATAGAGAACAAGTTGAACTCTCTTTCACCCCGTATGCGCATCCAATCATACCGTTATTATTAGAAGTGAATTCAGCACGCGAAGCTGTTCCAGACATTCCATTGCCTAATTTCGATACCTATCCCGATGGTAAAAAACGAGTAACTTGGCATATTAAACAAGGGATTAAAGTCTTTAAGAAATATTTTGACCGTGAGCCTGTGGGCTGCTGGCCATCAGAAGGCAGTGTCAGTGAAGCCACGTTGCATGCTTTACAAGCAGATTCCAATGTGCGCTGGGTGGCAACAGGTGAAAATGTATTGCGTAATAGTCTTATCAAAGCAGGACATGAAGGACATCCTCACCATCCTTATAAATTAGTTAATAATGACATTGTCTGTTTTTTCCGTGATGATGGCTTATCAGATAATATCGGGTTTCAATATTCGAATTGGCACTCTGACGATGCGGTGAATAACTTAGTGCATCACTTAGAAAATATTGCACATGCTGCTCTTGAAACGGGTGCAACCGTTGTCCCAATTATTTTAGATGGGGAAAATGCGTGGGAGTCATACCATGAAAATGGCTATTACTTCTTAGATCGTTTGTATGAAAAACTCAGTGACAATGTCTATGTTGAAATGGCAACCTTTGCTGATTGTTTAGAAGTCAAAACCCAACAATTACCACATTTAGTCGCAGGAAGCTGGGTATTTGGCACATTTAGCACTTGGATTGGAGATAAAGACAAAAACCGCGCATGGGAAATGTTACACGAAGCTAAACAAATGTTTGACCAACATATCGGTGAACTCAAAGGTAAACAGAAAACGCTAGCAGAACGCCAATTGGCGGTGTGTGAAGGTTCTGACTGGTGCTGGTGGTTTGGTGATTACAATCCTTCAACGTCGGTAGGCACATTTGATTCATTGTATCGACAACACTTGAGTAATTTATATCTATACTTAGGACAAACACCACCAGAATATTTAAAAGAATCATTCTCTTATGGCGGTGGTGATCCTGCGGCGGCTGGCACAATGCGACCAGGGCAGGAGAATTAATCATGCAAAACGGCAAATTATTCAATGTCAGACGTGCAGGCATTCTGTTGCACCCCACTTCATTACCGCACAGTATTGGCAATGGAGATTTAGGCGAACAAGCATTTTATTTCATTGATTTTTTAGTCAGTTGCGGCGTATCAGTTTGGCAAATGTTACCGCTCAGCCCACCACATGATGATTTATCACCTTATCAATCTCAATCAGTGAACGCCATCAATCCTGTTTTAATTAGTTTGGATAAATTAATTGAACATCAGTGGTTAACAGTCGATCGCCATCCGCCACATGATCATGACGAAGCAACGATTAGAGCCTATCGTTTTGCACAGTTACGCAAGGCTTATACAGGTTTCTTACAAACGGCAGATGAAGAAGAGGTACAAGCATTTGAACAATTTAAAATTAACCATGCTGATTGGCTAGAAGACTATGCCTTGTATCGTTTATTAAAATCCTTACATGACAATGCTAGTTGGACACGATGGCCAGCCAAATATCGAGATAGAAAAAAAGCCGCGATTGATGCACTCAAGCAACAACATGCGGATGAAGTGACATTTTATTGTTTTGAACAATTTGTTGCGTTTGGGCAATGGTTAGATTTAAAGAAATACAGCAATGAAAAAGGCGTGTACTTATTTGGAGATATGCCTATTTTTGTGGCGCATGACAGTGTTGATGTATGGGCAAGCCGCAAGAACTTTCTATTGGATAAAAAAGGTCAACCGAATCTGGTTGCAGGCGTGCCACCAGATTATTTTTCTGCAACGGGTCAGCTTTGGGGTAATCCACATTACGATTGGAATTACATGCGAAAAAATGGATTCCAGTGGTGGTTAGATCGATTTAAAACCCAGCAAATGTTATTTGATGTGATTCGGATTGACCATTTTCGTGGTTTTGAAGCCTGTTGGGCTGTGCCTGCGGATGAAAAAACCGCGATTAATGGCGAATGGGTTAAAGTACCGGGGGCTGAATTATTTGAAACCTTGCGTCAGCATATTGACTTGCCATTGGTTGCGGAAGATTTGGGGGTAATTACTGATGAAGTAACCGCATTGCGTGAACAATTTGGTTTACCGGGGATGAAGATTTTACAATTTGCGTTTGACGGTGGTTCGAGCAATCCTTATTTGCCGCATTATCATGAACCTAACAGCGTGGTGTATACAGGCACACATGATAACAATACCACGGTGGGCTGGTTTCACGAATTACCACCACATGAAAAACAGCACGTTTGTTCTTATGTACAGTGTGATCCACACGATATGCCGTGGGCGTTGATTTCTAGCGCATTTGCTTCTGTAGCCCGTCTGGCGATTATTCCAATGCAAGATGTGTTAAGTGCAGATGCTTCGCAGCGGATGAATATTCCTGGAACAGCGGATGGTAATTGGCGATGGCGATTTGATTGGAATCAGCTACCACCAGGTGTACACGATCGGGTTAAACAGTTAGTCAATTTTTACGATCGAGTTTAAATACACAATTTCTAGGCTGTCAGTTCTTTAAGGATTGGCAGTCAATCTTGATAGAAAATAATGTAAACAAAGCCCTAACCTCGTAATACTTCTTGGGTTAGTGCGTCACGAATTTCACTCGGCTTATCTTGTGTTCCAAGCTCTCCTGCTACGACATAATCCAATTGCTGTTGAAATACTTGTCTGACTCTAAGACTGGTTTTGGCTGGGGCTTGGCCGCTACGGTTAGCGCTGGTTGATACTAAAGGCTTTCTCCATGTTTTACATAATTGTGCTGCAATCGGATGATGAGTGACACGGACGGCGATTTTATCCGAACGACCTGTTAGCCATTTAGGTGTTTTAGGGTGTGCAGGAAGCAGCCAAGTAACCACTTTTTTTTGTTCCCATGTGGTTAAAACTTGTTGTTCTAAAACGGAATTAAGAGGCAAAACATAGCGTTCTAATTGGCTAAAATCATAAGCAATTAAAATTAAGCCTTTTGACCAATGCCGTTGCTTCAAAGTTAAGATTTTATTTACGGCTGATTCGCAATCAGGATCACAACCTAGGCCATAAACAGCTTCAGTGGGATAAGCGATAATTCCTGCTTGTTTTAAAATATATTTTGCGTGTTGATATTGCCAATAAGACACGGGATAGTTTCCAAAATAAAGGGCTGTACTATCCTAAAATAATTAGAATAGCCAACCCTTAGTAATTTCAAATTTAATAAAAGCTAGGATTTATCTTTATCATCATCTTTTTTCAAATCAGACTTTAAACGAATCCCACGTCGACCTGATGGGGTTTTCTTCGCAGCGGTTTTTCGAGTTGTCGCTGGTTTTGTCGTCGTTTTCCGTACTGTTTTGCGAGTTGTTGTTTTTCTCACTGTTGGTTTGGCTGCAGATTTAGTAGCTTCATTTTCCTCAGCTTTCGGCTCGGAAACTTCTTCAACGGATTTAGCAACTTCCTCAGCTTTCGGCTCAGGAACTTCTTCAACAGGTTTAGCAACTTCCTCAGCTTTTGGCTCAGGAATTTCCTCAACGGATTTAGAATCATCCTCAGCTTTTGGCTCAGGAGTTTCTTCAACAGGTTTAGTAACTTCCTCAGCTTTCGGCTCGGGAACTTCTTCAACAGGTTTAGCAACTTCCTCAGCTTTCGGTTCGGGAGCTTCTTCAACAGGTTTAGCAACTTCCTCAACTTTCGGCTCTGAGACAGGTGCAGGAGGTGGTTCACTGGTTCGATCAGCGATCACCTCTACCACTTTAGGAATTACTGATTTTTTTTTTACATCATCAGAATCAGAAGAGGGTGTTTTAGACACGGCTTGTGCAACAGTACGTTCTTCCTGTTGATATTCTTCTTTGCCAAACAATTTGCGCCACAAAGCAGTAATACCCATCCAAGCAACCATCAATAAGCCACGTATGATATAAAATACCATGCTAATAATGCCACCAATCGTACTAAATACTGTACCTAATATTGATCCATCATCAGTATGATGTGTTTTAGCCTTTTCACTATCATGCTCTGCATCTTCAGTCGCTTGAAATGCATCAGGGGTATTGTTTGTACCAGATAATAAGACGGCTTCCCCAACACTAATACAACCCAATGGAATCACGATTAAGGTTAATACCGTTGAAACCATCACCCCAAACAATAGGGAAATTGCCATACCTTGGAAAATTGGGTCATATAAAATCACCATGCCGCCACCAACAAGTGCCCATGCAGTAATAATAATCGGACGGGTTCTAGTTTTACAGGCATTAATCACCGCATCTTCCAACGGCACACCATTGCGCAATTCAGAAATTGAATAATCTACTAACAAAATGGAATTACGTACAATAATACCTGCTAGCGCAATCCAACCAATCATAGATGTGGCGGTGAAAGAGGCATCAAGCAACATGTGTCCGGGAACAATCCCTAATAAAGTCAATGGAATTGGGGCCATAATAACCAACGGTACAGTAAAATTACCAAACAGCCAGACGACTAAAATGTAAATCAAGACCAATGCAACCGCAAATGCAATACCCATATCACGGAAGGTTTGATAAGTGACCGTCCATTCTCCTGCCCATTCAAAACCTGAACCTACTTCAGTGGGTGCACCTAAATACCGCTGACACAGTGGAATCATACCTAACACATACCAACAACCTGATTCTGATAAATTCACCTCATCAGGGGTTCGATAGTCTTTTAACATTTCCTCAACTTGTAACATGCCATAAATCGGTGCACCTAAGTTGTATTCATTATTACCTAAATATTTGCCTACTGAATCACCTACGACATATTCAACAGATCGTAAATCTTTTTGATAAATAATAGGGTCTTGCGGTGCTGTGATAAAACGTCCTAACTCTGCTAAGGCAACAACTTGGCCTTCCTTATTTGGAATCGGTAAATCATATAAACGGCTTAATTGTGCACGTATATTCAAAGGCACTTGAATCACAATATAAGTGGGTTCTAAACCAAAGCCTTGTTTAATATCACCTAATTTAAATCCACCTAACGCCATCATCAGATTTTGATTAATCGTATCAACTGCGATCCCTTTGCGTACGGCTTTCTCCGTATCCACTTCAAACTTCCAAATTGAATACGGTTCAGCCATATAGTTATCTTCATCATCAATAATTTCAGACTGTTCAAAGAATTCAGTTAACTTGCTAGCGACCTCACGGCGGGTAGTATCATCAGACCCATAAACTTCAGCCACAACCGCTTGTAATACAGGTGGGCCTGGAGGCATTTCTACGATGGTGAATTTAGCAGAACTTTCTTGCTCATCCAATAACACTTGCAACATTTGTCGAGCTTCAGTAGCTAACTGATGACTACTACGCTCTCTAAACCCTTTGCCTACTAATTGGATTTGAATATCAGCTTGCCAAGGCTTATTACGTAAATAATAATGCCGAACCATACCATTAAAATCATAAGGTTGTGATGTGCCAACATAAGTTTGAACTGCAGTTACTTCGGGTACTCGACGTAATTTTTCTGCCATTTGATACACTAGATTAGCTGTAACAGGCAATGCTGTACCTTCTGGCATATCCACATAAACGTTATACTCTGGCTTGTTATCTAAAGGTAGCATTTTGACTTCAACCGCCGTAGTATAAAACATACTAATTGCTAATAAGAACATCACAATCAATGCGCCTAAAAAACTAAATCCAAAAACCAGTTTATTGGCTAAAGTAGGAATAATACGGCGGTAAAAACGTTCCCATTGTTCATTTTCTTTGTGCTCAACTTTTTCAGCTTTCATCAAAGTTTCCATTGATGGGCGCACCCGCATCGTAATCCACGGCACAAAAATAAATGCGGCAACCAATGAAAATATCATTGCAACTGAACCCAATACAGGAATTGGAGCCATATAAGGTCCCATCATGCCAGAGACAAAACCCATGGGTAATAAGGCTGCCACTACGGTGAAGGTAGCTAAAATAGTTGGATTGCCCACTTCACGCACAGCATCCACAGCAGTTGCTGTATCCATGTTTTCACTGAGCAGCCAGCGTCGATAAATATTCTCAACCACCACAATTGCATCATCAACCAGAATCCCGATTGAGAAGATCAATGCAAATAAGCTCACACGGTCAATGGTAAAGCCCAAAATCCATGCTGAGAATACGGTGATTAAAATTACTACGGGAATCACCACCGTGACCACAAAAGCAGGTTGGAAACCAATATGACGGAAGAAATACAACACTAATAACGTCACTGCACCTGTGGCGATAAAGAGTTTTAAAATCAAGCTATCTACTTTATCTTTTGCGGTTTTACCATAATTCCGCGTCACTTCAACATGTACATTATCAGGGATCACAGTGCCTTTTAATTTCTCAATTCTCTCCAATACATCATTTGCTACAGTGACACCATTGGTACTGACTTTCTTAGATACTGCAATCGTGACTGCTGGTACGCCAGGGATTTCAGCTAATGGAACAGCTTCTTTATCATAAGAATGCTTATGGATTATTTTGCCCCATAATTCTTGTAGAAAATTACCATGTTCAATCACTTGCTCATAACCGTAAGCAGGGCCTGAAAAATAGTTTACAATTTGGCTGGTTTCACTAGGCCCTTTGATGACTTTGGCAATGTCACGAACATGGACTGCCCGATTTTGAAACGTACCGACAACCAATTGTTCAACATCGTAGGCATTACGTAAGAACGTGCCTGTATAAATTGTAAAATGGCTGCCACCTGTTTCGATGTAGCCTGCATTTTGTTCGCTATTGGCAGTTTGAATAGTTTGGGCAATTTGTCCGATACTTAAATTATAGCCTGATAGCCGTTCTGGCATTACCTCAATTCGTACCTGTTCCTCACGACCACCAACCACAAAGCTTTTGCCTACAGCCTCAATTTGACTCATATCGTGCATGATATCAAGTGCAAGTGTCCTCAATGCACTGTCATCGACATCCTCAGACCACAAACTCAAGGTCACTACAGGCACATCATCTACGCCCTTGGGTTTCACCAACGGCATTTGTACACCTGGTGGCATTTTATCCAGATTAGATTGCAATTTATCATGGACTTTGAACACTGATTTCTCGAGTTCTTCACCCACGTAAAATTGAACTGTCACCATGCCATGGCCGCGTTCAGCCGCAGAATAAACATGCTCAACCCCAGGAATTTCACTCATGATGCGTTGTAGTGGGGCAATCGCGAGATTAGATATTTGTTGAGAGGAGGCACCCGAATATTGGACAAAAATGTCTACCATCGGTACGGAAATTTGCGGGTCTTCTTGGCGTGGGGTCAGCATTAAACCCATCACGCCCATGAAAAACATGGCAATAAATAATAAAGGGGACAGAGGCGAGTGAATAAAGCTCTGCGCCATTTGTCCTGCAACGCCTAGCGATTGCTTTGTGTTTTGGTCGGCCATAACAGATTTATTCTTATAATGTGTTAGTGATTATTTTTATTAGAAGATTTTGGAGACCAGCCTGAACTCATCGCGGGTTTAGGGTTTAATTCAATCTTATCTCCAGCTGATACACCACTTAATACACTGACTTGATTTTGGTCAATATCTCTGCCTAAACGAATTAAGCGTAATTGGGTTTTTGTTTCCCCATCCTTTTCAGTGACGACATGAATACCTGGTAAGCTACCACGCCAAATAATCGCATTGCGGGGAATAATCGGCATATCTTGCGCCGCAATCGTCGTATCCTGAATTTCAACTTCTGCATATTGCCCAGGCCCTGTTTGAGTACCAATCGGCAAATCAAATTTAACAGTAACGGTATGCAAAAGAGGGTCAGCCGTTGGAAAAACTTGTGCAATACGGACCAAAACAGGTACGTCAGATACATCCAATTTGGCAGGAACAGTTAGACCTTTTTTCAAACCTATGACTAAACGTGCAGGCACATCAACTTTAATTTGTAAATACTCAGTATCGGCAAATTGAATTAACGGCATTCCCGGTTGAACCGTATCGCCTTCTTCAATTAGTTTACGAATAATTACACCATTGAAAGGGGCTTTGCTTAAGGCATCACGTAATGAGGCATCAATTTGTTCGATTTGAGAGCGGGCTTGCATCAAGGAGCTGCGGGCTTGGTCAATTTGTGAACCAAAACTATGCAAATCAGCTTGACGGTCCAAACCTGAATTGCTGCGACCGACCACATCTGACATCGGTTGGGTGAAAAATTGGTCAAACATGAAGGGCAAACCCATGCCGCCGGGTGCTGCTTTTTGGGGCGAGTCAGGCGACCATAATTCTCTTGAATATTGAACATTAGCATTGCGTAAAGAAGCATCGGCTTGATAAAACGCAGCTTCTGCAGCACGACGTTTGGCACGCAACACCGTATCATCAATTTTGACCAATATGGCATTTTCAACAAATTTATCCCCTTCTTCACCTGCTATTTTATCAACTCGTCCGGGGACTTGGGCTGATAGTGTGACTTCTTTGTATGGAATCACTGTGCCACCTAAAGTGACCGTTGTACCAATAGATACTTGTTCAACTTCATAGACTTCGGAGGCTTGTACTGAATACGTTATGATGAGAATAGATAATAAAGCTGTTTGCAGTAAGTATTTCAGCATTGTTCAGGTCCATTAATTAAAAAAATAAGTACGGTGGGTTCGTGTATTCAAAAGGAATTACAAAGAATTGTCTACTATTTGACGATTGAATTTTTTTTGAGGCTATAAGTAATGTTGATTAGCAAGTATATTAATCTATAAAAATAAGGTTGGATGCAGGTCTTTAATGAGCATGACATCCAACCATGATTACGGGTGTATTTCAATCAAACCTTATGCTTTGACTCTACCCATCACCGAAAAGCTTTTGACAAAAGGCCCCGCCATACGAGGGTCTTTAATCATCGCTTTATAATCACCTATTTTAAACTTCAACTTGCCACCAACATAAGCCATACCTAAACCAGCCATGCCAAGCCCTTTTTCAATCCACTTGTTCCAGTTATCTTGGGTTGCACGTAAATCCCAATTTAAAGGCTGACCATTATACGCACCAGAGTCAATGACTTTGCCATTTTCAATAACTAAGATACCAATTGGATCAGCGTCACCAGTAAAGCCATAGCCAATCGTTGAAGTGAAGCCTATTTCACCTAATGCATTGGATAATTCAGGCTCGTTATTCCACTCATCTTTATAACTATTCATCCACTGTTCTGAAAATAATTCTGCCATAGTTCCTCCTAATAAAAAGTATATTGGCTGCTTCTTGTTCAGTGAGCATTATGCCAAATATTTGCAAATAAATACGGGTTTAAAAGACTTTTCCCTAAAACTATCTTTTCTGGTAAGCTGTCAAGCTTTGCGATGACTGGCATCTAACAAGTATGTATTCCATACGATGTAACAGGGCGCAATATAACAATAAGCATACCATAACGTCTAGTCACCATTTTAGCAGGGTAATCAGATTTCGTATTTATCTTAGATTAATTTTTCACATAAAAACTAAAGGAAATAATCGTTTATGAGTTATATAACAGTTGGAAATGCGCTGGGTTGTACCATTAATTCACACCGACGAGGTTGGGATGGGAGCATCTGTTTAAATGCAGAAACGTGGAACTGTTCAGCAAAACAGCAATTTCGAGCAGATTACTGCCAACAAGGTGACCCAAGATGCTATCACATTCATGTATTTGAAGAAGGAAACCCCTATTGCTTAATCGATGATTTAGGTATTGGCTGGTTGCTTGAACCATATCCAGATGCACTAAACGATCAAATTTTGTTATTTTGGGGTAAACGCTTCCAAGAACCACGCGGTATAAATGAAATAGCAACAAGACCAAAAGATTATGTATTTGGTGCTTATCGAGTAAAAAAAGTCTATCCACAAAAAATCAATGAATTTAAAACATTATGGAAAATTGAGCCTTATCCTGACGGTTGGGTACGTTTTCAGCAACCTTATGTATTAACTGTTTATTATAAAAGTATTATTGGTGGTGTTTACTTAAAAGAAGTGAACCGAGTTGCGGTTGAAAATATGTTTGAAAAAGCGGCAGAACAAGCAAGTAGCCCTAATCCTAATTGGTATTCTGAACAAGATGCAGAACGCTTTGCTTATTTTCATGATAATTTATCTAATTGGTTCGAAATTTCCCGTGAAACAGCTCAAAATATTCAAAATAAAATTATTTCTAAATCTCACACTCGAACGATAGCCTCTTCAGCACCTACAACACCAAGCACCACACGTAGTCCTTTTGATGATTTAAAAAATTTGGATGTGAAGAAAGCACAAAGTACCTTAACCGCCTTAACCCGTCCTAAAAGTCCTGAATTATTACCGCCGACATTTCCTTTAGTTGAAAAAGATTCAATCAAAGAAAAAATCAAAAATGCCTATGGGCAAGATATTTCAGACTCAATCACTACAGTATCGTTGACTAAAAATATTTTAATTCTAACGGGTAATCCAGGTGTAGGTAAAAGTACCTTAGCGATTGATTTAACTGATGATACTGAGCGTAAATTGATTGTATCTGTTGGTTCAACTTGGCGTGGTCGTGAGGACTTATTGGGGTATGTGAATCCCATCAGCAATGAATTTGAACCGACTGAATTTACCAAATTTTTATGTAAAGCAGAGGCGGCTTGGCGTAAGAATGATCGACGTACTTATTTAGTGATTTTTGAGGAATTTAACTTAAGTCAGCCAGAATACTGGTTTGCTGATATTTTAGTACGCTCACAATATCCTGATGACCAAGAAAAATTACGCACCTTAGATTTAGGCGGTAAAGGTATTCGCGGCATGTCTGGCACTGCCAGCAAGGTGTTTATTACTCCTGCAGTACGGTTTGTCGCTACGATTAATAATGACCATACCACCTTATCATTATCACCTCGGGTTTTAGATCGTGCATCAATTGTTGAGTTAAGTTTTGAAGCTCGCAATATTTTAGAACGAGTGCGTTTATATTTAGAAGAGCCTCAGATTATGGCGGTTGAAGAACTAGATGCTTTATTAAAATATAAAGGCGCGATGTTTTCATTGAGAGCTGCGGAATCTTTGAAGCGTTGTATTGATTTCTTAGACCAGTTAGATTTAAACAATACTTGGGATGCGTTGGATATCGTGTTAATGCAGCAGGTTTTGACTAAAGTGCGCTTGATGGTGGGTGATCCATCGAATGATAGCTTAATGCAAGGTTTAGAAGACTGGAGTGAAAGTTATGGTAAGCATTTGCGTAAATGTGCCAGCTTAATCAATTCATGGTCTGAAGCTTTGAAAGATGGGCGGGATATTATTCAAGCTTGATTGTTTGTACTTTATTATCCTTATTTTAGGGCTGGTAATCCTTTGAGAATGGTCAGTCCTAGCATCTTCCAGTTATCATTGCAGATCACTCATAACAATCATTTTGCATTGCATTCCATATTTGAATATTCATTTTCTGAAATATTAGCTTTTCTCAGAAACAAAAAACATTTCCAGCTCACCACAGTTTTTAATTGCAATTTTGCCACGGTATTCAAATGCAAAATGCTCTTTGACTAATTCATGACTGTCTTTAGAAATATTGATTTTTCCTGCTTCACTGGCTGACTCCATCCGAGAAGCAATATTTACCGTATCTCCCCAAATATCATAAGCAAATTTCTTTTCGCCCACAACACCTGCAACCACAGATCCCGTATGCAAACCAATTCGAATATCCCAATATGGCTTATTTTGCTGTTTTTTAGTTTGAATATAATGTTGCATAAATTCGCCAATTTCCAGCGCAGCATGTACCGTATCTAAACAATGCGTTTCTCGGCCACAAAGTCCAGCCGCACACATATATGCATCACCAATGGTTTTGAGTCTTTCTAAATGGTGTTTTTCAATAATATTGTCAAAGTTAGAAAAACAATAATCCAGCTCTTGAATCAATTCTTGTGGGGAAATCGTAGCGGCAATCTTGGTAAAACCTTTAAAGTCTGTAAACAGCACTGTAACGGATTCAATATAAAAAGGCTCAACTTTGCCAGTTTGTTTTAATTCCGTGGCAATTTTGCTGGGTAGGATATTAAGTAATAAATTTTCTGATTTTAGCTGCTCATGTTGCAATTCTTGATATAACTGCTCTAGTTGCTGATTTTTTGTTTCAATGGTTTTGCGTACGGTTTCAACTTCGGTATTGATTGTTTTTAACAAATGATCACTTTTTTCTTTCAATGTTTCCAATTGAGTCCGATTAATTTCTGAACGACGTAATTTTTTCTGATACAACAATACTTGCTTATTTAGCTTATGAATCTGCTGTTCTGCGGTTTTATCGTCCATTAGCTTCCCAATATCAGTGTCACAAAAGTACCATTATGCAGGTGGGTTGGTGCAGGCGGTATCAAGGGGCAAATTTCACCATAAGCATAAAAACCAATAATAGGGAAATCTTGTTCATTAGCATAAGCTTGTACTAAATCAAATTCATGCTTGGTTTTTGTACCTAAAATAGCTTTACGCGCTGCACAGGAGAAAATCAGTCCAATTTCTGGCGTTGTAGAAAAATCATCTAATGCTTGAGCAATTGACTGCTTTGCACCTTCAAGCAGATCATCTCTTGTCGCTTCAGAAATTTGCACAAACGCATCGTGAGGAATATTACCACCAAAAACAAGCGATCTATTATCCTTATTGATATT
This sequence comes from Candidatus Albibeggiatoa sp. nov. BB20, assembly GCA_016744725.1. GTDB lineage: Bacteria > Pseudomonadota > Gammaproteobacteria > Beggiatoales > Beggiatoaceae > Albibeggiatoa. Next base: position 5,448 of record JADGDW010000059.1, on the reverse strand, counting down.
AAATACTGCGCGGACAAAAAATTTATCATCTGCTTCAAAAATAGCAATCGGAAATTCTCTACTTTGATTTGCAAAAAGACCTAAATAATGGCGGTAAAAATCCAGCGCGGGTCGATGGTTAATTTCAAACACCTCATTACCTATCACTTTGGTAATTTGGGCTTTTTTACCAATGGGCTTCCAACCGCTGGCCACACCATGTGAAAACTGAATATTTCCGCCAAATATAAGTACAGGCATCGCATTGCAATAGCTATCCGTTTGATAGAATTGATATGTCTCTTTTAATTCTGCTTGTTCGCTAGCCATACCACCATAAATAGGTATATGATCCCCTAATTGTGTTTGCAGCGCGGCTAATGCAACATCTTTTACGCCTAATAGACCATCAGGAAAAGTAAGACAGAAAGAGGGAGTTATGGTGAGTTTAGCTGCTGCTTGCTTAAACGCCGATATTGCACAATTTTCAGGGGATTCAAGCAAATTGTGTCCAATGCCTGCTTTAATTTCAATCGTATCTGAATAGAATAAAATCAGTAAAATCGCATCTTCAGTAAAACCTAAATGTGAAGATAATTCACCGTCTGTGGAACAGCCAATTAATTCAATGTCGGGATAGGTCTGGCATATTGTCTCGAGCAAAATGGTATGCTCATAACCAATTGCACTGAATAATATACCTGCTTGAGGAACATAAGCTTCTAATTTATCTTGACATTGTTCGAGTACTTCCAGAATCGCATCGCGTGAATCAACATCTTCACTATGTCCTATGACCGCTTTTAACATGATTGATCCCTTTTGCTATTCAACAAATAGGCTTTTGTATGATTTTATGAATTTATTCTAATATGACGTGAAGTTTTACATTTTAAGATTTACAGTTCTGAACATTGATAAAAATATGATGATAACACCCTATTTACTTTTTCATATCAAGCTGATGTATATCACAATAAAAATAACATTGACCTTTACCTTGCCGTTTTGCCACGTACATTGCGATATCAGCATATTCAATCAAATCATCAACATTATCAGTATCTTGAGGATAAGCACTAATTCCAATACTAGCAGAAAGGCCAATTTTATGATCGTTGACTAAAAAAGGGCTTTCTAAATGCCGAAGCAATTTACTGCCAACCAATTCGGCATCTTTGATTTGATGAATTTCAGCTAAAATAATCACAAACTCATCACCCCCAATCCGTGCCACAGTATCCGTTTCACGCACACAATGCACCATGCGTTGCGCCACACTCTGCAAAACTTGATCACCAATTCCGTGTCCAAGCTGATCATTAATCGGTTTAAAGCCATCCAAATCTATAAATAGCAGCGCAAATGAACCACCATGCCGCCGCGCCCAAGCTTGAGCTTGTAACAAATTATCATGAAATAGCAAACGATTAGGTAAATTTGTTAAAGAATCATAACTGGCCAAATAACGAACCGCTTCGATATCTTCTTGCAAACGCGAAATATCACTTAAAATCGCCATATAGTGTTGGGGTGCATCATTTTCATCCGTAATCACAGAAATGGAAAGCCATGCTACATAAATTTCACCATTTTTACGCCGATTCCAAATTTCACCCTGCCAGTGACCTGTTTGTTTAATCTGTTTCCAGATGTTTTGATAAAAACTTTTAGAATGACGACCCGAAGATAAAATACTGACTTTTTCCTCATGCACTTCATCATACTGATAGCCTGTAATTCGAGTAAAAGCTGGATTCACCCGAGAAATACGGTTTTGAAGATCAGTAACTAAAATCGCATCAGCTGAGGTTTCAAAAATAGTGGCGGTTAAACGTAAATTTTGTTCGGCTTGTTTTTGTAGTGTAATATCTTCAATCATCCAAATCAGGCCTTTATCCAAATCTTTGGCATCAACCGCTTTACCGACCATCCGAGCCCAAATCAACTGCCCATTTTGCTTACGAATTAATTGTGCTTCGTCAAAGTCTTCACTTTGCTGAAATAAACTATAAGCCCGCTCTTTCACTTGTAAATAGGTTTGAGGTGATGCGTATAATACATTGAAAGGTAAGCCAAATAATTCATCAGGTTGATAAGATAAAATATTACCTAATTTTTGATTAATTCGAACAAAGCATTCATTTTTAACATAAGCAATCCCAATTACACTATTATCTAAAATCGTCTCCAGCTCTTCTATAAGCTCCTGGTATTGAAGTTCTAAATGATAACGTTTAGTAATATCAACTGCGACTCCAATAACACTTGTGACCTCACCATTATTGTCAAAATAGCAACTTAATGTGCTTTCTAAGGTATAGCTGTTAATTTTCATCAAGGATGTGGTCGTTTCACCCGCCAGTGCTTTATTAATTGAAGCGGTGTAATCATGTAAATGGTAATTCTTGCATAATGTAAAAACAGATTCTCCAACAATTTCATCACCTTCCAATTGAAAAATACTTAAGGCCTTGCCTCGGGCAAAAGTAATCATGCCATTTTTATCAAATGCAAATAAAACCAGTGGAGCACCTGCAGTAACAATGCGCAGCCGTTCTTCGCTACGCTTTAATGCTTCTTCTTGTCTTTTGCGTTCTGTAATATCGGTACCCACTGCTAAAACCAAACTTTCTCCATCTTGTTTAATAAAAGGTCTTTTTTCAATATGAAAACAGCGCGTTTCCTGTTTAAGATTAAAACAGAGTTCTTCAATATCAAGCATATTATCAATTTTAGATGGATTCAACTGTCTGGGTATTTTATGGGATTCCACATATTGCAATGAACCTTGATAGGCCTGAGGGTGGACTAATTCATCTACCGTGGTATCCAACAAATCTGCATAAGTTTGATTGGCAAATATGTAATGATTGGCTTGATTTTTTATGAAAATAATATTAGGAATTTTATCTAAAACTAATCTGATAAAATCCTGTTGTTGTTGAATTTTTTCGGCTGCTAATTTAGTTTCTGTAATATCTCTTACAATGGTATAAAAGGCTTTTTGTTCTGGGATTGGGTAAATATTCCAACTAAGGCATTTATAGGCATTATTTTTACATAATACACGGGTCTGCAAATCTAAAATCGTGACACCTTTACGCAGCCGATTTTCGGTTGTTTTAAGAATTTGATGGTCACTGGGGTGAACCAGTTCAACAATATGTTTTGACAACAGTTCAATTTTTTTCCAGCCTAATGTTGTTTCCCATGCGGCATTCAATTCTTTCAAATAACCGTTAAAATCAACAATGGCTTGCATATCCACAGATAAATTAAATAAGCGATTACGTTCAGCCTCAGATTGCTTACGTTCTGTAACATCCATGACCGTAGTAACTTTAAACTTTTGCCCATTGGGGCGTTGCAAGCGACCGACTGTAATTTCAACATCAAGTAATTGTTTTTGCTTGGTGATCACTTGCCATACACCACAGCCACTGGAGGTTTCACCATTTAAAAAGCGTTGATGTTTGTTGAGTACAATATCCCGTTGTTCAGGCGGGAATACAACTGTGAATAACTGGCCAACCAATTCCTCAGTGCTATAACCATATAATTCACAATAAGCAGAATTGACGCGGACAAAATAGCCATCCTCATTCGTCACGCAAATACCAATCTGGGTTACATCAAAAATCGCGGTGAGCAAATCTTCACTTTCTTGCAACGCTTGTTCTAACTCTTTATAAGGCGTGACATCAACATACGTCCCCACCATTCGATAAGGCTGTTCTTGTTCGTCCCACAATGCTGCTGCTTGTGCCAATACCCACATCTGCGAACCATCTTTATGCAGCATTCGATAAACCGATTCAAATTTATCCACACTCTTATCTAAATAGGACTCTAGTGTATTCCATACTCTGGGGAAGTCATCAGGATGAATACATTGTAATAAAGCATCTAAATGATTAGGAATTTCATGCTCATAGTAGCCCAAGATTGCTTTCCAACGCGGTGAAAAATACACTTCATTGGTGCTTAAATTCCAATCCCATAAACCATGATTAGACCCACGAATCGCTAATTCAAATCGTTCTTGCTTGGAAGATAAATGCTGTTCTGACTGTTTTTGTTGGGTGACATCATTTGCAACCGCATACCAAGTTTTTTGCTCATCTTGTTCAATGCTGCGTATTTGCCATTCAATCCAACGATACATTCCTTCAGAGTCTAACCAGCGATTGGAAAATGAAACTTGGGTTTGTTGGGTTTGGAGCTTAAATAAATAAAATTCAGTGTTTTCTAAGTCAGTCGGATGGATATGGCAGCGGAAATTCGTTCCCACAGCAATTCCTAAGTCTTTTTCCCAGATTTGGTTGACTTGTATGATTGTCGCTGCATTGTCTAAGATGCAAAACAAGCTTGGAGCTAGCTGAAAAAAATCATTCGCTGTATTGTTCATACTTTACGCTAATGGGATAGCAAATTGTTAAACAGTGCGCCTGTTCATGAAGTGTACTATATGTTTGGATGTGGCTACGTAGCATTCCGAGTTTTTAAGAATAACAAGCAAAATTTATACTTATCTTGTTTAGCATATTCATTATTGTAAATAGCCAAGCAGTCTATCATCAAGCGGTTTAACTATACCAAAATAAAACAGTATTGTAGTAGGATTTTTCTGATTAGCGGAAACAAAGCTGAATTGCAGCTATTTTTTTATGGCTTATTTAATAGCAACAACTTAAAACTTCTACCAGCTAAACCTGCTATATTCTCCACATTAGACCATTTTTGAACATATCATAGGGAATATTTTCAATGACATTCAGATTAATTTAAAACCTCTAAAATACGCTCATTAATAGCAATTTACAAATACACAATATTTCAAGTGGTTTTAAGATGTTTTTGATTTATATTCAAATTTTTATTATCAATGACTCCCATAATTTTAAATACTTATTACTAAGATGCAAAGGCTTAATCTTTAGATAATGTATCTAACTAATGGTTCAGATATTTTTCAAATAAAATAAAATCAGTGAGATAAAAAACAATAATAGGAATTGTAATTTATTGAAATATTCTGTATTTTCTACAGATAATCCAAAGTATTGACAGACAGAATGTTTATGAATTTTCTAAGCCAGCTTGTAATTCTATGCTTTAGCTAGTTAAAACCCTGTCATACAAATATAATGCTGGGTTGTGGGATTAAAAATACTCTCCTATCTCAACGCTTTTAGGCTAAAATATTTGCAATGCTCGATATGGCATCAAGTGTTTTTAGATTCAGCATCGCCATTCAAATGTGACTTAACACCTATGAAAATCACTTCTCGTACCCGTTTATCTTTGCGTATTAATAACGTGACGTTTATGTTGTTATTACTGGCGATTACCGCATTATTAGCATGGCTAAGTACACAGTATGTTTATCAAGTAGATTGGACGCGCAATGCAAGACACACCCTAACTGCACCCAGTCAAGCGGTATTAAAACAACTTCCAGAACCA
>JADGDW010000245.1 GCA_016744725.1 Candidatus Albibeggiatoa sp. nov. BB20 | reverse complement strand
ATATCATTCCTTTATATCTCAGTCCTTTTATTTATCTTTCATTGATGAATGTTGCAGCGGGAATGCTATCGGGGCGTGGGGGTTTACCCTTCTTCTGGGGTGGTATTTTAGGTTGGTGGATTTTATCACCGATGATTGTGCATTTCTCACCTGAGTCAATTCCTGTTGGTTTAGATGCGACTGGAGTCGTTGACTTTATTTATGGTGAGATGTTAAGACCTTTAGGCATTGGGATTTTAATTGGTGCTGCATTAATGGGCGTTGTATTGGCTTACCCTTCAATGATGGCCGCATTCCGCTCTTTGCTATCTGCTTCACAAATTAAGTCTCAGCGAGAATTACCATTATGGCTATTGGCTGTTATCGTTCTGCTTGTATTTAGTGCTCTACTTTGGTCTTTAACCCAATCAACCGATTTTAGTTTGGGCTATTTAGTTTTTGTTGTATTAGTCGCCATTGTTTGGGCATGGGTTGCTAGTCTTATTGTTGCTCAATCGGTTGGCTTATCTGATATTACACCGCTTTCTGGCATGGCATTGGTCACTGTATTTTTAATGATGATATTATTGGATGGCAATGTTGTTGCCTCAATTACGTTGACGATGGGTATTGGTATTGCGATCACTCAGGGTGCAGATATGATGCAAGATTTAAAAACAGGCTTTTTGATTGGTAGTAAGCCAATTTATCAACAAATTGTTCAATTAAGTTTTGCATGGATAGGGGTGTTTGTTTCAGTTGGCGTTTTGTATTTACTGTGGCAATCAGGTGTGGGCGATCAAGGTGGTTTTGGCCCTGGTACGACATTACCTGCACCACAAGCATCTACTTTGACCAGTTTGGTTTCAGCCGTTCAAAATGATACTGTACCGACAGATAAATTTATTTATGGTGGTATTGTCGGTGTGATGTTAACGCTTGCACCAATTGCTGGTTTGGGGGTTTTAGTTGGCTTGGCAATGTATCTACCATTTTCAATTACTTTGGGCTATGGGATTGGTTGTTTAATCAGTATGAGTTTAGAAAAACATTATGGTTATAGCTTCATTGAAAAAATCATTGTGCCGTTAGCTTCGGGTCTGATTATTGGTGAAGCGTTAGTTGGTGTTGGTGATGCGATTTATGGGGTGTTGTTATGAGTAAAATTACATCATTTACTAGTGGTATTACTTTGACTGTAGGAGTCATTTTAACTTTATATGCTTCAATGTGGACTAAATTCACAGATATGACTGTTACATCTCCAATTATATTTAGTATTTTTTTGATGATTCTCGGTTTGTTGTTTATGCGTGGTTTGATTAAAGAACAAAAAACGCCTGAGCAGGAAAAAGCGGAAATGTTACAAGCCTCTAATGTTTCACATACGTTAATAGATTTTAAGCATGCCGTTGAACAACTTGAAATTTCTGATAATGTAGATATTTTAGTTGAGACAATAGAGGGAATCACTGAAAATTATTTGTTGCTGATAAACCATCAACATCAAGCTATCAATGATATCTATGGCCTGCAAGGTTTAGAGATTATTATGAATCTTGCTCAAGCTGAACGTTTGCTGAATCGGATTCAATCTGCTGCATTAGATGGTTATCCATACGAAGTGCAAAATAGTTATGATGAATTGAGACTTGTTGTACAGCATTTAAAGTGTAATGATAATGCGGGATAAAGACGGGATTGAGGTCAAAATAATTCCCGCGCAAGATGAATTAGAACCCCACTTTAAGCCTTGAGTTGCTCTATGCTACTTATAGTTAACTCCCTGTTATGAGTTATGACTGCCAGTCCTTTAAGGACTGGCAGTCATAAAAGTAGTATATAATTTTAACGCTAAAGATGGAATTAACTATATTATAAAACGCAGAGCATTGCACTAAAAACTAGACAGCTTCAATCACTTCATCTTCTAGTATTTGATCTGCATTAGATTCAGCTTGTTGTGCATCGACAACCGCTAACGCACTTAAATTAACTACACCACGGGTTGTGGTAGTACGACTTAAAATATGTACGGGTTTATCCATACCTAATAAGATAGGTCCAACCGTGACCCCATTGGCAATAGAACGTAGTGTGTTATAAGTAATATTCGCCGCATCTAAGTTTGGCATAATCAACAAGTTCGCTTCACCTTTTAAATATGATTTTGGATACAAACGATTGCGAATTTCTTCAATAACGGCAGAGTCTGCTTGCATCTCACCATCACATTCTAAATTAGGCATTTCCTCACGAATAATTTCTAAGGCTTCGCGTAATTTGATAGAGCTTGGCGTATCAGCACTACCAAAGTTTGAATGAGAAACCAGTGCAACTTTTGGCTCAATCCCGAAGCGACGCATTTCTCGTGCAGCCATAATAGTGATTTCCGCGAGTTGACTTGCATCAGGATCATAGTTGATTGAGGTATCTGCAATGCAGTAAGTCCCTTGATCTAAAATCAATAAGTGCATCGCTGCAGCACAAGAAGCTTCTGCACGTAAACCAATGACATCTTTAATGTGACGTAAATGGCGTTGTAAAATATTCACAGGCCCTGCTATCAGTGCGTCTGCTTCACCACGTCTCACCAATAATGAAGCTAAAACGGTGGTATTCGTCCGTACAATCACTTCCGCTTCAGCAGGCCACACGCCACGCCGTCCCATAATTTCATGATATTCTTCTGCTAATTCAGCACGATGTTGATAGGTTTGCGGATCAATTAACTCAAAATCCACGTCAGGACGCATTTTTAAACGTAAACGTTTGATTTCTTGGCTAATAACTTTATGACGACCAATCACAATAGGCTTAACACATTGTTCATCAATCAATACTTGAACCGCGCGTAAAATCCGTTTATCTTCACCCTCGCAGTAAATAATCCGTTTTGGTTCTTGCTTAGCCCGTGAAAAGACCCCTTTCATCACGTTGGCAGATTGGTACATGTATTGTGCAAGCTTTTCTTCGTACTTAGAAAAATCTTTAATTGGATGTGTCGCAATCCCTGATTCCATCGCAGCTTTTGCAACTGCAGGCGGAATAATGGTGATTAAACGCGGGTCAAATGGTTTTGGAATAATATAATCTGAGCCGAAAACTAAATCTTGAGCACCATAAGCTTTGTCTAATACATCAGACGCATCCGCCGCCGCAATATTGGTTTCAGTGGTCGTGACCAAATCAGCAATCGCTTTAACACATGCCATCTTCATTTCTGTATTAATTTGAGTTGCACCCGCATCTAATGCACCACGGAAAATGAATGGAAAGCATAAAACATTATTCACTTGGTTTGGATAGTCGGAACGACCCGTGGCAATAATCGCTTCTGGGCGAACTTTACGGGCTTCCTCTGGCATGATTTCAGGTGTCGGATTTGCCAACGCCAAAATAAGCGGTCTCTCAGACATCTTATCGACCATTGCAGCAGTCAAAATACCGCCGACAGAAAGACCTAAGAAAATATCCGCACCTTCTATGACTTCGTCTAAAGTACGTGCTTCTGTTTCAACGGCATAAGGTGCTTTATATGGGTCATAGTGTTCGGTACGACCTACGTACAATACGCCTGCTTTGTCTGTGACAATAATATTGTGTTTAGGAATACCCAGTGAAACCAATAAGTTTAGACAAGCTAATGCCGCTGCACCTGCACCCGAAGTCACGAGTTTTACCTCATCAGGTTTTTTTTCCATTAAGCGTAGTGAATTCATTACCGCAGCCGCCACACAAATTGCCGTACCATGTTGATCGTCATGGAATACAGGAATATTCATCCGCTCTTTTAACATGGATTCAACGTGAAAACATTCTGGGGACTTAATATCTTCTAAATTAATTGCGCCAAATGTGGGTTCTAAACCTGCAATAATATCAACTAATTTTTCGGGGTCAGTTTCATTGATTTCTATATCAAAAACGTCAATCCCTGCAAACTTTTTAAATAAAACTGCCTTTCCTTCCATCACAGGTTTAGATGCTAATGGACCAATTGCACCTAAGCCCAGTACCGCTGTACCATTACTGATAACACCAACAAGGTTGCCACGTGCGGTAAGATTGGCTGCTTCTTTAGGGTCACGCGCGATTTCACGACAGGCTGCTGCGACACCTGGTGAGTAGGCTAAGGCTAAATCGCGTTGGTTGGCAAGAGGTTTGGTTGCCTGAATTGCCAATTTACCCGGTGTTGGAAAACGATGATATTTGAGTGCGTCTTCACTTAAGTCATCTGACATATAAAATTCCTTTCCTAATGAATAGTCATTGATTAGCAGTTAATCAAACTATTTTACTTGGTTTTTATCTGAGGTGCGATGCTGATTTTTAAATCTAATCTATCATAAATTATATGTATGAATAAGGCTTTTTATAGTTGTTTGGTAATCTATTTGTGGCAGGTTTAAGGGAAGCCTATTTACATGTTTTGAGTATGGATAGTGATGTGATGCTAAAGCATATCTCTGGCTAAATGAGGTCTTTATTTAGTATGTCATTCGAGTTGTCTCAAAATGATATAAAATAACGATTCTGTTCTTCAGATAAGCAAGAGCAGCAACGCTATGGAATAATATTTAATAATTGCGGGGATGAATCTGATGTGGATAAGAAATTTTTGGATTATTTTATGTTTATTTGGGTATCAACTGCCCATAGT
>JADGDW010000244.1 GCA_016744725.1 Candidatus Albibeggiatoa sp. nov. BB20 | reverse complement strand
TGCTAAGATTATTCCTTTACAAAGTTTGATCATCATTGATACGATACACTTTTAATTCATTTTTTCAAAACTGGCTCTTTAATTATTATAAAATAGACCTAATCTACTTTTAATAGTAGTTAATTTGAAACGCCAAGCTCAAGCTTTATCCTATATTTTTAATGTTTTTTATCAAACTCTAGTTTTTTCCTGCCATATATAGTGAGGATTAATATGCAAGGTGATAGTCAAGTTATTCAGCATTTGAATAAAATTCTGAGAAATGAGCTAACTGCAATTAACCAGTATTTTTTACATGCCCGAATGTTTAAAAACTGGGGATTAATGAGACTAAATGAAAAGGTCTATCATGAATCTATTGATGAAATGAAACATGCTGACGAGTTAGTTGAGCGGGTTTTATTTTTAGAAGGCTTGCCAAATTTACAAGACCTTGGACGTTTATACGTTGGTGAAAAACCAAAAGAAATGATTGAGTTGGATTTGCGCCAAGAAATGGAAGCGATTGAAAACTTGCGTGAGGCCATTGTGTACTGTGAATCAGTTAAAGATTTTGTGTCGCGTGACTTGTTAGAAAGCATTTTAGACGATGAGGAACAACATGTTGACTGGCTAGAAACCCAACTGCATCTCATCAGTGAAATGGGTATTGAGAATTACTTACAAACACAAATGGCTGACGAAGATTAAAGGACATAATCATGAAAGTTGAAAATCAAGTTATTGAAAAATTAAATACTTTGCTAGCAGGTGAATTAGCCGCGATTGACCAATATTGGTTGCATTCTCGGATGTATGAAGACTGGGGATTACAAGCTTTATATGAGCGCATCGACCATGAAGTTGATGACGAAAAAATGCACTCAGATCATTTAATTCGCCGTATTTTATTCTTAGAAGGCAAGCCTAATATTGTTACGCGTGATCCTGTGAATATTGGTTCGACTGTACCTGAAATGCTACAAAATGATCTTGATGTGGAATATAAAGTGGTCAAAGCCCTCAAAGAAGTGATTGCTTACTGTGAGTCCGTCAGTGACTATGTGACCCGTGATATTCTGGTGCAAATGTTAGATGACACAGAGCGAGACCATGCTCATTGGCTGGAACAGCAGCTTGGCTTAATCAATCGAATTGGCTTAGAAAATTACACACAATCGCAAATGAATGGTACAGCAACAGCGGCTTAAATGAGTTTATTTCCCTCAGCTTAAGTATTTAAGTGAGGGAGATATAGTCAATTTTGGTTTGTATGTTAGGACTGGTAGTCCTTTTATACTTTAAATATTAATTGTTTTTGAAATCAAGGACTGCCAGTCCTGTATCACTTTAAAATAAAACGACTATATTTTAAAATTAATCGATACTGAGTTGTGCAAATTGGCGAATGTGCATCGAGATTTCTAATAAACTATCGCCATTATCAGCATAATCTTCTTTCAATATCGTGGCTTCAGTAAATAGCTTAGAGCGCAGGCTTTGTGCTGTTACGGGCAATCTCAAACAACAATGTACCTTTTCAGGATGCAAAAACGTTTGTAATGTCTGTTGTAACAACGGTATACCCGCCCCAGTTTTAGCAGATAGCCAAACTTTTTTACGCACTTCATCGCCTTGACCTTGTTGCTCTATGCGTGCCACCTCTTCCATACGGTCTATTTTGTTATAAACCATAATCTGCGGTACTTCCAGTGCACCAATTTGGTCTAACACATGGTTCACTTGCTCAATGCGTTCCAAACGCTCAGGATCGCTAGCATCAACCACATGCAACAAAACGGTCGCTTGGCAAGTTTCTTCCAATGTTGCCCGAAATGCGGCAATTAAATCATGTGGTAATTGCTGAATAAATCCCACCGTGTCTGCGAAAATCACTTTGGTTTTGTCTTCTAATATATCCTGACGCATGGTTGTGTCCAAGGTCGCAAATAATTTGTCTTCAGCATACACTTTAGCATCGGTTAAACAATTGAATAAAGTAGACTTTCCTGCGTTGGTATAACCCACCAATGCAACCACGGGGACATCAGCACGCTTTCGAGCACGACGGCTTAAATTACGCTGTTGGGAGACTCTATCTAGTTGTTTATTAAGTTGCTTGATGCGGTCACCTAATAAACGACGGTCAGTTTCTAGCTGCGTCTCACCCGGTCCGCGCAAACCGATACCGCCCTTCTGACGTTCTAAATGAGTCCAACCACGAATTAAACGTGTAGACAAATGTTTTAACTGCGCTAACTCAACTTGTAACTTACCCTCAAAAGTTCTCGCACGCTGAGCAAAAATATCTAAAATTAAACCTGAACGGTCTAATACACGACATTGCAAAGCGGCTTCTAAATTACGTTCTTGAGAAGGGGATAAAGAATGATTGAAAATAACCAGCTCGATTTCATCCGCTTCAATCTGGTTTTTAAGTTCTTCTAACTTGCCTTTGCCAATAAAATGAGCAGGGTGCGGCAAATCACGTTTACCTGTAAGTTGGTCAACGCATTCTGCACCCGCTGAGGCTGCCAATTCAACAAATTCACCTAAATCGGCTTGATGTGTGAAACTATTTAACTTGATATGCACCAATATGGCACGTTCACCACTACGGGGACGTTCAAACACTGATTTTATTACCTCTAAACTTGCTCTTTTGCTTCTTTCTCTTTATTGTCTTCATCAGCCGTCGAAAACTTAACATTACGTGATGGAACAATAGTCGAAATTGCATGTTTATAAACCATCTGACTGACCGTATTTTTAAGCAATACAACAAATTGGTCGAAAGATTCAATTTGGCCTTGTAACTTAATTCCATTAACAAGATAAATGGAAACTGACACACGTTCCTTGCGTAAAGCATTCAAAAAAGGGTCTTGTAAGCTTTGCCCTTTATTCATGAGTGTTTTTCTCCATGTTTTATAGTATTTATTGTCATTATACTCATTTTGCTATGCTTGTGGGGAGATTGTTATAGGATTTAAAGCATAGATTACTTAGCCTGAAGCAAGCGATTAATGCTTATTTAAACCATTTATACTCTATATTGGGCATAAACTAGATTTTTACATCATAACAAAAATTAATTTAAGATAGCAGCGGCAAGGATTTAGAGTGCTGATAAATGATTTTTCTCCTACTCTATACCATTTAGAAGGTATTCTCTCGAAGGATTAGCAGTCCTAACACATGAAAAAGAATTGACCAGATGTATCAATTATAAATAATGCCCCTCCAATTTTACTTTTGGGTTTGATATAGCTCAGCTAGTGGTTTATCTAAAATACGTTCCAACGCCTGATTAGTTTCCTCTAACACTATAATCCAACGACTTTTCCCACACATCATTAGTGGCCATTTTTTGACGTAATAAATAGTAATCCCGACAAATCTTGATACAAATCGAATAAGGTTGATTCATGAATATCTCGTGACAATACATAATTGCCTTTTTCGGTGTGATGAATCCATTGTTTATCATGTAGATGGTTTAAAAGTGCTTCTAAACTTGTATCTGGTAGTGATGATTCTAAACTTAATAATTTCTTAAAACTGACATCTTGACACGATTTCTGTGCCTGACGTAAATGACCTAATATCCGATATGCCCAAATCAAGGCATTACCCAGTACACAAGGAATCGCCTGCTCTTCAGGACGATGATAGCTGGTCATAGATCGGGTTACTTCAGCCCCTAATAAAATAATTAACCACGACAAATACACCCAGATTAAGAAAATAGGAATGACGGCCAACGTGCCATAAACCAGTTCATAAGTGGGAAAGCGCGTCACATAGAAAGCAAAGCCACGTTTGGCAATTTCAAATAAGATCGCTGCAATTAAACCACCAAATATCCCATGATATAAGGGCACATGACGATAAGGTACAGTGACATAAATCAACGTAAATGCGGCGGTACTTAGCAAGAATGGGGACATGCGCAGAATTTGTTCTCGAATCTCCAGTGTATCTGCCACATCTGATAAAACAGGTAATTCAGCAAGGTAAAAGGTTGCAACAATACTGACACCAACTAATAAAGGGCCTAAGCTTAATACAACCCAATACATCATGAAAACTGAAACGCCTTGTCGTCGTTCGCGCTTGCGTACTTCCCAAATATCATTTAATGCGTGGTCAATGGTTTCCATCAATAACAAGGCCGTAATCACTAAAAAAATCACGCCTAATGCGGTTAATTGCGACGCTTTCTTAGCAAAACTAATGAAATACTCTTGAATTATTTCTTGTGAGGCTGGTACGAAATTTTTAAAAATGAAATCTTGTAATTGATCACTCACTGAGTTAAAGACAGGAAATACCGCAAGAATTGAAAAGCCAACAGCTAGCATTGGAACAAGAGATAATAGTGTGGCATAAGTTAAAGCAGCAGAAGTTTGAGCACAACGATCGGTAATAAACCGCATGGCAACATAATGCCCAAATTTAACCATGAAAATCAGTGGAAGTGCGATACTAAACCTAATGTAATCGGCTGAGTCAGCAGTGTGCGGATTGAAGGCATCATATTATTCTTATAGTTTTTTCCTTAGCGGATTTATTTCCATGTATAAGGTTAAAACCTTCGCCTTTCAGGCGAACAGATTTATCTCCCTAAACTCAAGAATGGCTTATAATATGAGAGATGGAATACA
>JADGDW010000296.1 GCA_016744725.1 Candidatus Albibeggiatoa sp. nov. BB20 | reverse complement strand
ATCGGCTCAAATCGTCAGCAAATGGGCGACGGTGGATTTATTACCCAAATTACCAACTTAGACACAGGCAATATTGTCGGTATTTCTGATGGCTCTATGCGTTGCCAAGTGATTCATAAAGCCCCATTGGACAAAGCTTGTGCCAGTGAATCAAACCCCGTTGCAGGTCAAAGCCCCTGTGAATTTATCAGTATTGAAGAACCTGAATCATGGAAAACAGCCACTTTTGATGACAGCGCATGGTCATTTGCTACGGAATATACAGCCGCACAAGTGAGTCCCAAAGACGGCTATGATGAAATATTCTGGGATTCAACTGCAAAACTGATTTGGGCAGATGATTTGGAACAAGATAATACGGTGCTGTGTCGGCTTGCGATTGGTGGCATAAGTGATGGTTCAGAAACTCAAATTGAACACTCGCATGATGAACTACATTCGCATTTTGGGCACTTTGATAACGTCAAAACCAGTGAAGATTCTACTTATTTACTAATCGAATCTAGCGGTATACCTGAACACAATATGATGGAAGGCATCACCAGTTGGCAGCAACAAGTACCCATTCCACAAGATTATACAGGCGATAATAGCTGGAAAATCCCACTCAATCCTGTTCTGGCAGAAACCCCCATATTAACCAAAGATCATTTTCATCGTGGTGCAATTGCCATCGCGGTGAACGGTGTACCTATTTTTAATGCGTTGAATAATCGCGGTGAATATGCTGCTGATATTGGCGAATTGGATAAATGGGGTGGTCATAGTGGTCGCGCTGATGACTATCATTACCATGTAGCACCAGAACATCTTGAAACAATCGTTGGTGAAGGTAATCCCATCGCCTATGCTTTAGATGGCTTTCCTTTATATACGCAAACTGAGCAGCCGCTTGATGAATATTTAGGGCGGTTTAATGAAAGCGGTTTATATCAATACCATGCTACTGATTATCCTCCCTATTTAATCGCGGGTTTAAGAGGAGAAGTACAAGTTGATTCGTTCGCCAATGCGCCTGAAGACCAGATTGAGCCTCAACCTCGTTCTCAACCTGTTAGAACTAAAGATTATGGGCCTTTAAACGGTGCTGAAATTACAGAATTCAATAAAATTAGCGAGAATAGCTATTCATTGCAATATCTGGTTAATAGCGAAAAATATCAAGTTAATTATCAATGGGATGACAATGGCGCGTATCAGTTTGTGTTTGTTGATGCACAGGGCAGTGAAATCATTGAAAATTATCAA
>JADGDW010000243.1 GCA_016744725.1 Candidatus Albibeggiatoa sp. nov. BB20 | reverse complement strand
CCATAGAAATAGCTGCGTAACACGTTCATACAACGACATTGCAATCCATTGCTCTAGCGAACCACTGCCCCATGCCAAAATCGTAGCCATTAAAATCGCAGAAGCTGAAATTCTAAGCAGAAAATTGCGCCAGCCATCCAAAGGCGTAAATACATTTTGTTGACGTAAATAATAGTAGAGCAAACTGGCGTTAATCAAGGCGGCGATGGAGGTTGCCAAGGCTAAACCAACATGCTGTAAATGATAAATAAAAGCCATATTCATCACCATATTGGATACCATTGATACAACAGCGACTTTAACTGGGGTTTTGGTATCTTGGCGTGAATAAAACCCAGAAGCCAGCACTTTAATTAAGACGAATCCCGTCAAACCAACCGAATACGCGATTAAACTGTGTGACGCACGTGCAATATCATGTTCGGTAAACTCACCGCCATAAAATAATGTGGTTAGTGTAGGAGCAGATAAGATAGCCAATCCAAAAGTGCAAGGCACGCCGATTAAAAATACCCAGCGCAAAGCCCAATCTAAGGTTGCTTCAAAAGCTTCATTATCATTTTCTGCTACCAATTTGGATAAATTAGGTAAAATCACCGTTGCCAAGGCTAAACCGAAAACACCAACTGGAAATTCCATTAAGCGATCTGAGTAATACAACCATGATACGCTGCCCGTAACGAGAAATGAAGCCAGTAAAGTATCGAATAATAAGTTGATTTGTGAAACCGATACCCCAAATAATGCAGGCAACATTAAGCGATGAATCCGTGCCACACCTTCATGTTTTAAATTGAACTTAGGTCGAGGGACTAAGCCTAAACGGTATAAAAAAGGAATTTGGAAACAAAGCTGTACAACACCTGCAATCAATACCCCCCAAGCTAACGCCATCACGGGTTGTTCAAAATAAGGGGCTAAAAACAAAGTTGCACCAATCATGCAAATATTTAATAAAACAGGCGTGAATGCAGGGATGGCAAATTTCCCATAAGTATTTAATACACTACCCGCAAAAGCCGTCAAAGCAATAAAAAATAAATAAGGAAAAGTCAGCATCAACATGTCAGATGTGAGCTGATACTTATCAGGTTGATTGATAAAGCCGGGGGCAAAAATGATAATTAGCAGCGGCGCACATAATATTCCAAGAATAGTGATAATCGCTAACAAACCGCCTAAGCTGCCTGCCACATGATTGACTAAATCATGCACTTCTTCTTTATTTCGCTGAGTTTTGTATTCACTTAAAACGGGGGTAAATGCTTGAGAAAACGCACCTTCTGCAAATAAACGGCGCATAAAATTCGGAATTTTAAATGCCACTAAAAAAGCATCTGTCGCTACACCTGCTCCAAAAGTATGTGCAATCACCACATCTCGGATAAAGCCGAAAATGCGCGAAATCATTGTCACGCCACCAACAATTGCGGTGGACTTCAGTAACTTATTTAACATAGAGCGGTGTTATTTTTGATTAGCAAAGGCGTGGATTTTAGCACTTTTCAAAATTGCTATAGTCGTTTTATTTTAAAGTGATACAAGGACTGGCAGTCCTCAAATTTGAAAGTGTTTGATATTTGAAATATTAAAGGACTGCCAGTCCTAACACATAACAAGAAATTCACTATAACAGTCAAACATTCGCTAAACTGTCACTCTCGGGTATCATTGAATAATTGATATGAATTGATTTTGACAGCCTATAGGATATGAGTATGAAACGCAGTTTATTGACTTGGGTACAAGCCACGCGACCACAATTTTTTACCGTGATGATATTGCCGATTGTATTAGGCACAATGCTGGCTTGGCGCGAATATCAAATGTTTTCAGCTGTATTATTGGGTTTGTCGTTGCTTGCAGGCGTTTTACTTCATGCGGCAACCAATGTGTTGAATGATTATTTCGATCATCTTAATCAAGCTGATGAATTTAATATTGACCCTTTGACCCCTTTTGCGGGCGGTAGTCGTATGATTCAAAATCAAATACTAACACCGAAACAAACTTATTATTTTGGTTTGATTTTATTAAGTATTGCTATGTTGATAGGGTTGATTTTAGCGTGGTTAACAGATTGGGGGTTATTGTGGATAGGCTTAGTTGGTGTGTTATCCGCTTATTTTTATTCAGCACCACCATTTGCTTTTCACAGTCGCGGTATAGGGGAATTATTGGTTGGGCTTAATTTTGGCATTTTGACGGTGTTAGGCGCATATTATGTACAAACACAAAGCTTTGATACATTACCCATTATTGCTGCGATTCCTTTAGCGTGTTTGGTGACAGCAATTTTATATATTAATGAATTCCCAGACTATGAAGCAGATAAAAAAGCAGGGAAAAATACATTAGTTGTACGCTTAGGATTCCCAGCCGCACAATCTGTTTATGTGGCTTTGATTGCTTTAAGTTTTATTATTGTCGGTATGGGGGCGTTTACAAGCTATTTTCCTTTGGCCACGGTGATTGTGTTTATTTCTCTGATTGAAGCTAAGAATGCGATTCAAGTTTTATATCAAGCGGCTGATAAGCCTAAACAACTGATACCTGCAATTAAAAATACCATTGAATTACATTTTATGATGAGTGTCGTATTGATTTTTAGCTTTTATTTGCCTGAAGGCAGTTGTTTTGCTTGATAGCCATTTTCACTCCAAAGCATTGAACTCCAACAAAAAATAGAGATGAATACTTTGGCTTGAGGATATTGAGTTATTCAATCACAAGTGTAGTGGTAACCAAACGTGAACAATCTTGCATCGAATAACTAAATTCCCCATCATTGCCGATTAAATTCACAGATGGTGGGACTTTTGTCTCAGCATGTGCCAGCGGCGTAAGATATGAATTAAAAGTAGGATAAATCAAAATTGATTGGCCAAAGTAAACTGCTTTAAAGCTTCCATCAACTTGATAAATAACTTTTTCAATTCCCTCAAACTTAGATATTAGATTAATAAATTCATGGGGTTTTAGCACTGTTGGATAAACCAGTTGTGATGAGCCATCAGGATAAATCACTCTTGCTTGTTGTCTCGCGCGTAATTTATCTGGAAGATGCATTCCTTTTTGCAAAATATCTGGCATTTGTGGCCAATCACAGGTTTCATCATCACAATATTCTTCTAGTGCAGGTTCTACAAACGCATCAAAAATAACCACAACATATATCTCTGTTTTAAATGCTCGAGTGCGGCGAGTATTATCATTGGTTAATTTGAGTAAGACATCACCTGCTTCATTGAATTTAACCACTTGTTTATCATAGTCGCAGGTTTGTTTGATTTCTGTTTCTTCATCAGGTTCTTCAAATATTTCTTCATCATCTCCGCTCAGTACTTCCACTAAACCAACGGGATCATTGGTTGATGGCGTAAGGAAAAAACTGTGCAAATTAGGTGTGGTCATAATGAAAAAACCGCCTTCGTCTTGTGATAAGCCTACAGGCGTATCTAAAGGAGCTTGCTCGATATTATTGACCCCCGGTAAAAAGGCAAACGTGACATCTTCATAATCACCTTCCCCAACAATATTCAACATTCCAGACTCATTCTGGGTAAAAATAAACTGGTCAAGATCAACATCACTTACATTAGGTGTTTGTTGTATACCTTCATTCAGTTGCTCTTGTGCCGTTTTACCACCCGTTCCACCCAAACTAAAACTAGAATCTAAATCGGCAATTTCAGGTAAACTGGCTTTTTGTTTAGAAACGGTTTTTTTAAGTTCAATCTCTTTGTAAGTTAATTTTGTACCCGCAGGGGCTGACAATTCTCCTGTATCTTCGTCAATGTCCCAATCAGCAGGCAAATATTTACGGGCTTTTTTAGGTTTAATTTTTTTCAACTTGGTAAAGATTTTTCCCGGTTTTTTAGATTTCTTAACAGTCTCTGGTTTTATCGCGTCTAACCTTTCTGGCGTTATCGCTTCTAATACTTCATCATTTAAAGCATCAACATTTTCAGCAGTCAAACCCGCGAGTGCTTCATCAGGCAGTAATTCAAATTGTTCTACTTCAATCGCTTCTACCGCTTCAGGCTGTAAGTGTTCAATATCTTCGGCTTCAAACTCTGCAAACACTTCCAATGGCAATTGCTCAATATGTTCTGGTTCAAACAGCTCAAAGGCAGCAGGCTCAATACCGTTGAATTGATATTCATCAATACTGTCTAATTCCGTTACATCTACACCAAAATCTTCTAAATTTGGATTTTTATAACTTTTAGGAAAAATGACCCCTATACCAATTTCAATATCATCAGGTAATTTGCTTGTCGGGCTGATCCGCACATTTTCAATTTTTGAGCCTGTAAGCAATTCAATATTACCTAAATAGGCTGGTTCTGATTTTGTGCCTTGAATCAGGCCACCCATTTTACCGCCAATAATTCGTGCATGAGGATGAATCTGTACGTTGATAATCGCGCCTTCACTTTGGATAATACCACCTAATTTACCACCAGAAATCGTTGCTCCATCAGTAAATTGCACATCGAATAATGTACCATGATTGATAATTTCACCTGCAAAACTACCTCCTGTGACTTCAGAATAAGCAGTAATCGTCACATCTTGCATTGTGCCCTGATTGGTATTGCTGCCACTGATTGAGCCACCTTGCACTGTTGCTCCTGCTTCAATCGTAATATTACTAATCAGACCACTGTTAATCAC
>JADGDW010000242.1 GCA_016744725.1 Candidatus Albibeggiatoa sp. nov. BB20 | reverse complement strand
ACAACATTCTGCGCCATTTGCTCTAATGTTTCCAGAGAATATAAGCTCATAAAAATAGGCACATTAAATACAGTCATACAGGCGTAAACCGCTTCAGCTGTGGTTAAAACATCATCAACCTTGAATTCGCCTGTACGATTGCCTTCTGATAAAATTTCAGATATTAAAGATTGAATAATTTTAACTTTTTGAAAAACTAATTCCTGACGCTGAGTCACAATAATTTCAACAACTTCATTGATTTTTGCGTGATTATGAGTCTCATCATGTAATTGTCTAAGTTGTTCAATAAAAAAATGTTCAAGCCTTTCTGATGCTGTGATATTAGGCATTCTTAATACTTCTCGCAAGCACTGCATATTATCATTCATACACCGCTCAGTGCAGGCAGCTGCAATATCTTCTTTATTGTCAAAATAGCGGTATAAATTCGCCGTTGACATGTTCATATCTTGCGCAATTTCGCTCATCGCAGTTTTGCGATAGCCATAATAACGAAAACGCTGTTCTGCACAGTTTAAAATACGTAATTTAGTTTCTTCAATATTATTTGACATACGAATAGCATACCTCACAAAAAATGAACATTCAATAAAATATTCACTATTCAGTTATTTTTAATATATTTAGAGGATTGAGATGAGCAGTTTTTAGAGGGAAATAATATAGGCAGGAATCAATATCACATTATGTGATATTGCTTACTCAATATCTTTTGCACTGAATTATTTTTGTGTAAATTCTAGCCACATTAGTATTAGGCAGATTTAAGTACCCTCAAACTGTAATTCTACCATTTATAGTCGATTTTTCCTTCTCAAATATTGGATATAAATAGGCTACTTTAATTGATATAATATTGGGAGAATGCTCTAAATCAGCTCAAAAACACCAATAAAAAACTTATCTCAATCTATAAATAATATTTTTTTATAATACCTCAATTTTATGTTTTAGCTCTATTTTTCACTTCTCACCTACAAGCTAACTCACTATTAATAGGATGACCGCCAGCCAATTTTCAGCTAGAATGTGCAGGTTAAATTGTTGTTTAAGACTATGACTTAGACAAATTCTATCGTACAATAAAGGATAGTTATTAGAACTATAAAGAGGCTTTAGTAATGCTCATTGATTATGTACCAATTCTGCTTTTTATCTTGATAGGGCTGGCGGCTGGCGTAGGCTTCGCTGCAATTGGCTTCCTATTGGGCAAACGTGAGGCGTATGCAGAAAAAGACTCTCCTTATGAATGTGGATTTGAGGCGTTTGAAGATGCACGGATGAAATTCGATGTGCGTTATTACTTGGTCGCTATTCTCTTTATTATCTTTGATTTAGAAATTGCGTTCTTATTTCCATGGGCAGTTGTATTCGATGACGTCGGTGTATTTGGCTTTGTCGCTATGATGATTTTCCTTGCAGTTTTAGTGGTAGGCTTTATTTATGAATGGAAAAAGGGAGCTTTAGAATGGGAATAGAAGGCGTTTTCTCAGAAGGCATCGTCACCACTAGCGCGGATTGGTTAATTAACTGGGCGCGAACAGGTTCAATGTGGCCTGTGACGTTTGGCTTAGCGTGCTGTGCGGTAGAAATGATGCACGCAGGTGCTTCGCGTTATGACTTAGACCGCTTTGGTATTGTTTTCCGTCCTAGCCCTCGCCAGTCCGATGTGATGATTGTGGCGGGCACATTGGTGAATAAAATGGCCCCTGCATTACGCAAAGTCTATGACCAAATGCCTAACCCACGTTATGTAATTTCAATGGGTTCATGTGCTAACGGCGGTGGTTATTATCACTATTCCTATGCTGTAGTACGTGGTTGTGACCGTGTTGTCCCTGTTGATATTTACGTCCCCGGCTGTCCACCGACTGCTGAAGCATTGCTGTATGGCATTTTGCAACTACACGCTAAAATTAAACGTAGTACGATTGCAAAAGCAAGCTAACCACCCTCCGTTCATTGATAATTGTTAATTGGTAATTGTTATGGCTGATGCTCGGCAAACCTTATTAGAAACATTGCAGCAAGAATTTGGCGATAGCTTGTTATCTGCTCAAATCGCCCTGAAAGAAGTAACGATAGAAATCCCCGCAGTCCAAGTTGCGCGTATCTGTACCTTGTTACGTGATAAATTTGGCTTTGAACAACTGATTGACCTTTGTGGTATTGATTATTCCACTTATGGACAAGCTGACTGGCAAACTGAAAATGCAAGCAGCACAGGTTTTAGTCGCGGTGTAAGTGAATCTATTCATCAAAAAGATGTTGAAGAAAAGCCCCGCTTTGCCGTGGTTTATCACTTATTATCTATTCAGCATAATCGACGCATTCGTATTCGCGCATTTACTGAGGGGGAATTACCTAAAGTTCCTTCAGTGGTGAATATTTGGAGTTCTGCTGACTGGTACGAACGTGAAGCGTTTGATTTATACGGTATTGTATTTGAAGGTCATCCCGATTTACGTCGTATCTTAACCGACTATGGCTTTATTGGTCATCCATTCCGTAAAGATTTTCCTCTCAGCGGTCATGTTGAAATGCGTTATGACCCAGAAAAAGGTCGTGTGGTTTATGAACCTGTCACGTTAGAGCCTCGTGTGCTAGTACCGCGTGTGATTCGTCAGGATAATCGTTATACCGAAGAAGAAGCCACGGCGCAGTAAAGGATTGATAACATGCCAGAAATTCGTAATTATACTTTAAACTTTGGTCCTCAACATCCCGCAGCACATGGCGTTTTGCGTTTGGTGTTAGAGATGGATGGCGAAGTGGTCGAACGTGCTGACCCGCATGTTGGCTTATTGCACCGTGGTACAGAGAAATTAGCGGAAACTAAACCGTTTAATCAAAATGTGCCTTATATGGATCGCTTAGACTATGTATCTATGATGTGTAATGAGCATGGCTATGTATTAGCGGTCGAAAAATTATTGGGGATTGAAGCCCCTGAGCGTGCGCAATACATTCGTACCATGTTCGATGAAATCACCCGTATTTTGAATCATTTGCTTTGGATTGGCTCGCATGGTTTAGACGTGGGCGCGATGTCTATGTTCTTGTACGCTTTCCGTGAGCGTGAAATTTTAATGGATTGCTATGAAGTGGTTTCAGGCGCACGTTTACATGCAGCATATTATCGCCCTGGTGGTGTCTACCGTGATTTACCTGACACCATGCCAGAATACAAAGCATCACAATGGCATAGTCAAAAAGAAGTGGATCGTTTAAATGAAAATCGTCAAGGTTCTTTGTTAGATTACATTGAAGATTTTACTAAAATTTTTCCTCAGCGGGTTGATGAATATGAAACCTTATTAACTGAAAATCGTATTTGGCGACAACGTACAGTAGGCATTGGTGTGGTTTCACGTGAACGTGCATTACAGTTAGGTTTTACAGGACCTATGTTGCGTGGTTCAGGTGTTGAATGGGATTTACGTAAAAAACAACCGTATGCGGCGTATGATAAAGTTGAGTTTGACATTCCAGTCGGCACAAATGGCGATTGTTATGATCGTTATCTGGTTCGGATTGAGGAAATGCGTCAATCAAATCATATTATTAAACAATGTGTGGATTGGTTGCGTAAGCCTGAAAACCAAGGGCCTGTAATGATTGAAGATAACAAAGTGTCTCCACCTAGTCGTCAAGCGATGAAGGAAGACATGGAAGCGTTGATTCATCATTTCAAATTCTTTACTGAAGGTTATTGTCCGCCAGAAGGTGAGGCATATGCTGCGATTGAGCATCCAAAAGGTGAATTTGGGATTTACTTAGTCTCTGATGGGGCAAATAAACCCTATCGGATGAAGATTCGCGCACCGGGCTTTGCTCACATGTCAGCTATGAATGAAATGGGCAAAGGGCACATGTTGGCTGACGTGGTCGCTATCATTGGTACAATGGATATTGTATTTGGTGAAATTGATAGATAGTTTTTAAGCGTATAAAACTTGTTTTGCGAGAGTGAAATGAGTTTTGTGCTAGTGAATTAAATTTTTGTTTTGATACTTCAGATAAATCATGCTCAATCATAAGCAGCTAGAACTTGGTGAACAGTTATTCACTGATTTACATAAATATTTTTCTGAAATTAAATTAATAGATATTTCTGAAAGCTTGATTAATTCTAAAAATATCTGGGTTAATATCAAAATTTCCAGTGATAATGATAGATGGATTGAATTGCATGAGACAGCAAGCGATTTATCAATGGATATTCTGCTAGATTATGGTTATCACATTACGATTAATCCTATTGAAGAGCGTTTAGCAGCTTAGAACTAATGAAAAGAGGTACAGCATCATGATAGCTAATTACAGTTTAAAGCCAAGTGAGCTAACCTCTGATTTTATTGAACATTTAAAACAAATGTACTGTGATAGTACCATCAATATTACTGTTATTGATACAGAGCAAACACAGGATGAAACTGCGTTTTTTTTGAGTAATCCAGCAAACCGAACTCACTTATTAAATGCTTTAGAAAATGTAAAAAATGGTAATACAGTAACGGTTGACCCATCGGTATTTGATGATGAAGATACAGTTTAACCCCATTGCCTTTGATGATTACAGCGCGTGGGCTACCATTGATAAATTGATAAGAAGATATATAAAAAATTAACTAACTTGATAAAAGCAACTTTACGAGACCCATTTAGTGGTATTGGAA
>JADGDW010000241.1 GCA_016744725.1 Candidatus Albibeggiatoa sp. nov. BB20 | reverse complement strand
AAAGCATTTTATTATAGTTACTTGCAGCAAGTACGTGATACCAACAATTGGGAACATTGGTTGCTTTTTATACTTGAGGGTGTGATTGAAACAGCGCAACAAACCATTGTCTTGATTCATAATATCAAGCAATTAATGCAAACTTATAAGCATGATATTCGTGCTCAATTACCCAAAATTTACAGCCAAGATTTACTTAATAATTTATTTAAGCATCCTTATACAAAAATTGATTTTCTTAGCAATGCATTACAGGTGAGCCGTATTACAGCCACGAAATATCTTGATAGTTTAGTCAAGCTAGGTTTGTTAGAAAAGCATAAAATTGGCAGAAGTAATTATTATTTGAATAAGCCTTTATATCAATTGTTTATCTAATCGTTGATTTGACATGTATAGAAAACGCCAAAATCTATACACATCATCATGCACATGTATAGAAAATCGCAAAATCTATATATATAGTTAATCTCGTTCCAACGGTCTCTGTTGGAATGCAGCATAGACGCTCTGCATCTTTGAGAGCAGCTAATTTATTTTTTATTGGAAAACAGGGCTTCTTCTACATTTTCCACGCGCTCTTTTAGTGTGTTCATTAAGCGCATTTCCTGTGAACGATTTAATAATTCTTGTTTTTGTTGAGGCGTTAAATGTTGCAGAATATTTTCAATATCAAATTCTTGGTTCTGCTCTTGCTCGTTTAAATACATTTCTCCTTTGCCTGTTAGTAGCCAGTTTATGTTAATACCGAGCTTTTTATGTAATTTGGCTAAAGTCTCTGAAGCAATAATATTGGTTTTATTTAAATCTAAATAGTTCTTTAGCGTTCCATAGGGGATACCAAGTAACTTTGCAAATGCTGTTTTATTCCCATTACAAGTATCCGCTATAGTTGTTTGTAGCCTATTTGCTATCTCTTTTTTCACCTTAAAACCCTTTTTAGAGCTATTTGAAGCTACTATCAATATTTTTAGATTAAAAAATAACCTATTTTTATTGACATTAGATTTATTTAAATCTATTATGTATCTGAATATAGCCAATTGAGCTAAAGCATAATTCAAAAAAGAAACATTATATTATGAATCCCACTGCACTTGAATAAATATGAGTGAGGTATTCTTGCGTGTGAATATCATTCGGCATTGAGTTTAACTGGGTAATGCCTGCCTTTAAAAGCTATTTGATGAAAAAACCTCATTAATAAAATGACCTAATCAATAGGGAAAAGCCAGCTCAAGCATAATGGCGATGTGAAAAAAGTCTGAGCATGGCTATCAAAGCAAGGTGTGTCAACTAACATTCTTTGGCAGGCATTACCCAGTCAAATTTCATAATGAAACCGTATTTTTGTGATAAAAGTTTGGATTAATGTTATCTATGTCCCTTCTCATCTTCGAATTTCTCATTCTGATTCTCATCATCGCTGTGATATTTTATTGGATACGCTGAATATAGAGCGCAGAGCATCTATGCTGCATTCCAATGGAGACCATTGAACGAGGCAAACGAGAAAAAAACAAAGCCTCCTCTCTCCCCTTGACCAATCATTCATTTTCGTTAAAACTGCATTCTATCTCCAATAATAAGAATTCTCATGCACTATATTCAAAATTATTATCGTGAATTAGATGATTTACGCCGTATTGCAGGTGGCAGCAATGAGGGTGAGTTGCGCCGCGCTTTTGAGAGTTTATTAAAAAATATCGGTGAGGAGCATCAGTTAATTTTGAAGTCTGAGCATCAGTTTGAGCCGTTTAAATCGACTGGGAAAAAAACCAAGTTACGCGCGGATGGGGTGTTGGTCGATCGCTTGCGTATTGTGCATGGTTGGTGGGAGGCGAAGGATGAGAAAGATGATTTGGATAAGGAGATTGTGGCTAAGTTAGATAAGGGTTATCCGAGCGATAATATTATTTTTGAGGATACGCAACAGGCTGTTTTATTGCAAAATGGTCAAGAAGTGATGCGGTGTGATGTGGAGGATATTAAGCCGTTTCAGCAGCTTTTAGATCGTTTTTTTGATTATGAATTGCCTGAAGTGGAGAATTTTCGGACGGCGCGGAATAAGTTTTTAACCGAGTTGCCAAAGGTGGCGCAGGCGTTAAGTGAGTTATTGCAGCAGGCGCATCAAGAGAATAAGCAGTTTAATGCTAAAGCAGATGTGTTTTTGCAATTGTGTCGGCGTTCGATTGGGCAGCAGGTGAGTGCGCGGCATGTGGATGAGATGTTGGTGCAGCATATTTTGACCGATCAGGTTTTTCGTGCGGTGTTTCCGAGTTCTAATTTTCATGCTGAGAATCATTTGGCAGTGGCGATTGGGGGATTGGAGCGCAGTTTTTTACGTGGGGAGACGCGAGCGAATTTGTTGAAGCGGTTAGAGCCGTATTTTGCAGCGATTCGGCAGGCGGCGGCGAATACGATTACGTCATACGAAAAGCAGACTTTTTTGAAGCAGGTTTATGAGGATTTTTATAGTGCTTATAACGCGAAGGATGCGGATAAGTTGGGGATTGTGTATACGCCACAGGAGGCGGTGCGTTTTATCATTTCTGGGTGTGATTGGTTGACGCAGGTGCATTTTGATAAGCGGTTGATTGATAGTGGTTTGGAGATTTTGGACCCTTGTACGGGTACGGGTACGTTTGTGGTGGATTTGTTGGATTTTTGGCGTGGAGAAAAGGCGGCGTTAGAGTATAAGTTTGCGAGTGAGGTTCACGCGAATGAGGTGTCTATTTTGTCGTATTATATTGCTTGTTTGAATATTGAGCAGAGTTTTTATGAAATCACCGATAAGTGGCAGGAATTTGAAGGTTTGTGTTTTGTGAATACCTTGGATAATGTCGGGTTTGAGCAAACGCATGAGGGTGCAATCAATGATTTATTTGGTGGTGTAACGGATGAGAATCATTTAAGAATTCAGCAGCAGAATAAGCGTAAGATTCCTGTGATTATGGGTAATCCTCCGTATAACGCAAAGCAAGAGAATTATAATTTACAGAATGCGAATCAAGCTTACAAGGAAATGGATAAGCGGATTAAAGATACTTACATTAGCGAAGGCACAGCGCAAAATCAAATTGTTATTTATGATATGTATGTACGCTTTTTTCGTTGGGCATCGGATAGAATTGGTGAACAAGGTATTTTGGGATTTATTACTAATCGGTCTTATTTGGATTCACGTAGTTTTGATGGTTTTCGTAAAACAATTGCTCAGGAATTTCAAGAAGTTTGGATTGTGGATTTAATGAGTGATGTGCGGAAAAATCCTAAAATTTCAGGCACGAAGCATAATATTTTTGGGATTCAAGCGGGTGTAGCAATTGTGTTTTTGGTGCGAAATCCTGCCATCACGGGTTGCGATATTCGTTATTTAAGTTTGGATGATTTTTTAACTGCGGTTGAAAAGCGTCAATGGTTGAAATCGAGTTATTTGCAGAAATTAGCTAAAACAGGACAATTTGAGAGAATCAAGCCAAATCCTCAAGGTTTATGGTTAAATCAGCCAACGGAAGATTGGAGTGAATGTTTATCTGTTATAAGCAAAGAGGTTAAAGCAGGAAAAAGTGAACAAGCTATTTTTAAGTTATTTTCAAGGGGAGTAGAAACAACTCGTGATGAATGGGTTTATGATTTTTCCAGCAACAAGCTAAATCAAAAGATATTGTTTTTTATAGATACTTACAATAAAAATATAACTAAAAAAGAAATTGATTTATCTATTAAATGGAGTTCTTCATTAAAGTCTTACAAAGAAAGCAAAAAAAATATATCTTATTATAGAGAATTAGTGAGATTAAACTTATATCGACCATTTTTTAAACTCTATCATTATGTTGGGAAAGAGTTAAATCATAGATTGACAGATAATCATTATTCTTTTTTTGGTAATTCCTTAGATAAAGATAATATATTAATTGGTTTTTCAGGACTTTCATCAAGTAAACCATTCCAATGTATTGCGAGCCAAACAATCATAGGTATGGATACTCTTGAAAAAACCCAATGCCTTCCAATTTTTCGTTACGAAAACGGCGAAAAAATAGAAAACATCACTAACTGGGCATTAAAGCAATTCCAAACACACTACAAAACTGAAAACATTGAGAAACTGGATATTTTTCACTATGTGTATGCGGTGCTGCACGACCCGCGCTACCGTGAAACCTTCGCTTTGAACTTAAAACAAGAATTCCCACGTATACCGTTTTATCCTGAATTTGAAAAATGGGCAGAGATTGGCAAATAACTAATTGATTTACATATTAACTTTGAACAAGCCAAACCCTATCCGCTGCAACAAATCGACACAAAAACCACAGCCGCGCCAAAATGCAAACTCAAAGCCGATAAAACCAACAATTGCATCGAAATCGACAGCCAAACCCGTTTAGAAAACATCCCGCCACAAACATGGGAATATCAACTCGGCAACCGCTCAGCCCTAGAATGGATTTTAGACCAATACAAAGAAAAGAAACCGTTATTTCAAACTTACCCAAATCTATTCATAGATAACTATGTGTTGGTTTAGTGTTGAATTCCTAATTCACAGAGGATGGTTTCACTTAAAGCATATTGCAAAAGCCAGAGCCTTCCTCTCCAAAGGCTTAGACGGTGTAACTCACCGCATAATTGGCTAAATTGATAGCCGCATTCAAGTCACGGTCTTGAGTATGACCGCATTCAC
>JADGDW010000058.1 GCA_016744725.1 Candidatus Albibeggiatoa sp. nov. BB20 | reverse complement strand
GTTGTTTCACTTACTGCTGACTCAACAACTTTGCCGCTGTGCCCCGTGAAAGATTGCGAATTATACGCATCTCACAAATTACGTCAACTACTTTCTTTAATGTTTTTTAGGAAAATCTTATGGACAATAAAAAATGCATTTAAAAATCAATTGTCTATATAAAAATAGATTTCGGAATAAAACTAAAAAAACTAATTTCAATTCATAAAATAGCGTCTTTTCATTATTAGACTACTTATCTTATATAGTATTCATCAACACCATCCAATAACGTTATATTCAGCCATAATCAACATAATTGGCTTCTATATTGTTACATCTATATATAGTTAGAATATCTTAGTAATTTAAATCACTCTAATGAAGCACTTTCAAATTGGCTAGCATTGGCTTCTTCAATATAGCATGGGCGCACATTTGGGGATTTTAATATTGTTACCAAAAGCTCTACAAAACGATTATCCAGTTGTTTTGCTTTTCCAAAATCTTGAACACAAAAAATATGCAACGCTGCATCTTCAATGTTTTTCCAATGTTACAAACGAATTTCTTTAATCGCACATCGTTCTTAATTATAGAGTTTTTAATTCAATCTCTATCGAAAAACAATTGTAACTTCAATGACTTCTCATGCAAAAAAACAACACCATTCAACCCTGAAAATCTTAGATTAACGCATAAAATACAGCTTAAAACTAGATATTACATGATTTGCTGCTAAGCTCTGTGGCATATTTTATCAAAATTTACAGGATACAATTATGTTTTCCAAATATCATTGGCTCATATTCAGCTTTGCCCTGTGGCTGAACTTTGGGCAATATA
The DNA here is from genome assembly GCA_016744725.1 of Candidatus Albibeggiatoa sp. nov. BB20. GTDB lineage: Bacteria > Pseudomonadota > Gammaproteobacteria > Beggiatoales > Beggiatoaceae > Albibeggiatoa. The sequence goes on along the minus strand of JADGDW010000058.1, from coordinate 23,257 downwards.
CATGGGCGGTTGAACAAGTCGTCGAACCGATTCAAACATTTTTAGACACGGGCAATACAGCCAGTCATACCGAATTGGTGACCAGTATTGCGTTTTCATCTGATAATCAGTTTCTGTTATCGGGTAGCAAGGATGGCACAATCAAGCTGTGGAACGTAACTACAGGTCAAGAAGTGCGTACTTATCAACAGCAAAGCACGCCTATTACATTAGTAGAATTTTCGCCTAATGGTCAGCAAATTTTGGTGGGCACATCAAATAAGCAATGGGTCATATTTGATTTTAATACAGGTAGCATCATGCAAACCTTAACTGAAGTATCAACAAATACCTTGACTGGCTACAATCCTCATGAAAGAATCGCTTTTGCACCTGATGGCTTATCCTTATTTATTGCAAATAAAGGTACAACTGAGCAATGGAGTCTGGAATCAGGCGTATTAATGCGCACCTATGATAATACAGCATTTCCTATTGATATTTCTGCTGATGGACAATTCCTCGTTTCAGTCAATCAAAATTACTATACACCTGTCGACCACAGCCAAGCGACACAGGTTCAAGTCACTGATATTGCAAATAATCAAGTAGTACAAACCTTTACTATCACGGAAGCAACTGATAATCCGCCAAAAACGGGCACTATCATCTCAAGCCTGAAATTTTCTCCTGATGGGCAAAAAATATTACAAGTTGCCAGTCGTTCGTCTGGTAATGATGCAACCAAACTTTGGGATAGAAATACAGGTCAAGCCAGTGTAGTTTATTTAGATAGAATTGCCGATTTTGCTCATTTTTCAGCAGATGGCACATGGGCTTTATTTGGTAATTTTAACGCGCCGATGGATGTTGTTGAACTTGTAACGGGTAATGTTGCCCAAGTTTTTGGTAATAATACTAATGTTTCAAATGTGATTGCAGCACTGTCCGCTGATAGTCAAAAAGCCGCTTCGTTTGAGCAAAATACCCTTATTTTATGGGATGTGCTAACAGGTAATAAAACCTTTGTTTTTGAAGATAGTAGCAATACAGATGCTCCTCTCGCACGATTCGATCTATCTGTATTAGAATTATCCTCTAATGGGAAATGGTTAGGGTTTGCTGATAAATATGATAATGCTATCAGTTTATTAGATGCTTATACTGGGCAGATTATTAAAACTTTTGAAGGCCATAGCAAAGAAGTTCAACTCCTCAGTTTCACACCTGATAACCAACGTTTAATCTCGGTCAGTGAAGATAATATCTTAAAACAATGGGAAATTGAAACAGGGCTAGAAGTTCAAAACTTTAGCAGTCAAGCGACTATTACCAATATAGCTGTTGCACCAAATAGCCAGCAATTGCTTTTAGTTAAGGATGGTTTTTTAGAGTTACAAGATTTAGCCAATTCATTGTTATGGTCTCAAACTTTATCTGATGAAACGATTAATGCGATTACATTTTCACCTGATGGTAGTCAAATTTTAACCGCAGGCAATAAGTTGATATTACGGGATACAGTAACAGGTAATGTAGTGAAAAACTTCCCAATTGAAAACGAAATTAATCTCGTTAGCTTTTTACCCAATGGGCAATCTTTTATCTCTGCGGATAATACAGGTTTAATTTTATGGGATATGGCATCAGGACAACCGCTACGCCAGTTAGGTAGTTTAGGGGTTATTGACAGAGTCTCTTCAATTTCGATTGCACCTAATAATCAATGGATTGTTGTTGGGATTAATGCCTCAGGAAATCATTTTATACCTGCTATTGCATCAAGTGATTTTTCGATTCAATTATTAAATATTGAGACAGGTGAATTAGTTCGTACTTTCAAAGGTGTTTCTTCAAGTGGCGTGACTCTAAAAGCAGGTTTTGATTTTGTGCGATTCTCTCCATTAGGTAATTTCGTATATACAACCAGCTTTGGTTATTTTGATGAGCATTTTGAGGGTATTAATAAATGGTATTCAGGCTTGGGGGCAGTTGCTGAGCCTGAAAACAATACTTGTAGCGATCAAGTATGTAAATATAAGTTATCAATTAATGAAGCAGGGTTTTATGTGGCTGAAGTTACTTTACCTACAGGTGAGACAGAAGGCCAATGGGGCTTATCTATTAATAACTCTAGCGGTTCAAACCCAAGTGGATTTAGTGCAGGTTCTGTATTACGTCGTGATGGCGAAGCACCGGGGTTCATCAGTTTTTATCTCACTGCACCAACGGCTGTTAATTTGGAAGTGGTGGAGTATTTGAACAAATTGACAGAATTAAGTGTCACTGTGAAAAAAGATAATACCGATATTGTTTATGGCCCAGTTACGATGCCTGTTGGTACAACCAATCAAACCACGGTGTTAGAAGCGGGCTATTATGTTGTCACTATTTCTAGCTTAGTTGGTGGTGAACGTAGCTATGTTGGTGTTGGTGTCTATGGCAACAATATTCAAAGTAACGTTGATGTTGGCGGTATGATTGATGAAAGCACAGGTTTAGGTTTTATTGGTTTCTTAGTCACTGAACCGATGGATGTTCAATTTAATTTGCTCTATGGCGGTAATTACAATCGACTGGGCGCAAGCGATTTGAAATTAGAAATCCTGCGCAGCCTAGATGATACACAACAATCCACCTGGTCTTCTGATAGTCAATAATCTATAGCTTAAGGAGTGTGTGTTTCATTATGACATGCACTCCTAATTAACAACTTAGCTATTTTGGTGCTTAGTGATAAAATACATAAATTCTTGGTTTGTACCATTTGACATTACATGAGTGTGAGCTTCTGTTGAATCTAATACCAAATCACCCACCAAAGTCACCTGCATTTTTTTTGCATCATACTGCACAATATCCAAACCACTACACATGTTAGGCCCTTCAAGCGAAAATGTCCCAATAACCGCCCGTCCCTGTTTTGTTAAGCCGCTCAGCAAATTTTTCATATAACGCTGACGATCTACAGCATCAGTCAAAAAATGAAACACCGCTCTATCATGCCAAATATCATAATGCTGAACCCATGACGAATCCATCATATCTTGTGATAAATAAGTAGGAATATGACCTTTATCACCTAAACGTTTTTTGACAATCTCTAATGCTTCAGCAGATAAATCAACCAATGTTATTTTATTAATAATCACGTTCCAGTAAATGATCCACCAAAACCAACGCGCCACAACCCACATCCACAATAGATTTTTCTGGTGACGCTTTGACCTTTTCCAATAATTACAAACAGATGGTTAGCTATTCTTGATACCAACTCACAGATTTATGGCCTTTAGTTTGGTAAATATTTTCCCAATGAGTTTTACGCATAATAGGTCAACTGTAATTGTTATAAAGGGAATGAGAAATTAAATTGCTTTAGCAACGAGAGCATTCCAAGTTAATCAAAGCTTTTCAATTATAGTGGCATGGTATAAAGTTTATAGTGTTCTAATATTTTTATTTTTAAGGAGGGAATACTATGTTGAAAAATATCATGTCATATTCTGTTATTAATTTATTAGGTTTATGGGTATTATTTGCAGGCGTTGTCACTGCTGGCGAAACACAGCAAAACGATTTCTTTGAACCAGAACATAAAGTGGTGATTCAAGTCAGTAGCAATGACCCTCAAACTCATAACATTGTTTTAAATAATGCAGTCAATCTACAAAAAGCCTTTGGGATTGATAATGTTGCAATTGAAGTTGTCGCTTATGGACCGGGGTTAAGTATATTCACACCGAAAAGCCCTGCTAGTGAGCGTGTACCCAGTTTGGCTATGCAAAATATCTCTTTTTCACTTTGTGGTAATACACTGGAAAAAGTGACTAAGAAAAAAGGCAAAGCCCCAACCATTGTTGATGGTGTCAAGATTGTCCAATCAGGTGCAATGCGCATTGTAGAATTACAAGAACAAGATTATGCTTATCTTCGCCCTTGAAATGGTTTGAAATATATCGGATTGACAGCCCTAATAATGTATAAACTAATCATCATAGGGCTTTGTCAATGCTTAGTTCTAGCTATCCTAAACCCACGTTTAATATTTAAAAATCAACAAATCTTCCCCATTTATTCTAAAAGCTATTATAATTACTCATAGATTTTTTTTATTACACCAAGCAGCACCGCCATGAACAAAATTGATCCCAAAGTAGGAAAACACCAACGAGGACAGGAAAAAACTGCCCGTATTCCGATTAAGATAGAACCTTCTGAAACACTGCTTCGTAAACCTGATTGGATTCGGATTAAAATTCCTAACAGTAACCAAGTGGCTAATCTTAAGTCTAAATTACGCAAAAATAAACTATATACGGTTTGCGAAGAAGCGACTTGTCCCAACTTAAATGAATGCTTTTCTGGTGGCACTGCAACATTTATGATTATGGGTGATATTTGTACCCGTCGTTGCCCTTTTTGTGATGTCGCACATGGACGACCTGAACCCTTAAACCAAGATGAGCCGCAACAACTTGCACAAACTATTGCCGATATGGCTTTAAAATATGTGGTGATTACCTCTGTTGATCGTGATGATTTACGTGATGGTGGCGCAGAACATTTTGTGCAATGTATTCAAGCTGCTCGAGAAGCCGTACCAACGTTGAAAATTGAAGTTTTAGTGCCTGATTTCCGTGGTCGGATGGAAAAAGCCTTAGAAATCTTTAAACAAGCCGCCCCAAATGTATTCAACCACAATTTGGAAACCGTGCCCCGTTTATATAAGCAATCTCGCCCCGGTGCTGATTATCAATGGTCATTGGATTTATTGAAAGCGTATAAACAGCAACACCCAGAAGTGGCCACTAAATCAGGTATTATGTTGGGTTTAGGCGAAGAAATCAGCGAAGTTGAACAAGTAATGCAAGATTTGCGTGACCACGATTGTGATATGTTAACGTTGGGTCAATATCTACAACCAAGCCGTTATCATTTACCTGTACAGCGTTATGTGACACCTGATGAATTTAAAAAATTAGGGGAATTGGGTGAGAAAATGGGCTTTAGAAATGTGGCTAGTGCGCCACTAGTACGCTCTTCTTATCATGCTGATATGCAAGCAAAAACCGTGTAAATCATTGCTTTTTAGGATATACCGCTTAAACATGCCTGATACTTAAGCGGTTATCACTTTTATGCTGATTGTCCTTCTTTTGCCATTTCGGCACGTACTACATCCATATCTAAATCTTTTGCTTTGCCAATCACTTCTTGCAATGCTGATTCAGGCAAACTACCTGCTTGAGAGAAAACAATCACTTGTTCTTTGAAAATCATTAAAGTTGGAATGGAACGAATATTAAATGTACCCGCTAACTCCTGTTGTTCTTCAGTATTAACCTTTGCAAAAATCACATCTTCATGTTGCTCTGAAACGGCTTCATAAGTCGGTGCAAAAGAGCGACAAGGCCCGCACCAAGGTGCCCAAAAATCAATAATGAGTAGGCTGTTACCATCAACATAAGATTGAAAGTTTTCTTTTGTCAGTTCAACAATTGCCATACTTTTTCCTTTTATAAAGCATGTTTCAAAGATAGTTTGCATTATGACATATTTAAAAATGCTTGTGGGGCTTATCAAATCGTTAATCAAAGGCATGAAACCCAAATAAAATTAAGGGGTGAATCAGTTTTTTGTATTAGGATTTCTCAATTAATTTAATATTGTAATTGGGGAAACGTTGTTGCACTTGCTCGCAATGTTCTAATGCCATTTCATGCTCTAAGTATTGACGACCTAAACCAATGCTACGCCAACCACCACCAGCTTCTTCTGACCATTCGCTATAACTGCCATCAGGAGAAATGAGGCAAATTGTAAAATAATGTTCATGATTTTGCGCCTTAGGTGCGCCTATATCCATTAATTCCTGTTCTAAGCGTCGGGTTTCCTCATCATCATGAATCATAGGCTCTGTATTATTGGCTTTTTGTAGTGCAATTTGATCGGCTTCAGATAATTCGGATTCTAATTTTGCCGTATCTTCTTCTGTATCTCGCATAAAAGTGAGCGTATCCAATACTTTTTGTTTTAACTCTTCATAGTCAATGCCTAATAATTCTGCTTCTAAGCGGCTAATTTCTTCAAAATCTTTGATTCTTTCGTGTAATTCTTGATCTTGGCGTTCTTGTTCCACTTCTAATTCTGATAATTTTGATTTTAGTTTTTTAATTTCTTCAAATAGAGTTAACATGATTTTCTCCAAACCAACTGGCAAAAATATGAATTAATGATTTTATAAATAATGACATATAAGCAATAACTTCACCAATTGTGGAATAACAACAATCGGCAAATAATTGATATATTACTAAAAACGCACAGGTTTGAAAAATGAGGGGGAAATCCTTGTTTGAATTTATTAGCACAATTTATATAGGTTCATCTGTTTCAAGCATTGCTTTCACCTGCTCTAATTCTTGTACTGTTTGTTCTAAAGCGTGCCATAAGATTTCTAATTCATTTGATTCTAAATCATTTTCAGGAAAAATTTGGGCATAAACATCTAAATCATCATTTTTCAAATCTTGCCGATGAAAACATTGCCAATGTTCAGCTTGAGTTTGACGTTCTGTTTGCACTAAGGGATCATCGCCATAAGCTTTTACAAAATCCATTAAGTGTTGGCGTTTTAAACGCCGCTGATAACCGAAGCTAGGGGTTTGAGAACGTAAATCATAACACCAAATATGTTCCGTATCATTATGCGCATTACCTGCATCACGATAGAAAAATAACACTTGAGTTGGCACGCTGTAAGGGTAAAAAATCCCATTGGGTAATCGTACTACAGTATGCAAAATGCAATTATCCATTAATTCTTGACGCACTTGTTGTGCTGAGCCTAATTGATGTAGCAATTCATCAGGTACAATAACTGCTGCCCGTCCGCCTAATTGTAAGGTTTGATAAATGTGTTTTAATAACGCGAGGGCATTATTCAAGACAGTATCATCATCTGCATGATTAACAAAAACTAAATTGCTTAATATCACATCTGCCGACTGACATAGATGTTTATCAATTAACACACTATCAGCCCATTGAATCGTTGCCCGCTCTTTATCCATAATCCCGTGTAATACACAGTTCATCATAGCCAGACGTTGCTTGATTAAACTTTGTTCCATCCCGTGCAATTTTGCAGGTTTCGTATTTTCTTGGGTAATATTGATATATTGATCGCTAGCAACCAAAAAATAGCCCATACCAGCTAACGGGTCTTGAATAATTTCCCCTGCTTGAGGTTGTAGCACTAACATCAAAGCGTCAACCAAGGCCGCTGGGGGTAACAGATATAACTGATTTTTATCTACCCGCGCATAAATATGCAACAGGCGTTCATATATTTCACCTTGCTCTTTAAGCGGCACAGTATTTAAAGCATCTAAAGTATTGAGTAATTGTTGTAATTGCTTTGGATGAGACAGTTGGGTTTCAGCCTGACAATAAATGCTAGCAAGTGTGGCATGTGATGATTGAGATAAATGAGACAAAATATTGCCATAAATATCAAACTGTTCCCAAGTTGCTTGCTTAATCCATTGCTGCCAATGAAATGGCTTGGGTAATTGCCCCTCTAACTTTAGCTCAGGCATCACTTTAACCAACCACAACCAAGATAGTTCAGTTAAGTAATTTGCATAACTCATTCCTTGGTCATGAAATGATTTTGCTGGAAACCAAAGTTGATGTGCAATATCTGCAATTTTAGTCATAAGTGATGATGAGTGATGCAAGTAGCTTATTAAACAACAGTAGTATATATAATTTGGTTAATAAACATACTTATTTATAGATTGATGAACTATTAATCAAATGGACGGCCAAATTGAGCAAGTATCCAAATTGTTAACAAATATAGATTCATTGCAGATTGAAAACCACTTACAGAACGAACCCACCCTCTTTTAATTTGTAAAGTAAACTCACGAGTTTGCAACTTTCTAATCCAATCGCTGACATTATTTCCACTCCAATTGATTTGAAGCGATGTCATTAGGCTAAAGTAAAAGGCAATTTGTAAAATTCTCAACTCTAACCATAATAATTCAATGAACGTTTTTTCATCTCGATGAAAGCATAAAGGCTGATAAATTAAATTTCTTTCACCCCTCATAATACCGCGTCTTATATTATTGGTTTGAGGTTTTGCTTCCCATACAATTTCGAATTGATTATGTTTTGAGTCAACACGTAATGCAATCCAGTAAAAAATAGTAAATAATACAATGAAAGTCAAAAATATAGAGAGCGCATTTTGTGGACCAGCCCCATACTGAGTTGTGACGTTAAAAAATAGCCATCTTAGCGTACTCGTCAATCGCTGTAGCCCACCTTTACGCCAGCCACTTTCTTCTAATTTAACTTGAATTAAATAAGTGATAGCCCTTTCAGCATCACGTATGCCGCGAGTACGATATTCTTTGCGTAATAAAGTCAAAATAGGGCTGAAAGTGTCCAACTCCGCATCATAATATTTAACGTTTTTAAATAATTGCTCACGTTTAATCAAAGCGGGCACTAAGCCCAAGGGGTCTGGTAAAGCGCTAGGAGAAGGAAAAAACCTTGATTCACTCAAATTGGCATTATAAAAATCTGTATCAGATAATAACGACCTAAATATATCAGCACCAACTAAATTTGCATTTACCAAACTGGCACCTGACAAATTAGCGATAAAGAAATCTGCTTTCGATAAGTTCGCATGATAGAAGTTGGTTTTTATTAAGTTTGTATATCTAAAACTGGTAGATTTCAAGTTAGCATAAGCAAAATTGGCAATCGATAAATCATATTTAGACAAGTCCAGTCCACTCAAATCTGCACCACATAAATTAATTCTACGGCGATCTTTTACAAATGGGAAATGAATAATGGTATCTAATTCTTCTCGTGATTTCTTTAGAAGCTGATGCTCATCTACCCATGATTGATGTAAAGGTATCCATTGCGCTAACAACGCTTCAATTTCAATTTGAGTAAATCTATGGCCATAGTAAGGAGGTATTGCACCACATTTTTTTTGCACATCATTGTCGGTCAAATTTGACAAAGATACCGCCGCATATAAATTACAAGAGATAAAAATAGAAAGTCCAATCCATAGAACAAGCCTGATGTAAAAAAACATTTTACCCACCAATAAAAATAATTTTAAAACAGTATCTTGTACAAAATCATAGAAGATTAAATAAATTTCTTAGCCCTGCGCGTTTTATCGCTGACTTGTTGCTCTATTAATCCCTTCTGCGGCGACTTGTGCCAGCCAATGAATTTGACCTTCAGTAATCACATAAGGCGGCATAAAATAAACTACATTGCCAAGAGGTCGCAACAATGCACCTTGACTTAATCCATATTGATAAACGTGTAAACCACGCCGCTGTTGCCAAGGAAATGGGGTTTTGGTCGTTTTATCTTGCATCATTTCAATCGCAACCACCATGCCTTGTTGCCGAACTTCACCAACATGAGGATGGTCTTTTAAAGGCTGGGTTGCATCATACATGGCTTTAATTAATTTTTGATTTTCTGCAATCACATTATCTTGCTCAAAAATATCTAATGTTGCCAATGCTGCCCGACAGGCTAGCGGATTGCCAGTATAGCTGTGCGAGTGTAGAAACGCGCGTAATGTTTCGTAATCATCATAAAAGGCTTGATAAATATTATCAGTGGTTAAAACTGCGCATAATGGTAAATAGCCACCTGTTAAACCTTTAGATAAACACAGAAAATCGGCTGTCACTTCTGCTTGTTCACAGGCGAACATTGTTCCTGTACGTCCAAATCCAACTGCAATTTCATCTGCAATTAAATGTACTTCATATTTATCACAAGCTTTGCGTAGCAGTTTTAAATAGATAGGATCATACATCCGCATTCCACCTGCACATTGCAACAAAGGCTCAACAATCACCGCTGCAATTTCATCATGCTGTTCAGCTAGAATTTTTTCCATTGCTTGGAACTGTCGAATTGCATAGTCTTTGTAGGATTCCCCTTGCTCTGCATAACAACCACTGGGAGAAGGTGCTGTAATCGTCTGAATTAATAAAGGCTTATAAGTTTCTTTGTACAAGGCAACATCACCAACGGCCAGTGCGCCCAAAGTTTCACCATGATAGCTGTCTTGCAAAGTAACAAATTTATTTTTGTTTTTTTTACCCATATTGAGCCAATAATGAAAACTCATTTTCAAAGCCACTTCAATCCCTGCTGAACCATTATCCGCAAAAAAGCAGCGCGTTAATTTTTCAGGTGTCATATTGATGAGACGTTCAGAGAGTTCAATGACCGTTTCATGAGTAAAACCAGCCAATAGAACATGTTCCAAGCTATTTAATTGTTCAATAATAGCAGTGTTGATCCGTGGATTAGCATGACCGAATAAATTCACCCACCAAGAACTCACCGCATCTAAATAACGATTACCCTCAAAATCCTCTAACCAAACTCCTTCACCGCGTTTAATCGGGATTAATGGCAAAGTTTCATGATCTTTCATTTGAGTACAGGGATGCCACAATACAGATAAATCACGCTCAATAATATTTTGATTTGACATAACAAACTTGACTTTAACTATGCAATAACTACGAATATCATGCTGACAAGAAATTGTCAAAATATGCGTCATCTTTTACTATATTTTTATGCTAGACAATGATTTATTTGTTTCGGGATAAATGAGAAAAATGCTCTTAAAACCCGTCGAGGATAAAATTGAAATCGGAGTATTAATTAGGAACGGCATTATAGAAGAACAGATGATAGGGAAGCTAAAACAAGAGCAATTCGTCCTTAAACCTATCTTCGCATAGCGAAGCAGTAATGATTAACCAATAAACCGTTCTCACTTCAAGCTGTCAATATTGTGTATTTTTAAAAGTTGGCGGCTTTTTTAATTCTAAAGTTAAATAACTTGATCATATAGGCTAGGATTATCCTTCTAGTTAGCATAAAATGTAGGAATAGTGTGGTTTTTACCTATCATTAAATCATGTGCGATAAAGAAAGCCATGTTGCATTGTTGTGCTACTCGCAAGGGAGTCCTTCATGAGTTACCTTAATAAATTAAAACAACAAGCTCAGGTAGTTAAAAGCCAGCAACAAACTGCAAAAGACCAAAAAAACCAAAAACAAACCCAGTTTGAACAACATGTTCAGCCCGCGTTAGATAAAATCCAGACTTATTTACAGGATTTAGCTGAGCAACTTAATGTGGTAAAGCCTGATGTGCGTACTCGTTTCAAGCTAGGTGGATTTGGTGAAATTGACAATTTATTGCAAGCTGATTATGAGCTGACTTCACAAATAAATATGAATCTATTACGTCAAAAAAACTATGCAAAGAAGCAAATTGAAGCAACATCAACTACCAAGACTGAAGTTAAACCTGCTTTTTTATTACAATTTATTTGTAAAGCGGAATACCCTATTCGAATTTGTAAGAAAACGCCAAGAGAAGTTCCATTGCAGCGCGATTATTTACATAAGCATGGTTTTAGGTTTAAGTTTGAGGAAGAAAAAACCGTTGATGGCCAATTTAAACGCGGGGTGTTTTTGCTGCGCCCAGATGTATCAACGAAGCTGATTTTCCAAGGCAATATCCAGAATACCAATATCGAAATGACGACAGTTAATTTTAATCTTCTCGGTAAACAACACTATACAATTAATCCTATAGATGTGAATGAAAATTTTTTGGATGAGTTGGCAAAGTATGTTGTACATGATTCTCATTGTTTAGCGATTCATGAAAAAACCACTGATTTGATTAAACCTAAAAAAATGGCAGCACCGAAACCGACTAAACCAGTACAAATGAACGATTTAAAGGTTAAATTAGCTGAAACTTCAGAAACTGATAATGATGAATTTAATCAATGGTTACATCAAACCAAGCAGAACTTAGAAGAGCAAGCGACAGAACCTAAAAAAAAGTCGAGTTTATTCAGTTTGCTCAAAATAGGTGGATAAATCTCAAAATTCGTGATGTTATTTGGTATGATATTCTATTTAACAAGCAAATCATTGTGACTTATTTAACAGATCGTCTATATCAATATACTTTGCTCACGCGTTTGCATCGTCCCATTGGCATTTATTTGCTTTTGTGGCCAACGCTATGGGCAGTTTGGATTTCAAGCGCAGGCCAACCCAATTGGTTAATTGCGACGATTTTTGTTGTCGGTGTGGTCTTGATGAGATCAGCTGGCTGTGTGATTAACGATTATGCTGATCGTCATATAGACCCCCATGTACAACGTACTAAACAAAGGCCTATTGCGAGCGGTGATGTTGCAGGAAAAGAGGCTTTAATTTTATTTATAGTGCTGTGCTTGATCGCGTTTGGATTGGTTTTATTACTGAATCCTTTGACGATTCAATTGTCTTTTATCGCTTTGTTGCTTGCCGCTGTTTATCCCTTTATGAAGCGTTACACCCATTTACCACAAGTATTTCTTGGAGCTGCATTTGGTTGGGCAATTCCGATGGCTTTTGCCGCTGAGTTAAATTCAGTGCCAATGATTGCATGGTGGTTATTTGCTGCGAATGTATTGTGGGTGGTGGTATACGATACTATGTATGCCATGGTTGACCGTGATGATGATTTGAAAATTGGGGTGAAATCTACCGCCATTTTATTTGGACAAGCGGATAAAACGATTATTGCAGGACTGCAAATGCTTGTCATTGGATTATTAGTCGTTTTAGGTTTACAGCTTCAGTTTGGTGGAGCTTATTATCTAGGATTATGTGGCGCAAGCTTATTCGCCCTTTATCAACAATGGTTAATTAGAAACCGTGAACCCGCACTTTGTTTTAGGGCTTTTCTAAATAATCATTGGTTTGGATTGATGATTTTTGTAGGAATTGTGTTGCAGTATTCGATTTCAGGACAATGATTCAAAACGGCTTTATTATTTCAGCGTAAAAAGGTTGGCAGCTTTGTGAAAAACGACCAACCTTATATCATTCCTAATTACTGCTGAATACTAATGCGTTAGCAGATTCGCCAAAAGAGTACAAATCTAAGCTAGGTTGTGTTGCCCCTGCATTACCATAGCTATCACCATAATATACATTGAGTTGTGTACTTGGTGTATCAGCATAGAATGCTAAGAAAGCAGAGCCTGTACCGTCAACCAAACCACCCATATTCACAGTATTGACCATTTGACCGATCACAGATAATCCAAAGTAGCCACGGCTGTTACCTGCGCCACGTTGAAGAACCTCAATTGTATATTGCTCACCCGCAATCAAATCAGATATCGTGGTTGTGCTACCTGTTGCCACGCTTGAGTTAAAGACTTTTTTATTGTCACTGTCTTTAATCACAATACTCAATTCAGTTACAACATTGGTATATTCATACGCACTGATTTCAATTTCTGTTTCAGTAGCCGCGAGTGTGAAACTGGAAAAACCTGCCACACTGGTATCCAATACTGCACCTGTATGGAAGCCACCAAAGACATAATCTGTCCCTGTAAATCCTGCGCTGATACCAAATACACCTTCTGTCCCATCATCAGCAATGTCTGCAGTTGCAACATAAAAACCTGCTGAGCTTAAATCAACTTCATAACTACATACTGAGCCATTACAAGCAGTATCCGTTGTTGTATCAGGCGTATCCGTCGTGGTGTCGGTTGTTGTATCTGTCGTGGTGTCGGGTGTTGTGTCAGGCGTATCTGTTGTTGTGGTGCTGTTATCTTCTTGTAAAAATGTATATACGCTACTTGCAATAATGTCATGAACCGTTGCGGTGGGGTGTGTACCATCCCAAGATAAATATCCATTTGGATTACTGCATGTATTGAATGAAATAATAGATTTTACGCTAAAGCACGCATCTGTCGTGTTAGTTAAACCATAACTATCAGGATTCGCTGCAACAGTGACATTCAAAGTATAAACATCAAAAAATAAAACATCATAGCTTAGTGCTTCAACCGCTGTTTGCAAGGCTTCATTAAATGCAATGCTGACCGCAGTCACTTCAGTGGTTAAACCCAATTTAGCCACATTTGGCGTACCCCCTGCATCAGCCATACCCATGACTAAAATATTGCTTATACCCGCCTGTGATAATTGATCCAATGCCGCAACAATATTGCTAACACTGGTTGCTACTTGCTGGTCAATATCATTGATAATATATTCACCAGGTTGTGCTAATGCGGCTGGATTAGTGCCAATAACATCTTTAAGATAATCATTAGGCCCTGCCCATACAATATAAAGTGAGTCAGCATCAATTGTATTATTGGCTAAATAACTATCAACCTGCTCAGATAAACCTAAGGCATTATCCCCTGTGAATTTAACAATGTTGTCCAACATATTGGTGTCATCAGTTCGAGCACCTGCCCACGCATAGTTATTTGCTTGGTCATAAGTTAAGCCAAAGGCATCATTTAGAGACTCAATCCACACGTTACCATTGCTAATTCGACCATTGAAATAAGGACTGGGTGGAATTAAAGTCGCTGCAAATAAATTCCCTGTATCTGACAAACTATCACCAAATACATAAATATTGTTATAAGTTGCCGCCCAAGAAGCTGAGGTACTTAAACCTAAAACCAAACCCACTGTCGCAAGGGGTTTTATAAGTTTGCGATAAAGTAGAGACATGTAATGAACTCCTTTAAAAAATGAAAGATTCACAAAATAATTATACTGTTTTTTCAATATCGATTTTTCAGACATAAAAAAAGCGATACATCATTTGCATAATGTACCGCTTTTTCAAGTTTTGAGAAACACTTAAGTTTAGAACTTAAGTGCTATTATCAAAGCTTATTCAGGTTGTGCAGAACAACCAATTTCATTAGTGTTATATACAATTTCACCAGTATCAGTTAAACGATAACCAATGAAGAAACGACCAGAACCTTTCTGACCAACACCACCATTCCAATCAAATAATTCATAAGATTGTCTTGCTTTCAAGGTTACAGTTTTGAATGGCTCATAGTTGATGACACTAATTGTTTCATCACCAAAAGGTAATGATAAGCCATCAGCATTAACGAATAATCTTAAACCAAGGTCTAAGCCTTCGAAAGTAAAGTCATTGAACCCATCAGCATTACCGTCTGCATCAGTATTTGCTTCTAAGCCTTGAGTGTAAATGCTATAGAAGAATGAGTTTTCACCAGCATCTGTTGTTTCAGCTAAGAACAAAATATCAGCTTCTTTACCAACATCAGCAGGATCAGCTTCAACTACACCCATTAATTTCATAGGTGTAAGTAAACCATTTGCAACTGCATTGTTAGCTACGTCACCTGCATTCACTGAACAACCACCACGAATCTTCGCAGCACTTGTAGTTGGGTTACCGTCAGCACCAATGCCTGGAACACCTTCTTCAATGATAGGAATGAAACGACACGCTGTCGCGCCTTCATCGTAGAAACCACCAGCATCTTCACAAGTTGGGTTAGTTGTAGTTGAACATACTTCTAAGTTGTTTTCGCTACATACTTCTTCAAGAATGCGAGTTACGTTGAATACGCGAGCATCAGAATTAACAGCACCAGTTGCGTCAGAGAAAGAAACAGTGAATTGACCTTCAACTGCGCCAGCTGAGATAACAAAAGTCTTACGACCATTTGTTTCAGAGAAGTTTAATGATTGGCCTGCAACAACGGTTTGTTCAGCACCATTAACAACTTCTTTAACAACTGGAGAACCGATTGGTTTGTCACCAGAACCTGTTACATTGATTTTAACCACAGTGTTTTTAGTTGAGTCAGAATCAACAAAGATGTTGCCATCTTGGTCTAATACTTCAACAGTCATTGCAACTTCACTGTTAACAGGAATATCTGTTTGTTCAATGTAAGTTGAAATGTCTTGCATAGATTGCAATTTAGGAACAGTTGTAGTAACAGTTAATTGTTTGCTACCTAAACCAGGTTTAGTGAAGCTTACAGCAATTGAATCTTCGCCTGCGAATGGAGTTTCACCAGAAGCTGCATAAGTTACAGTTGCATTTTTACTTTCGCTACGACCAGGAACACCGAATTCACCATCAGCTTGTACTGGTGTACCATTGCTAGAAGCAATGCGAAATTCACCTGTGATGTCCTTAGTGATTGGGCTACCTGTTACAGGATTACCATATTCGTCAGACATTTTGAAGATAACTTCAGGAATGCTTACAGTGTAGGTTTCATCAGAAGATAAACCACCTGGGCTAATAGAAGTTACGTCATAACCATGAGCATTAACCATTTTCACATCAGTTAAAGCTGCAGTTTGGACACCTGGTGCACTTTCAACAACAACTTGACCATAGTTTCCAGCCGCATCACCCACTAAATATGTAGCAGGAGAATCTGTACCAACTCTGAATAACAAGTCAACATTATTTACATTAGCACCTTCAGATTGACGGCTTACATTTAAGCTTTCTGTGCTATCTAAGTTAGTAACACTAATTAGGCTTGCTGGTTGAGCAGTGTTAACATTACCTTTTGCATCAATAACTGTAACATTGAATGCAGATTTAACCTCAGTACCTGCGATTGGTGCAGCTGCAAAGTTAGCTAAAGTAATTGCATTGATACCAATGCTAACCGCTTCAAAAGATAATGCTTCAGATGCAGAAACAGTACTCAAAGGTAGGCCATTGCTATCAACTGGTGTTGCAACTAAGCTTGCTGTACCTAATTTGATAAGTTCGTCTTTAGCGTTACCAACCCATTTGTCACCCGTAACTACAGATGATTTACCTGAAGCCGCATCAATTTTTAAGCTTAACGCAGTATCACCAACAACTTTGTCAGTTGCAGTATCTTTAATACTTAATAAGATATCGCTACCAGCTTTATTTGTTGTTAAGTTGCCATATTCGTCAACTGCTTTCGCACTAACTTTGATACCTTGACACGCTAAAGCTGTCGTTGCTTGACATGCGCCTGTTGCTGCATTGAATAAGCTATCGTCTGGTTTTAATACTTTAGCTTTTTGATATTCAGCATATAGCTCAATTGCTTTAGGAAGACCTGTAGGAGATACTGTCAATGTATCGGCATAAATTAAGCCAACGCTAGTTGCGTCATCCATAGTTGCTTCAACTTTATGACTACCCGCTTTAACCACTTGGTTGTCTAAAGTGAAGATAGCTTGACCTGCTGACATAGGTTGTGTGTAAACAACGTCTTCGCTTGTTAAGCTTGCATCAAGGATAGTTAAAGTAACGATACCAGCTGCATTTGGGTTTTTAGCTTTAACAGTGATTTGGCCACCTGCAACACCTGCAGTCATTGCCGCATCAATACCATTAGAAGAATCTGTATCAGCAGTGCCATTGCTATCTACAGGAGCTGGCGTAAAGCCTGCAATATCAAAGCTACCTGGAGCAGTAGAAACTGGAACGATAGTCACTGTTTTAGTTGCGTTAGCACCTGGGATATTTTCATAAGCGAAACCGCTTTGAGCACTGCCAGAACGCGCTTGTAATGTGATACTAATTGTATCTTCACCTGTTACATCAGCAGGATAGTTAATATAAACGCGGCCATTACCTTGAGTTAATTTAACATAACGTACAGTTTGGGCAAAGTTGCCAGCAGTTGCACTGTCAGGGTGCTCTGCACCACCTACAACTGTACCTTTTTCGCTAGATACCGTTGCAATGATAGTGAAACCACCTTGTTCAGCGAAACGGTCAACTTCATTAGATTCAGCTAAACCCATCAACGCCAAGTTAACAACGCCACCAGCATTCACTTCAGTCTTGTCTAAAATGAACTTACCAGCAGTTGTTGTTGTAGCAGCCCACACAGGACCACCTGCTAAAGCGAAAGCAACAGCAGTCGCTAATACCGTTTTTTTCATCATCATAGCTTACAAATCTCCATAAGTTGGATTAACTTAATTCACTGAGCTCGGGAATTTCGTGAAGTCAGAACTTATATACAACAATTGTTAGTATTAAACAACACTATTGTAAACTTACTACACAATTCTGGCCACACCTTACCCAACGGATTAGTATAAATATTGCACACAATGGGCGTATTTTGCAAGTCCTAATCAATATTTTTTTCTAACAAGTTTTGAGATAGCCACATTATTTTACGAGTTGTAATCAACTGCTTAGCATCTAATGCTACATAAGTTAGCAGTTCATACGCGCCTTCAACTAACTGTGTAGAAATCAAGCCATCCCCAAATAATGCGTCTTGCCCACCAAATAAGAATAAATTTAGCTCTTGTTTAAATTCATCCAAACTAAGAGTATTTACATTATCAGAGGTTGATATAACGCTGTTAGGACGTTGCCAAACGCTGGATAAGTGGGTACGTTGCCCTTGTGCGGTTATTGGAAAATTAAACCGAAAAAACACATTCCCACTATAGCCTTGCAATTGGCTTGACGCTAAATATACCACAAAATTGTCGTAATAATGATACACATTTGCAGATTTTGGCTCATAACTTATTTTAGGAGTCTCATCAGTTTGTGTGATTGTTGTTACAATAGGTAATTGTGCTTTACCAAATCCCGTTTTTAAATCATAGCCCAGTTCAGTTATATCCAGTATAGCATTCAATAAGCTGGCCAAGATTTCAGGGGCTATGGTTTTTGGCTGTTCTGCTTTCAATAATGCCAGTAAACCTGCAGTCACCGCAGTGGCGGCAGATGTGCCCACGGTAAAATTGGTATATTGTTGTCCTGCTTGGGTTGTCCATAAATCAACACCGGGGGCAAGTAGGTCTAAACCATCTCCATAGTTGCTTTTAAATAGGGGTTCATTGTTTTTGTCATGTGCGCCGACCCCTAACACCCATGGTAAATTTGCAGGAAAGCCCACTTGATTATTGCCTTCATTTCCTGTTGCTGCGACTAAAATTTTGCCTAGGCTTTTTGCGTATTGTAGGGCTTGCTCAACCCAAGGTACAGATTCATTTAAAACCAAGCTCATGGAGATAATATTGGCATCAGTGGCAGTCGCGGCTAAGATTGCGGCGGCTAAATCTGCGGATGAGAAGCTGCTCAGGCCGAATCCATCGGCATCTTGGGTGTTGAGTTTATAGGGGATGAGTTTTGCTTTCGGGGCAATGCCACAAACGCCAATTTGATTATCACAGCTTGCGACCATCAAACCTGCCATTTGTGTTCCATGGCCGAGCGTGTCATATGGTAGTGCATCGTCATCACCAAAGTCGTAGCCTTGGTCAAATAAGATATTTTCTGTTAGGTCAGGTTGATTTGGATCAATGCCACTATCTAACATTGCTATCGTAACGCCTTCACCTTGGGTAATTTGCCACATTTGAGGGACACCCATTGCATCTAAATGCCATTGTTCAGGGTAATAGGTGTCGTTTGGTGTAATCACTGCCTCGGCGGCAAAATGGCCTTGTACGTCCTTATATAGATGTGTACGTTGACGGGTGGTGTTTAGTTCAGTTTTAGGAAGTTCTAACACGAGCCAATCTAACGGCGATAAGTCTTGGATTACATACTGTTGCCAGTCAGAGGGCAGGGGTTCACTAGCAGGATGTAAGATTTTTTCAGCATAAAGGTTGTGGGAAATAACAAGTAAAAAAACACTCAAGCAATAGCGCATTGTATTTAACCTAATTTGTAAGGGGTTTTTAATATTTATTATCGTCTTGAGTTAGGGCAAAACAAGCAATATTGTTTGTGTTAATTGTTGATTTTCTTTGGATAGATGGTAGCAAAAATTGTGATAACCTCAGGAATGCAGCATTTATTCTGCCCAAGCAACACAAGTTTTACACTCTTTCAAATGTTATTCAATTCTGAGTTCTTAGTTAAAACAGGATGTATTTCTAATTAGGTTTAATCTACTTTGAAAACATGTAATTTTGACAAACAACGAACCCATGCTTGTTATGCATATTTCCCAAATGGCATGTAATCTGCACTCTTGGACTCAAAGTATTACAAAACTGTACGATAATGAAAAAGCTGCTAGGAGACAACTTAAATCATACTTTTCCAATTCATTTTTGGGAATATGACAGTGTCTATATCATTTGCATTGCGGCTCTATTATTAATTTCCAGTCATGGCTTACAACCTATTGAACAATGGCTTTTGCAGCAACATATCACCCAATTTGCAAAACCTGCTCATCCACAATTAGCCATTATCGCCGTGGACACTCAAACCCAAATCGCCTTACAAGAATATCCGATTGGCCGCCAGCATTATGCTCAATTAATTAAACAAATCGCGCTCCATGCTAAAATCATTGGATTGCACTTAGATTTATCACAGCCGCAACCTAACCCGATTCAAGCCCAAATTGACACGCTAGTGACATATTATCAGCAGTCAAAATTACCAGCCTTACCAAAACATTTAGAACAGTTGCAACACATCATTGCCGATAGTCAACATGTCCGTGCTCGCTTAGCAACCGATCAAGCTATTTTGTTTCAATTACAGCAATTTTATCAAAAACAATTTGAACCTGATAAAACCCTAACAGAATTACTACAATTACAAGATAGATTAACGGGCTTAAGCTATGAGCTAAGTGGCGATGCCCGTTTAAGTGAAGTGCTAGCACAATCAGATAATATCGTATTAGGGCAATATAAAACCAAACCGTTACCCGCTATTTTTAATCAATATGGATATAAAGTCGCTACTTTAGATAAAAATCAATCTAATCACTTGGCATCAGCAATATTACAAAGAATTCAATATCAATATCAATATCCTGTTCCTGCCCGCATCATGCCTATCAGTAATTCCAATTTGCAAATAGACAGTTTAATTGATGTTTTACAAGGTAAAATTAAACCTGAAACCTATCAAAATAAAATTGTGTTAATCGGTGAAACGGTGGGCATTCATGCTAATGAAGTAGTTAAGATGGGCAACATTTTAAATAGCTTGCTCAATCAACAATATTTACAGTCTCATCCATGGACAAACTATGTAGAAATGATTTTGTTTTTTAGTAGTTTTCTGTATTTATTGTTTTCTCAGTCCCGTTTAAAACATAAGTTATGGCTTGCTGCTGCGTGGATAATGGGTTTATGGGCAATATATGTCACTTTGTTTTACTATAGTTGGACTATAGATATTGTATTACCCGTCTTATTTGTCGTGGTAACGCATTTGGTATTAGGTTTGAAGCGATTAATCGAAGCCTATCAAGATGCAGTACGTTTACATCCAGAAGCAGTCGAAAGTAATCGTTTACTTGGCTTAGCATTCCAAGGCCAAGGCCATTTAGATTTAGCCTTTGAAAAATTCCGTTTATGTCCACCTGATGAGGCTATTTTAGGCTTGCTGTATAATTTGGCTTTAGATTATGAATTGAAACAACAGGCGCGCCGATCGATTGCAGTCTATCGTTATATTTTGGGACAAAACCTGATGTTTCGGGATGTGCAACAGTGTTTAGACCGTTTACAACGTTTTAGTTTACCAAAATTATCACTGAAGCATTTATCACAAACCACCTTGGATAACAGTACCCAAAAGCCTAATATTGGCCGTTATCAAATTGAGCGGCAATTAGGCAAAGGCGCAATGGGTGTGGTGTATTTAGGGCGAGATACCAAGCTTGACCGTTTAGTTGCAATTAAAACCGTGCCTTTGTTTGAAGAATTCGATACCGATGATTTACAAGAGGCGGTGATTCGGTTTTTCCGTGAGGCCAATGCCGCAGGACGTTTACAGCATGACGATATTATTCAAATTTACGATGCTGGTGGCGAACAAGATTTAGCCTATATTGCAATGGAATTTTTTAAAGGTGGAAATTTAATCCCTTATTCACGTAAGGAAAATCTTTTACCTATCAATATGGTACTAGATATTATTAGTCGCATTTCCACTGCTTTGGATTATGCACATCGACATCAAGTAATACATCGAGATATTAAACCTGCTAATATTATGTACAATCCTGCGACAAATCAGATTAAAATAGCCGATTTTGGTATTGCACGTATTACTGATACGCATAAAACAAAAACAGGCGTTATTTTGGGTACACCTTCTTTTATGTCACCAGAACAATTGGCAGGTAAAAAAATTGATGGTCGTACCGATTTATTTTCACTAGGAATTATGTTATATCAATTGCTGACAGGAACATTACCGTTTCAGGCAGATTCAATGGCAAGTTTGATGTTTAAAATTGCTAATGAATCACACCCCGATATAATCCAAATACGTGCGGACATTCCTATTCGTTTAAAACATATCATTGACACTGCATTAACAAAAAATCCGCAAGCTCGATTTCAAACTGGAATGCAGTTTGCTCAAGCGTTGCGTGATTGTAGTGATGAGGCTGAATATGCGCCTAGAAATGAGTTATCTTTCTGACACAGGCTTGGTTAGAGACCATAATGAAGATTATCTTAGTTGCGATGAAACACTGGGTTTAGTGGTTCTGGCCGATGGCATGGGAGGTTATCAAGCAGGCGAAGTCGCCAGTGAGATTGCTGTGCAAACGGTCATGTCAAATTTGACAGAGCTTGCCGAGTCCGCAACAGAAGAAAATGATAATCCTCTCGGCACACATACGAGTGTGCAATTAGAACAATCTATAGTGAGAGCCAATCAGTCCATTTTTAAAGCGGCTGAGGAGCAAACCAAATATCATGGTATGGGCACAACCATCGTGGCGACACTGTTTCATGATAATACGGCGTTTATTGCCCATGTTGGTGATTCTCGATTGTATCGGTTGCGACACCGTGAATTTAAGGCATTGACTAAAGATCATTCAGTGCTGCAAGATTTAATTGACTGTGGCTATTACACACCAGAACAAGCTCGCCATTCCCCTAATCGCAATTTAGTGACACGTGCGCTAGGTGTAAGTAAAATCGTTAATGTGGATGTTCAAGAGCAATTCGTATTAGCCAATGATATTTATTTGCTTTGTTCTGATGGCTTGAATGATATGCTGGAAGATATTGAAATTTATAATATTTTGTCTGATTGTCAACATGATTTATCTTTGGCCACCCAAAATTTAGTCGATGCAGCAAATAATAAAGGCGGTGAAGATAATATTTCTGTCATTTTGGTAAAGGTATTAATTGAAGATTTAAATCAAGATAAGAACTGGTGGCAGAAGCTGGTTAATTTTCGATTCTAAAAGCCGTTTTTTATTAACATGTTTACACTAGCGATACAAACAAATAAACCCATAAAATCTAAACAGATAGGCATAAATACGTTCTTAATATGGGTTTAGAAAAGTATTTTTTAAGACTCCATATAGATCAATAT
>JADGDW010000057.1 GCA_016744725.1 Candidatus Albibeggiatoa sp. nov. BB20 | reverse complement strand
GCCCTTTATCCAATGGATTTAGGACAGCAATATCTAAATGATGTGCTCGCGCTATTTATGCTTGATTCAGCGTGATAGATTGTGGATAAGCGGTTAAGGTTTTATCGCCAACAACATAATCTTTACGCTCATCACTGGCAGGTTGAATCAGAAAATCTGATTCTTGATAAATCACATTGAGCATGGATAAAATTTGCTTTAATTCTGCTTGTGGGTATTTGTCTGTCAACCACAACATTAAATCAGTAATTGGGGCAGCCAATTTCACTTCTTGAATTAAATGCAATCCCATTACAGTCATATTATCTATAGTGATGTCTTCAATTGACATTAAAGCCTCCTCATCCTTGTGGTAAAAAATCTGTTCTATATTGAAAATATCAATCAGACAGTAAAAATAAGCTTTTTGCTAAAATACAAAACAAATTACTACGTTTCACAATTATGTCGCAAATAACAAAACATAATACAGTTTATAAATCACAGAGTGCCAATCATGAAATTGCAACAACGCTTATTATTTTTTGTTTCCGCATTGTTACTATTTGTTTTAGTGCCAACTATTTTTGGATTATAGTCAATTTTGGTTTGTATGTTAGGACTGGCAGTCCTTTTATACTTTAAATATCAATCACTTTTAAAATCAAGGACTGCCAGTCCTGTATCACTTTAAAATAAAACGACTATAACTTGGCTAGCACGTCAATCATTATTGGAGCATGGTACTGAATCAGCGACTCAAATTGCACAAATGTTGGCACATAGTATTGCACATCTTAAGAAAATTGTACCTAAAGTAGAACAGCATATTTCAGGGCAAATGATTATTCAAGCCACCATTGCATCTTATTACGTTGCAGCAACTGAAAATCATGGTTGCCCTAATTTAGTTACCCATGGATAAAGTTTGGAAGGCATTGAATAAAGAATGGGAGCTATAGTGATTTTCCTTCTAAAGGTGTTACATAAGAATTTATCTTTGTAGGACTGTAGCCATTTAAAATTAACATCTGTGACAATTTACAATGAATCTACTATATAGTCAAAAAGAGTGCTCAATATTCAGCAAATCAGATTCGTCAACCCATTATCAGCGATGTTTTACAGCATATTGGTCAGCAGAAAATTTATGATGATATTACCTTGCTGGTTTTAAAACGCGAACCGAATGTAGATAATCTCAACAAACAGCCTTAAAAAATAGTAAACTACAGTCAGACATCATCGATCATTCTAAAAATAATTCACTTTATATCCAAATGGATTTGCAAGTGAGATAAAATTAATAATCGAGAATGGATAATCAAAAATTATTTAATGAGGATAAGATTAATATGACATGGGAAACAGTCATTGGTTTAGAAATTCATGCGCAATTAGCGACTAAAAGTAAAATCTTCTCTGGCGCATCAACCGCTTATGGCGCACCACCTAATACACAAGCTTGTGCTGTTGATTTAGGTTTACCAGGTGTTTTACCCGTTTTGAATAAAGAGGCGGTACGCATGGCCGCTAAATTGGGTTTAGCCATTGGTGCGAAAGTAGCCAATCGCTCAGTTTTTGCGCGTAAAAATTACTTTTATCCTGACTTACCCAAAGGCTATCAAATCAGTCAGTTTGAATTACCGATTGTTGAGAAAGGTCAAATTCAAATCGAATTAGATGATGAAGAAAAAACCATTGGCATTACCCGTGCGCATTTGGAAGAAGATGCAGGCAAGTCATTGCACGAAGATTTCCAAGGATTAAGCGGCATTGACTTAAATCGTGCAGGTACACCGTTGATTGAAATCGTTTCAGAACCTGATATGCGATCGGCAAAAGAAGCGATTGCGTATATGAAAAAAATCCATTCATTGGTACGTTATTTAGAAATTTGTGACGGCAATATGCAAGAAGGCTCATTCCGTTGTGATGCAAACGTATCCATACGTCGTAAAGGGGCTGAACAGTTTGGTACGCGTGCTGAATTGAAAAACTTGAATTCATTCCGCTTTGTGGAACGCGCGATTAATTATGAAGTGGAACGCCAAATTGATATTTTAGAAGCAGGCGGCAAAGTGAAACAGGAAACCCGTTTGTATGATGCGGAGAAAAATGAAACCCGTTCCATGCGTTCTAAAGAAGAAGCAAATGACTATCGTTATTTCCCAGACCCTGATTTATTGCCAGTAGTCATTGAACCTGAGTTTTTAGAGCAAGTTAAGGCCACATTGCCTGAATTACCTGATGCTAAAAAACACCGTTTCATGAAAGAATATGACATTTCTTTATATGATGCCAGCGTGTTAACCGCCCATCGTGAATTGGCTAATTATTTTGAAGAAGTGGTTAAAATCTCAGGTAGCGAACCAAAATTATGTGTTAACTGGGTGATGGGTGATTTATCAGGTTTCTTGAATAAAAATAACTTGGACATTACACAATCACCTGTCAGCAGTGAGCAACTCGCAGGCATGTTAGCGCGAATTAGTGACAAAACCATTTCGGGTAAAATTGCCAAACAAGTGTTTGAGGATATTTGGAGTGGTGAAGGTACAGCCGATGAAATCATTGATAAGAAGGGCTTGAAACAAGTTACTGACTCAGGCTTGATTGAGAAATTGGTCAATGATGCAGTTGATAATAATCTGCAGCAAGTTGAACAGTACAAAGCGGGTAAAGATAAATTATTTGGATTCTTCGTCGGTCAAGTGATGAAAGTATCTAAAGGTAAAGCAAATCCTGCTCAAGTAAATGAATTATTGAAGAAAAAATTGGCGGACAGTTAATTTTTATCTACGGCTACGTACTTACCTGCGTAGCCACATTTTCATGTGATTTGATGAATCAACTTGAAAATCATGGTTTTGCCAAACCTGCTTTAATTAATAGCATTTCAGCACTGTCATTCCAGACTTCTATCATAGTTATTTTACCGTCAACAATCTCGAATCGATCAATAAAACGATCGCCTTCAAAATCAGTTCCATCCAGCCATTTACCATACAAAGTACCGATACAGTACACAATTAATCTATCAGCCTCATAAGTCATATCCCAGCGTGTAATGTCCTTTTTCACTGATTTGTAGCGAGTTGCATTGAATTTACCAACATCCGTAGGTCTTTCAAATACACGAGGGCCTGTAAAGATAATTTTCGCATCATCTGCAAGATAGAGAGCCGTGGTTTCAGCATCTTTTGCCATCGCCGCTAAAAGGAATTTTTCAATAATATTGACGATTTGTTGTGCATTTTGGCCTTCAGGCACTTGTCCTGAAATGGTTGCTTCTGCAAAGACTGGCTTTGCCATCATGGCCAATAACAATACCAACCCATAATATTTTTTCATAAAATAACATCCTTTCTTAGTGATATAAGCAAAATGATAAAAATAGTATAATAAACGAAACATGAGAGATCATGTTAATTCTCCACCAACCAAATTATAAAACGATGAAAATAACGATTTATCAAACAGATTTCAAAACGGATTTTATTGCTATCGAATTAATTCGAGACACAGTATTTATACAAGAACAAAATATACCCGTAGAAATGGAATGGGATGAGTTTGATCAGCAAGCGATACATATTATTGCACAAGTGCAAGGACAAACCGTAGGCACAGCACGACTATTAGATAATGGATCAATTGGTCGAGTTGCGGTGCTGAAACCATGGCGTAAAAAGGGTGTTGGTTATAAAATGATGCGCTATTTAATGGATTTGGCAAAACACCAAAAACATGCCAGCATACATTTACATGCACAAGTCGTTGCCTTAGAGTTTTACCAAAAGCTTGGCTTTGTCACCGTTGGCGATATATTTGATGAAGCAGGGATTCCACATCAAACTGCTTTTTGTCATTTTTAGTTAAAACATAGTGTTAACCCAATAATATCCGAACAAACAAAATAGCAATTAAAAATACGATTCTGCCACTTGCCTTTTAACCTAAACTATTTCATGCTGTGAAGCTCAAGTATGTAATGACCAAAGGACGGTTTATAATGACAACAAGCTACACAACTTCCGATATTCATAATATAGCCTTGGTCGGTCAAAATGGCTCAGGTAAAACAACATTAGCAGAAACCTTACTGACTCAAGCAGGCATTATCAGCCATACGGGTACAGTAGAAAATGGCAATACTTGTAGTGATTACGATAATTTAGAAAAAAACCACCAACATTCTTTAAGCGCATCAATCCTCAGTTTCAACCACGATAATAAACACTTCAACCTCATTGATACACCGGGGATGCCCGACTTTATTGGTCATGCAATGAGCGTATTCCCTGCGGTTGAAACCATTGCCACCGTGATTAATGCCCAATCGGGGATTGAAATGGTGACTCAACGTTTATTTCAGAAAGCGGAGAAACGTAATTTATGCCGCATGATTATTATTAACAAAATTGATGTCCCTGATTTAGATTTACCACAATTGATTACAGATATTAAACAGACTTTTGGCAATCAATGCTTATTAATGAATTTACCTGCTGAAAATGGCACAAAAGTAGTCGATTGCTTTTTTAATCCTGCGGGTGACTCTGATTTTGACTCAGTTGAAGAAGCCCACACCCGTATTATTGACCAAGTGGTTGAGGTGGATGAAACCTTGATGGATATATATTTAGAACAAGGTCAAGAATTAAAACCAGAACAATTACATGATCCATTTGAAAAAGCATTACGTGAAGGACATTTAGTCCCAATTTGCTTTGTTTCGGCGCGTACTGGTGCAGGTATTCCAGAGTTGATGACTATTTTTGATCGTTTATTACCTAATCCACTGGAAGGCAATCCACGTCCATTCCTGATTGGCGAAGGTGATGCAGAACAACCATTTTTAGCTGAAGCGGATATGGAAAAGCATTCTGTTGCCCATGTGTTCAAAGTTGCCGCTGATCCTTATGTTGGTAAACTCAGCGTATTCCGTATACACCAAGGGATTGTAAGAAAAGACAATCAGTTGTTTATCGGTGATGGACGCAAGCCGTTTAAAGTCTCACATTTATTTCAGTTACAAGGTAAAAAACAGATTGAAGTTGATTGTGCGATTCCTGGTGATATTTGTGCGGTGGCAAAAGTGGATTCAATTCACCATGATGCCGTGTTACATGATTCACATGATGAGGATTACATTCACTTAAAGCCGTTGAAATTCCCAGAGCCAATGTTTGGCCGTGCAATTGTGATTAAGCGTCAAGGTGATGAGCAAAAAGTACATAGTGCGTTACAAAGATTGGAAGAAGAAGACCCGTGTTTGCATTTAGAGCATCACGCCAGTTTAAATGAAACCGTGTTATTTGGTTTGGGTGAATTACATTTACGGATTGCTTTGGAAAAATTGCAAGCATATTATAATGTTGAAGTGGATACCAAGCTACCTAAAATTCCTTATCATGAAACCATCGCGCAAGCAGCCGAAGGCCATTATCGACATAAAAAACAAAGTGGCGGTGCGGGACAATTTGGTGAAGTATTCTTGCGGATTCGACCTTTAGAACGTGGTGCGGGATTTAAGTTTGTGGATAAAGTGGTGGGTGGCGTGATTCCCGGCCAATTCATCCCAGCAGTTGAAAAAGGGGTTCGCCAAGTTTTAGATGCTGGTGCGATTGCGGGTTATCCTCTTCAAGATATTGAAGTCACGGTTTATGACGGCAAACATCACCCTGTAGATTCTAAAGAAATTGCGTTTTCATCCGCAGGTAAAAAGGCCTTTCTAAACGCGATAGAACAAGCTAAGCCACAGATTTTAGAACCGATGATGCAAATGCAAATTATTGCGCCAGAAGAAAGTATGGGCGGTATTACAGGTGATTTAGCTGCTAAACGTGGACGGATTTTAGGTACAGATGTACGTTCAGGTCATCAAATTCAAATCGAGGCAAGTTGCCCTTTAAGCGAATTAGAAAATTATCAGACTGAATTGAAATCGATGACGGGTGGTGAGGGCATTTTCACCATGGAACTGAGTGGTTATGAACCTGTAGCCGCACATATTCAGCAACAACTTGCAGCCGCTTTTAAACCAGTGGAACATGATGATTGATTTTTAACAAATCAAATCATAACGTTCTCGTTTCTTGTTCCTACGCGCTGCGTAGGAATGCAGTCCAGACGCGCTGCGTCAAATAAAAAATTTTCAAAAATAATAAATTCAGAATTGAGCAAGGATTTGAAATATGGTTAAAATTGCGATTGCAGGTGCAGCAGGACGTATGGGACGTGCTTTAACAGAAGCGTGTGGTGATGCGGAAAATGCAGTTTTAAGTGTTGGAGTAGAGCACTCTCAAAGCAGCATGCTAGGTTTAGATGCGGGTGAAATTGCAGGCTTAGGCAAAGTCAATGTATCTGTTGTGGCTGACTTAAAAGCAGTTGCTCAGGATTTTGACGTATTAATTGATTTCACTCGTCCCGAAGCCACTTTAGCCAATTTAGAAGTGTGTCGCGCAGCGAAAAAACGGATTGTGATTGGAACAACAGGTTTTAGTGATGAGCAAAAACAGCAAATTTCTGATGCTGCTCAGGAAATTGGGGTGGTATTTGCGCCCAATATGAGTGTCGGCGTTAATCTCACCTTTAAATTACTTGAAGTCGCGGCCAAAGTGTTGCAAGACAGTGTCGACATTGAAATTATTGAAGCCCATCACCGCCACAAAGTGGATGCGCCATCAGGTACAGCATTGCGTATGGGTGAAGTGATTGCCGAGACATTAGGGCGCGATTTGAAACAATGTGCGGTCTATGGACGTGAAGGCAATACAGGTGAACGCGACCGTTTAACCATTGGTTTTGAAACGATTCGAGCAGGTGATATTGTCGGTGAACATACAGCGATGTTTGCAGATGTGGGCGAGCGGATTGAAATCACTCATAAAGCTTCCAGTCGTATGACTTTTGCAAAAGGGGCTGTTCGTGCTGCCCAATGGTTGATGCAACATGAATCAGGTTTGTTTGATATGCAAGATGTTTTAGAGTTGCGTTAAGCTTTATCAAAATATACTGAACTCCGTCTAAAAATGAACTTTATTAGGGTGGAATAGCGCAGCGTTTTCCACCAAAGATGTTGGGCATTGAAAAGGTGGAATATGATACGTGATAATGAGTTCATACTTGATTAATATTCGGGGCGCATCTATTCCACCCTACATAAATATTTCATACAAACGATTGATTTATATTGACAAAAACTAACCAGCATGAATAGCAGCTTAAAAGTTCAAATTATAACAGTGTAGAGTATAATAGGATTGCCAACCCTTCAAGGATTGGCAATCCTAAAATAATTAAAACTTATAAAAGGTGAGAAACCAAGCCATCCGCTAATTTAGGTTCAAACCAAGTCGATTTAGGTGGCATTACTTGTTCAGCATCAGCAACCGCCATCAAGGCATCTAAACTGGTCGGGAATAAGGCAAAAGCCGCTTTCATTTCACCGCTATTCACTCGTTTTTCTAACTCCTGCAAACCCCGAATACCACCAACAAAATCAATTCGCTTATCACGGCGTGGATCAGTAATATTCAAAACAGGCGCGATCAAATTATCAGCAAGCAAGCTTACATCCAAACTTTTGACAGGATCATTCGGGATATTATCCACAGCAATCGAAAGCTTATACCATTGATTCCCTAAATACATACCGAATTCAGCCGCTTGTTGAGGCTTGTAAGCACTCTCCATTTTTTCAACTTTAAAACCCTGTTCTACTTGAGCTAAAAATTCAGCTTCATTTAAACCATTCAAATCAGTAACAACGCGATTGTAATCTAAAATTTGCATTTGATTATCTGGGAAAATCACGGTCAAGAAATAATTATAAGCTTCATCACCCGTATGGCTTGGATTTTCTGCATGACGCTTTGCTGCAACACGAGAGGCCGCCGCTGAACGATGATGACCATCTGCAATATATAAATTATCCATTGCATCAAATGTTTGAGTAATCATTTTAATATTTTCTGGATTATCCACAACCCATAAACTGTGTTGAACGCCATCTTGTGCCGTCACATCAACCGTTGGCTCAGCTTGAGTTAACTCAGTGACAAGTGAATCAATATCAGCATGATGTTTATAAGTTAAAAATACAGGTCCTGTTTGCGCATTCAAGGCATCAATTTGACGCACGCGATCATCTTCTTTATCTGGGCGGGTAAATTCATGTTTACGAATTCGGTTAGTATCATAATCAGGGACGCTGGCCGCCGCAACCAAACCGATTTGTTGATGCGAACCCATGATTAAACGATATAAATAATAATAAGGTATCGGGTCTTGCTGTAAAACACCTTCCGCAATTTGATGCTGTAAATTTTCTGAACCCTTAGCATAAACGGCTGGATCATAAGGGCTAATATCTGAAGCCAAATCAATTTCAGGCTTTGAAATATGCAAAAAGCTCCAAGGTCGATCTTTAGCTTGTTCACGCGCTTCTTGAGTATTAAGCACATCATAAGGAGGGGCTGTGACTTCGGCTGCACGTTCTGGTAACGGACGCAACCCAGCAAAAGGACGAATCAACGACATAGTATTTCCTCAGTTCTTGGTGGCTTTTGGGCGATGATTATCACTTATCACTTAAAGATGGTCAACTTTTTACCAGCAACTTAAACCAGCCGCATTTTTGATTAACCACCTTGAACTTATTTCAATGCCAAAAAATAGATTTCTAAGGTCTTTTATTTCTCAAATTTAAAGCTTTCTAAGCGTCTAAAGCGCACCAAATCTCAGTCTTGCTGTATAATTAAAATTCTATAATTAATTCTTATAACACGAGGGAAAGGGCTACATAACGATAATTTTTTTGACATTGGGAGAATAACTATGGGTTATAGTGATTTATTAAAACGGCTAGATTCTTTAGAACAAGAGCAAGAAACTCAAGAAAAAGAAGTTCATACGCTCACTAAAGAAATGAAGCCACTAGGTGTTGATGTTCACAATTATGTAGAAGATATCGATGTACCTAAAAAAGCAGTTAAAGGATACGTTATTGTGCTTGATTTTGGCCAAGGATCACCTGTCAGTGAATGGTCAGATGAAACCAATGGCTGGCGTACTAAAGGACTTGGTAGCCGTTATCCAGGAGCTTCACAGGCAAAACAGCGTTTTCATGAGTTGAAAACCAAGTGGCCTGAATATCCGTTGCGTTTGAGTCGTTAGTTTGGGCTGTGGTATGACCTGTTCCACACAACGTGATGTATTATTGTTAAGCAGTCAATTGTTGTATTAAGGTAGGTAATATTTGACCTGCTTGACCTAGTATTGAGTATGTTACTTGCTCGGTTAGTGGTGTTGGGTTAGGATTAATTTCGACTACTGTTGCACCGTATTGTAGTGCTGTGAATGGGATTGATGCTGCAGGTTGCACCAAACTGGATGTACCAATACTGAATAAAACATCGCATTGTTTAGCGGCTGAGAATGCACTGGAAATTGCGTCAACGGGCAATGCTTCGCCAAACCAAACAATATCAGGGCGTAAGTTATCACCACACAAAGGGCATTGTGGCGGTGAGCCGTCTAGCTGTTGCCAATTTTCGACAATATTTTGTTGGCTTGCACATTTAATCCGATGGATATTGCCATGTAATTCAATGACATTTTCGCTACCCGCTTGTTGATGTAAGCCGTCTACGTTTTGGGTAATTAAGGTAAATTGCGGCATTTTTTTAGCTAAATCAATCAGTGCAAAATGGCCTAAATTAGGTTTAACTGCATTAATCATTTCTCTACGCCACGCATACCAATCCCAAACTAACCTTGGATCACGTTGAAAAGCCTCTGGGGTTGCGAGTTCAACAGGATCATATTTTGCCCACAAACCTATTTGAGCATCCCTAAAGGTTGGCACACCGCTTTCAGCTGAAATACCTGCTCCTGTAAAAACCACAATATGTTTAGCTTGTTTTATTGTCTCGATCAGTTCAAATGGAATCGTATTTGATGACATAAGCTAATTCCTTCAATTAAATAAATTATGAGGTGATTTTAAACAATATCTAAATCTCATGTCGTGCAATACCTTACAAAATAAAGATTTTTTAGTTAGAAACCATTCAAATTCTAATCTAAAAATAATAAAAATCTTTAATTAACAACATCTTACAAGGTAAAATTTATTTTTAAGATTGGCGACACAATTTATTAAATGCCTAATTAAATAACGCTTAATTATCAATATGAATCAAATCCCCGAATCCATTTTTTCTTATCATCCCTATTGGGCAAAACATTTTGGCACTGCACCTGTTTTACCCATGAGTCGGGTGGAAATGGATGAACTTGAATGGGATAGCTGCGATGAGATTTTAGTCACGGGCGATGCCTATGTCGATCATCCTATAGTCGTTTTATTTTAAAGTGATATAGGACTGGCAGTCCTCAATTTTAAAAGTGATTGATATTTAAAGTATAAAAGGACTACCAGTCCTAACACATAAACCAGAATTGACTATAGTTTTGGCATGGCGTTGATCGGACGGCTGTTAGAATCGCAAGGATTTCGAGTCGGGATTATCGCGCAACCCGATTGGCTCAGTGCCGCTGCATTTAAAATCTTAGGGAAACCCAATTTATTTTGGGGCGTGACTTCAGGCAATATGGATTCCATGGTCAATCATTAACTCTGCATTCTTAATATTTCCTGTTGAAATGAGTAAAAGTTTATAAAGTTCATGTTTGAGCCAAAAACTATCAACAAAGTCAGCATTTTTAGTCATCACTATCCATTGCTCTTTCATAGATAATATTAATATTTCATTACCTTATGTTCTATTTTTCTGTGGTAAATCCAAAGTGTGTTTAGCCTGAACACCTGCTTTTTCCAAACCATAAGCAAACCGACGTGGTAGCTGAGCATCTATTAAAAACTTCATCATGCTGCAAACTCATCAGTTTTCTTAGTTTTTATCACTTGTGTAGCGTAATGCAAACAGGCAAGAATATCCTCATGCTCTAAATCTTCATAGTCTGCCAAAATCTCCTCATGACTCATACCAACACTCATTAATTCAAGTATCATTTCAACAGGATAGCGCAAACCACGAATGCAAAGCTTACCATGACAAATGTTTGAATTAATTGTAATACGTTTTAATAAATCCATACCATATTGCTCTTGTTAAGATCATGTTTTTTATTTTACTCCGCTCCCGCTATTTGTGGAAACGGAGTATAAATAGTCTCTTTAAATTACTTTTTCAGTCCTTTCTGCTTCCACAATAAATAAACCGCAGGCACAACAAACAACGACAACAACGGTGCGGTAATCATTCCCCCAACCATTGGCGCAGCAATCCGTTGCATCACCTCTGAACCTGTGCCATGCCCTTGCATAATTGGAATTAAACCTGCAATAATCACCGCCACCGTCATCGCTTTCGGACGTACTCGCATCACCGCACCGTCCATAATTGCCGCACGTAACTGTTTTCGATTATTCAACTGCTGCGTCTTTTTAGCCGCTTTCAAGGCATTATCCAAATATACCAACATCACCACGCCAAATTCCGCCGCCACGCCCGCCAAGGCAATAAAACCCACTGCCACCGCCACCGACAAATTAAAATCCAATAAAAACAACAACCAAAAGCCCCCCACCAACGCAAAAGGCAAGGTCGCCATCACAATCAGAGCCTCGGTCATATTGGAAAATGTCAGATATAACAACAACAAAATAATCACCAAAGTGAACGGCACAACCTGATTGAGTTTCTCTTGAGCGCGTAACATATACTCATATTGCCCCGACCATGTAATCGAATAACCTGCTGGTAAATCAACCTGTTGCTGTACAATCTGCTGCGCCTGTTTGATATATGTACCTAAATCCACCCCTCGAATATCAACAAATGTCCAACCATTGAGCCGCGCATTTTCACTTTTTAACATCGGTGCGCCATCAACAATTTTAACTGTTGCCACTTGGTTCAAGGTAATATGTGCGCCTGTTGGGGTGATAATGGGTAATAATTTGATTTTTTCTACATTATCCCGAATTTCTCTCGGAAAACGTAAATTAACAGGATAACGTTCTAAACCTTCCACCGTCTCAGTAATATTCGCCCCGCCCATTGCAGAACTGACCAATAAATTAACATCAGAGATATTTAAGCCAAATCTTGCCATTTGCTCCCGATTAGGCACGATTTCCACATAACGACCACCCGTAACCCGTTCAGAATACGCCGAAATTGTGCCATCAATCGTCATCAAAACTTGCTCAATTTGTTGTCCCACCTCTTCAATGATTTTCAAATCTTCACCCGCGACTTTAATCCCCACAGGCGTTTTAATCCCTGTCGCCAACATATCAATACGGGTTTTAATCGGCATCACCCAAGCATTGGTTAATCCAGGGAATTTCACTGTTGCATCAAGCTCCTCAATCAACTTGTCAATGGTCATGCCTTCACGCCATTCGGATTGTGGTTTGAGTTGAATCAAGGTCTCAATCATGGTCAGCGGCGCGGGGTCAGTTGCTGTGTCTGCACGCCCAACTTTACCAAAAACCCGTTCAACTTCAGGAAAAGTAGCAATAAGACGATCAGTTTGCTGCAATAACTGTTGTGCTTTGCCGATAGACACCCCCGGTAAGGTGGTTGGCATATACATTAAATCACCTTCGTATAATTCAGGCATAAACTCTGTGCCTAAACCTGATGCCATTTTTTTCAATAACGGAATATCTACAAAAGTGGTTTTCCAATATCGTGTTAAATCTGCTTGCCATTCAGTTAATTGCTCAACACTTTGTTGTCGATAAGTTTCAATTTCTGCCCATTGTTTGGTAATCGGTTCAACTGCTTGTAAAGGTAATTTTACAGGTGTGAGTAAACCGCCAATCCCTTGCAATGGTATGAATAGCGTTAACATGATTAAAAAGGCAATGAAAACGGTCGTTCTAGGCATAAATAAAACTAAAGTTAATAAAGGTTTATAAATAAATATTAAAATCAAACTGATAGGATTTTGCTTTTCACTAGGAATCCAACCACGAATAAAATAGCCCATTAACACGGGTACAAGCGTGACAGATAAGCCTGCGGCGGCTGCCATTGCATAGGTTTTGGTATAAGCTAAAGGTGAAAACAAACGTCCTTCTTGTGCTTCTAATGAAAAAACTGGGATAAAGCTTAAAGTGATAATTAACAATGAGAAAAATAATGCAGGCCCAACTTCGGTTGCAGCATCTGCGATTAATTGCCAATGTTGTTCAGAACTGAGTTTTTTACCTTTATTATCATGCTTCCAATGTTCAATGTGTTTATGTGCATTTTCTATCATTACAATCGCTGCATCCACCATCGCACCAATCGCAATCGCAATACCACCCAATGACATGATATTGGCGTTAATCCCTTGAGATTGCATAATAATAAACGCAATTAAAATCCCAATTGGCAAGGTAATAATCGCCACCAAAGCAGAACGCAAGTGAAATAGAAAAATCAAACAAACTAACGCGACAACAATGAATTCTTCTTGCAATTTATGCTTTAAATTATCCACTGCACTTAAAATTAGGGTGGAACGGTCATAAGTTTCAATTATCTCTACACCTTTAGGTAAACCTGCTTGCAATTGCTGCAATTTCTCCTTCACTTTAGCAATCACTGACAGCGCATTTTCACCGTAACGCATCACGATAATCCCGCCTGTGATTTCGCCTTCACCATCCAAATCCGCCACCGCGCGACGCATTTCACCACCAAGTTGCACCGTGGCAATATCTCGAATCAACAACGGCGTACCACTGGGATTAATCGCAACGGGAATGGTTTCTATCTGTTTGATATTAGACAAATAACCTTTGGTACGAATCATATATTCGGCTTCTGCTAATTCAATCACTGAACCGCTGACTTCTTGATTTGCGTTTTGAACCGCTTGTTTGACTTGGGCTAAATGAATCCCGTAAGTTCTTAATTTATCAGGGTCTACGATAATTTGATATTGCTTGACCATACCGCCCACAGTAGCGACTTCTGCCACGCCTTCAACGGTTTGCAATTCATATTTTAAGAACCAGTCTTGCAAGCTGCGTAATTGAGCTAAGTCATGTTGATTGGTTTTGTCCACCAGCGCGTAGGAATACACCCAGCCCACGCCTGTTGCATCGGGCCCTAAACGGGGTTGTACGCCTGCGGGTAAATCAGCGGCGGCTTGGTTGAGGTATTCTAAAACCCGTGATCGCGCCCAGTATAAATCTGTCCCATCTTCAAAAATGACGTACACATAAGAGTCACCGAAAAATGAGTAACCGCGCACCACTTTGGCTTTGGGGACGGATAACATGGTGGTGGTAATCGGATAAGTCACTTGATCTTCAACCACTTGTGGCGATTGTCCCGCGTAAGACGTTTTGATAATCACTTGCACATCGGATAGGTCTGGAATCGCGTCGAGCGGGGTGTTTTTCAGTGCATTCCAACCGAGTACAGTGAGCATGATGGTTGCCATCAACACTAAAAATCGATTATAAATTGACCACTGGATGAGTTTGGCTAACATGCTACACTCTCCTTATGTGTGATTGTTTTTAAGAGGTTGTTGATTATGCTTTCAATTACTTTAGAAGAGTTGGAACGCTCAGTTCCTTGGCTTGTAGAACAAATCAAGCTGGGTAATACAATATCTATTCTTGATGAAAACAACCAAGAAATCGCAGTAGTAACTCCCACTAAAAACTTGAATCTTTTAGATGAAAACAATCGAGAAGTTGCCGTAATTACACCTACTAAAAATCCAAATATTTCAGGTGAATAAAAAAATAATCGAAAATAATTAATGATGTGCATGACTGTCTCCTTGCTTTTCAGCATCACCCATTCGCATAAAACTGGCTTGCAAATTGGCTTCAGAATCAATCAAAAACTGTCCAGACATTACAATTTTATCGCCTGCTTTCAGACCTGATAAAATCTCGACTTCATCTTTATTGCGCATTCCTGTTTTAACATCAACCGATTTAAATTTCCCATCGCCTAAGGCTAAAACCACCGCTTCACGTTCACCCGTAACAATCAAAGCTTGTCGATCAATTTTCAAAATATTGGGTTTCGCGCCGCCATAAATCACTGCTTGAGCAAACATATTAGGTTTTAAAACCAATCCCTTATTTTTAAAGGCTAAACGGACTTGCAAGGTACGAGTTTGCGGATTTAATTCAGGATAAATATAATCAATTTTGCCTTCCCATTTTTGATTTGGTAGCGCAGGAATGGTAATTTTTGCGTCTAAGCCTTTTTTTATCCAATCAAGCTGATATTCATAAACATCAACAATAACCCAAACTGTTGATAAATCTGTAATCGTAAGCAGTTCTGTACTCGGCGTGATATACATGCCTTCACGAATATTGAGCTTGGTCACAATCCCAGATTGAGGAGAAAGCATCGCGGTGTTATTTTCAGATTTCAGGTTTTTGGCAATTCGACTGATGGTTGGTTCAGGCACATCTAACAGGCGTAGGCGATTTTTTGCTAAATCACGCTGTTGTTTATTGCTCAAACCTGAGAGCCTTTGATTTAAACGCAGTGCAACGATCAAATCTTGTTGAGCTTCTAAAATCTCGGGAGAATAAAAACGTAATAAAATATTGCCTTTTTTAATCGGGTCGCCTTCTCGCCGAATATTGAGCTTTTCCACCCAACCAGTGGCACGCGGATGCACATGAATTAATTTATCTTCGTTATAAGCCACATGCCCAACGGTTTTGATAAATTTCCACATCCGACCTTTTTTCACTTTGGCAGTCCGTACCCCCATATTTTGCATAACAGCAGGACTAATGGTGATTGTTGGTAAACCTGTTTGTTGTGGTTCAATCTGTTTTTCAACTAAATTCATGCCGCAAATCGGACAAGTACCTTCTTCATCTCGCACAATCTGCGGGTGCATAGGGCAGACAAATTTAGATTGGGATTTTGTTGGGCTTAAGTTTAGATTGGATACGGGTTGGACTTTCTTTTTAACTAAATTCATGCCGCAAATCGGGCAAGTGCCTTCTTCGTCTCGCACGATATGCGGGTGCATGGGACAAACATAAGTCTCTGATATTTCTGATTGCATTGCATGGTTATGACCTGCATGAGGGTCGTTTTCTTGAGTCGATTGCTCATTACTGCACGCGGCGAGTAATAGCAGCAGACAAAGCGTGAGAATACGCATAAAAATCTCCTGAGTATAAAAATAGATAATGTAAAGGGCAGAATAAATTCCGCACTCCTGTTTTTATTACTTTTTAATTTGGCTCAGAATTTTTGCGGGGGACGTAATAAGGTTTGAGGAAAAAATTGATAGAAATGGGCGGGATTGAAGCTGTTCAATGTGTGAGATAAGGCAATGCTTAAGGTTTTGGTAAAATCGGAAGAGAAGTTAAAACTAACTACTTGGCATAGTTCGCAATTAAAACAATGTTGACAGAAATTGTCTTGTTGCTGTGGATTGGTTTGAGTTTGATGACAGGCAGGTTGTTCAATT
The DNA here is from genome assembly GCA_016744725.1 of Candidatus Albibeggiatoa sp. nov. BB20. Classification (GTDB taxonomy): domain Bacteria; phylum Pseudomonadota; class Gammaproteobacteria; order Beggiatoales; family Beggiatoaceae; genus Albibeggiatoa. The sequence continues at coordinate 7,637 of JADGDW010000057.1, read as the reverse complement.
TGAGTTTGTAAATGTTCACACGATGCAAGCCCTACATATACAACTAATTGCTGTGCATGAAGTGCAATGATAATAAAAAGTACAGCGATCGTGCGTGTCATGGTTTTATTGTAGCATATTCTGTACGGCAGAGATTTCAGTTATCTGACTCCCAATTCCCTGATTCCCAAATTCTATTTGGGAGTCAGGAAAGAGAAAAAATATCAGAATCAAGATTCTCAAGATTTAAGGATTAGCAGGATTTAATCTTGGAAATTCTTTAATCCTGTCAATCCTGATTCAGACAACATCTTGTCCATCCTTCAATCCGTTGCATCTTGTTTAAAAATATCGGAATCAAGATTCTCAAGATTTAAGGATTAGCAGGATTTAATCTTGGAAATTCTTTAATCCTGTCAATCCTGATTCAGACAACATCTTGTCCATCCTTTAATCCGTTGCATCGTGTTTAAAAATATCAGAATCAAGATTCTCAAGATTTAAGGATTAGCGGGATTTAATCTTGGAAATTCTTTAATCCTGTCAATCCTGATTCAGACAACATCTTGTCCATCCTTTAATCCGTTGCATCCTGTTTAAAAATATCAGAATCAAGATTCTCAAGATTTAAGGATTAGCGGGATTTAATCTTGGAAATTCTTTAATCCTGTCTATCCTGATTCAGACAACATCCTGTCCATCCTTTAATCCGTTGCATCCTGTTCAAAAGCCCTCAAACAACCTTCATAATTACTTTTGCACATTTTTACATGAGGATGATTTTCATCAAAAACCGCTTGTAAAATCGCTAAACTGCGCTCATACAACGGCAACGCTTGCTCATACTTGCCTTGATTGTCATAAAGTCCCGCCAAATTGTTGAGACTGGTTGCAACGTCAGGATGGTGTTCACCTAACACTTTTTCCCTAATCGCTAAACTGCGCTCATACAACGGCAACGCTTGCTCATACTTGCCTTGATCTTCATAAAGTGCCGCCAAATTGTTGAGACTGCTTGCAACATCAGGATGGTGTTCACCTAACACTTTTTCCCAAATCGCTAAACTGCGCTCATACAACGGCAACGCTTGCTCATACTTGCCTTGAGTTTTATAAAGTAAAGCCAAATTGTTGAGACTGGTTGCAACGTTAGGATGGTGTTCACCTAACACTTTTTCCATAATCGCTAAACTGTGCTCAAACAACGGTAACGCTTCCTTATACTTGCCTTGTTTGTAATAAAGTGTCGCCAAATTGTTGAGACTTTGTGCAACTAATGGATGGTGTTCACCTAACACTTTTTCCAAAATCGCTAAACTGCGCTCATACAACGGCAACGCTTGCTCATACTTGCCTTGATTGGAATAAAGTAAAGCCAAATTGTTGAGACTGGTTGCAACGTCAGGATGGTGTTCACCTAACACTTTTTCCCAAATCGCTAAACTGTGCTCAAACAACGGCAACGCTTGCTCATACTTGCCTTGATTTCTGTACAGTTCCGCCAAATTATTGAGACTTTGTGCCACGTCTGGATGGTGTTCACCTAACACTTTTTCCCAAATCGCTAAACTGCGCTCATACAACGGCAACGCTTGGCTGTAATTGGCTTTGACTTCATCTAAATAAAAAGCTAATTGATTTAACAATGAACCCGATGCTTCAATCTCAAGTTGTAATTGGTTTATCCAATATGAGATTTTTAAACTTGAGGCTAATAAACGTTCTGGTTTTGACCACGTATCAAGATTATGTTTATCATAATGAAAAACCGCAGCCAACAAACGCACAGCGCGTAACCCATAGTCTTGTTGCTGCTCTGGGGTTAAATCAGCACGAATATCGTCTTGTACCAAACGGTGCATACTGAGCATGTTATTTGTCGCATCGCGTTGTAATAAAGAAAATTGCTGAATACTGCTCAAAATGTCATTAAATCTTAAACTATCATAACCAACTAACTGAATTAACTTGCGTTCATCCGTCCAAGCTAATTTAAATCTGCCAAATAAACGATTACGCCATTTTTGCCAAAATTTAAGTGCTCGATAATCTTCTGCCAAATATTCAATTCCTTGTAAAAAAATCTCTTCTGGAATCTCATCCGCATCCAAAAACGCACACACTCTTAACAACTCAATCGTGGCTGGATTTTCTTTTGCCAATTTTTGATAAGACAATTTCCACGTTATTGCAACAGGTTCAAGATGGTCATGCTCAGTGACTTTGCCCCGTTTTTTCATGAGCTTATAACCGTCAGTTTTATAAAGCTGCACATAATTTGCGATTCCACCCTGATCTGCTGTCTGCTGAATATACGCACACGCCTGACTCAATGCCAATGGCAAACCATCCAACAATTTTGCTAACTCTCGTGCTGCATTTTTATCCACCTCAGCAATATTGCGTAACGATGACTTTTGCAAAACCTGCCGTAAAATCATATTTTGACTGTCTGCAACCGACATCTTTTCCAATGCAATACTTTTGACCCTATCGTCAAGTACTTTGGCGCGACTGGTTAACAATATCTGTCCCCGCATCGAATCCGCTAAAATGGCTCGCCAACTCACCTCAGGTTCTACATTATCCACAATCAACAACCAATTGCGATGCTGTGATAACCAACGCTGTACCAACGCAAACTGTTTATCCAACTCAATCACAGGTTCATCAGTCAAACGCTGCGCTAACTGAGCAAAATGACTGATTAAATTCTGCTGCGTATCCGCCACAACCCAAAACACCGCCTCATAATCCTGCTCATGCAAATACGCAAAATGTGCCGCCGTATGACTTTTCCCCATACCACCCAAACCCACTAACGCAACAGGCTGTTTTAACAACTCAGTTTTAATCTGTTCTAATATTTTCTGACGACCCGTGAAATACGAGTTTTTAGGAATAGGAATTGAAAAAGGTAATTTATGGGTAATTGGAATATTCTGTATAGATGCTTGAGCGGCTTCAATATTTTGATTTACATCAGAACCTGTATTTACATTGGCATTTTCGACACCGCCACCAACACCAACAACACTAATATTGATAGGCGGCAGCACTGGTTTTGACTCAGAATGTTGAGTTAATGAAGGTTGAGAACTTTGTTTAAACATATACCTGCTGACATAAAACGCAATAAATGCAAAAATGCCACTACTAATAACACCTGCAATGATGCTGTCCAAATTAGTATTAAACCATTGCCAATAATCCATTTCGCCATCCATTTAATCCACGCATCACAATAGATTAACATATTTTATGTTTTTTTTTGAAAGGCAAAACTATGAGCTAAATTATTGCTTTTTAGCTTTAAGAGACAGCTTAAATCGGACTCAACCAAAAAAATCAAGCTTAATTCAATCCAATAAAATCAAATACTTAAAACTGGCAAAATATATCCAATACGTTACCAGTTTTCAAATTGCTTAATTGAGTCAATTAGCGGAATACAAAAGAAATAATATCATCATCACGACGGATTTTAATTGCATACGGTGAATTTCTACGGCTAAGACCTTGAGCTAAATCATCAACTTCTGTTAATGGACGGCGGTTTAATGCCAGCACCACATCGCCTTTACGCAAACCAATTTGCCATGCAACACTGTCTCGCTCAACAGTTTTAACCTCAATCATACCGCGTCTATCGGTTAAAATTGTCCCTTCCAAATAACGATTTAACCGACCGCCATCAATCCCCGATATGCTAGCAACTGTATTTGGATCTTCAATAATCGCATATAAATGCAAAATACGTCCTTTGCGCAAAATCGTGACCCGAACCCGATCGCCAACCCGCAATAAACCAATATGATTACGTGCATCATCAGAATCTTCAACCGATTTACGATCAATTAAAGTAATCACATCACCTTTACGCAGACCCGCTTTGTTAGCAGGCGAACCGCTGACGACTTCAACCACTAAAGCCCCTCTAATATGTTGAATGCCAAAGGCTTCAGCTAAATCAGCGGTCATATCTTGTAAATGTACGCCTAAAATCCCGCGTTTGACTTCTCCATATTTAGATAAATGTTGCACAATCCGATTAACCATATTCATAGGAATCGCAAACCCAATACCGACATTACCCCCATTTGGAGCTAAAATCGCGGTGTTGATGCCGACTAATTCACCCCGTAAATTGACCAATGCACCGCCTGAATTACCGGGATTAATTGACGCATCAGTTTGAATAAAATCTTCATAACCCTCAATCCCCAAACCAGAACGACCTAACGCGCTGACAATACCTGATGTCACGGTTTGACCTAAGCCAAATGGATTACCAATAGCCACCACAAAATCACCAACCCGTAATTGATCTGAATTTGCACTAGATATATCGGTTAAATTATCGGCTGCGACTTTTAACAAGGCCACATCTGTTTCAGGGTCTGTGCCCACCAATTCAGCATTTAAGCTGCGACCATCGCGCAATGTTACGGTAATTTCGTCTGCCTTATCAATTACATGATGATTAGTAATCACATAACCTCTTTTGGCATCAACCACCACACCAGAACCTAAACTTTGATTTTCTTTGTTTTCAGGTTCATTGGGCAAATTAAAGAAATAACGGAAAAAAGGATCATTTAATAAAGGATTATCTTGTGCTCGTTGCCATTGACGGGTTGAAATATTCACAACAGCCGGAGTAACGTTATCCAGCATCGGGGCTAAAGTTGGCAATGGTTTATCATCTACCATAAACGGTAATGCAGCTTGAGTCACAGGATGCAAACTGAGCATCAAAGCCAGCATCCACAATGCAATGATATGTTTATACATATTAACTCCCTTTCTGGACTTGGTAATCTTAAAACGGCTAATTTAAATTAGCATGATAGGATTATAGAACTTTCATGAATGATTTTGAGTATTTTCTTATTTGGTAGCTATATAGATTGTAGTGCCTATGATTAAAAAACAATTAGGTATTGAAAAAATGAATTGTCCAGGAGGTGCTTAAGAAAAACTAAAACTGAATGGAAATGTAAGGGGGAATAAGAAAGCGCAATGCAAAGAATGTAAGTATCAATTTGTATTGAAAAGATCAGATTATCTTATAGAACAAAGAGAGTTAAAAACTATAGAAGCAATAGATACTTTGCTATTGGAGAAGGATGAGCCTAGCAAAAATGGCGAAAGTAACAAGTGGTTACAGGATTACGTGAATAATAAATTAAGAAAGATAGTCATACAGGCCGATGAATTATGGTCTTATGTTGGAAAAAACAAAATAAGGTTTAGATATGGCTCGCATTAGATAATCAAACCCATGAAATAGTAGGTTATTATGTGGGAGACTGAGGTGAAAATGGAGCAAGGGGCTTGTGGAATTTTCTACCTCCTAAATATCGCCAATGTGCCACTATCTATACTGATTTTTGGAAAGCCTATCAACCTCTAAATGCCATACAGAGTGTTGGTCATCTTGCCCGAAAAAACATTTCCTTCTCTAAATCTGTTGAAAATCATATTGGAGCTGTTTGGTATTTTATTCATCATTACAACCAAAAATTTCATACCTTCCCTCAAATCAATAATTAACTACATTATAACACTACTTTTTACAGGATTACCTATACTTTAAATGTGTTCTGGATAAAAATTATCATCAAATAATTGCTTAATTGTATATGGACATTGGATTGGAAAAGTAGACTCAGGTAGTTGAGTTTCTTTCACTGCAATCTCAACCGCATCTTCATAGACTTCTGCGATCACTTCGTCCAAATCAGATTTTAATCCCGGTGATTTGCGTAAACGCTTAGCCAGTCGCGCCCGTTGTTCAACAATGCTGGAACGCCAGCTATCTTCCTTAAGTCCCTGCCAACGTTCAGATAGTTGTTGATATTGAAATTGCCATTTTAATAGGTGAGCCATGAGTATCACTAAACGGTTTTCTAATTCATTGCGTTCACTTGCACCCATACTTTCCAATTCCTCCAGCAAATGCTCAATATCTAGCTCTGAAAAACGTCCTGCTTTGAGTAATTCCGCTGATTGTTTTGCCAATTCTGTATAATTTTTTTGATAAAGTGCGTGTAATTCTGTCATTTTAAATTCCGTCGTAATGTTCACCAATCACATAAATATAAATTCAAGTATTAAGTTGGTTTTTCAATGCTTTAGGCTGTTTAACTTAACAAGTTCCAATATTTTGACTGTGCTTAATAAATTTTTTATCAAATGGTAACTAGGGATGAAGCATGTTGGCTTTTTGCAAGATGCAATGCGTCTGGAGAATCCAAATCTTGTTCTGCCCAATGTAAGAGTATTTTCTAATTGATTGAAGAAATCATAAATTTGCAGAAACATCAACAGGCTCTAGCTGTTGCATATCATCCTGTTTTCTTAAATACATTTCGACTAGAATGAAAGCAAATGGAATCAGAGAAGCTAAAAACAACCCGCTCCAGACCAAAATAGACCAGCTTTTTTTATTTGAAACCAGCAGAGAAAGCATGAGATAAAACATAAATAAAACACCGTGCAACATCCCCAGTGGAGATACATAGTCACGACTGATTAAGCCAAATGTGACGCTCAAAATGACCAAATACGATAAACCTTCCAAAATACTGATCGTACGAAATGCTTTTAACATAATGACCTCTAAGAAGCTATTTGATATTGTTCTAAAAATGTGTAGTTAAGATTTTTTGTGTTTTTTGAATATGAATAGGTTCAGACCAGATAATTTGCTCTGTTTGGTCAATCATTGCTTCTATTATTTGTAACATCTTTATTGCCTTCAGACATTAAAAAAGCTCAGCTATTAACAGCAAATTTCATAACTGCAAGATATTATGACGCTGCTCAAAAAAAGATTAATTATCATAATGCTCATCAATCGCATAAATACAAACCTGAGTTTCGCCAAAACTATAAACTAGCCTATCTTTTCCTGATAAACGACGTGAATATTTACCACTCAACTCATGTTTTAAAGGCTCTGGCTTTCCTAAGTCTTGTGTTAAATCATCATTACGCTGCATTTCTGTCAGAATATCACGTAACTTTTTGTGTAATTTCTTATCGCGCTCTCGTAATGCTTCATAACTTTCCCAAGCCTTTTGGCAGAAAACAATATCACGCATAATTACTCATCTAAGTTGAGTTGGTTTTCTGATGGTTTTATCCATTGCTCAGGATTTTGCTCTGCTGCGTGAATTTGTGCCATGAGACTTGGATTATTAAGTATATATTGTGTTTCAGATAAAGGTTCTTTTTATTTAAAATTTATGAATTCAATAAATTGCAAAACTTCTTGAGCGTTGTCTGGTGATAATTGTAAAGATTGTTGATAAATCTGTTCTGCATAAGTATTCATGGTACACATCCATAAATTGAATTAAAGAAGATAGTGACGATAATTTGGTAGTCCTAGACAAGTAGTGATATATTGATATTATATTTTAAATCACTAAACAACCACCCGCTAAAGACTGGTGGGTTTGGCGGCTGAAAGCTGGGATACAGGAACCAAGCTCTGTTGTTATTAAAGAATTAGTCTTCTGTTCTGAAATTGCCATTTTGATTAGGATCGAAGTGATGTTCTAAATAGTTTTTTACTATCTCATTCGTTAATTCTCCTAATAGTTTTCTTGCTGAACGTCCTTTTATTCTTCTCATTATTTCACTTGGAG